>CP097899.1:377500-747500 GCA_023639215.1 Candidatus Pristimantibacillus lignocellulolyticus
GCTTCCAGCGATCTGGATATTGCTCTATCGCCAAGTTAAAGGACCAGTATATGAAATATACTCCGAAAATCCCCCATAGTATGGCTACCACTGCGTTAATCACACCAGGAAGATTACCGTCCCTTAACACAATATAGAACATGGAGTGTATCATTGCATTGCTGATGATCACCAGTAAAGTGCTTAATATGATACGCAACGGTTTAACTCCTGGTACTGATGTACGCATAGTAAGCCCTCCTAAAACTTTTCATTGGCTCCATGAAGTGACTTCTTGCAAATGAAAAGTCACTTCGAAAGCATAATCTAAAACTTTTCATTGGCTCCACGAAGTGACTTCTCGTGAATGAAAAGTCACTTCGAAAGCATAATCTAAAACTTTTCATTGGCTCCATGAAGTGACTTCTCGCAAATGAAAAGTTACTTCGAAAGCATAATCTTTTATCTAGTTGTTGTAGCCTGCTGAAATCTCAGTTAGTGCTTGATCTAATGTAACTGTCCCACTTATATAGTCAGTCGCACCTTTCCAAAATGTACCCGCACCAACTGCACCCGGCATAAGATCAGAACCATCGAAACGAAGCGTAGAAGCATTTTGTACTAGCTCGCCCATACGTCTTTCCGCTTCTGAAGGATACCAGTCAAGACTTACATCGTTCATTGGAGCAATTACGCCACCCGATTGAACCCATTTTTTGATTGATTCTCCTGTTGTGAAAAACTCCATAACGGCACGAACTTCTGGGCGGTCATTGTGCATTGCATAAATATCTCCTGCTACAAGAACAGGGCTACCGTATTGTGGATCAATTGGTGGCAAGTAGAACCAATCATAGTCCTCACCAGCAGTTACGCCTTCTGGAAAGAAGCTAGTAATAAAGCTTGCTTGACGGTGTAACCAAGCATCTGCAGGAGTTTTGAACATTGGTAATACAGAGTCACCGAATGATGTTGTTACAATCGATTTTGTTCCACCATATACGTAATCAGGATTCAACCAAATTTCAGACATTTTTTCGAATGCATTTTTCACAATTGGATCAGTGAATTTAAGCTCACCAGTAACCCATTTATCATAGTTTTCAGCAGATGTTGTACGTAGCATAATATCTTCGATCCAATCAGTAGCTGGCCAGCCAGTTGCTGCCCCACTTTCAATTCCGATTGCCCAAGCTGTATCCCCATCAGCTGCGATTTGTTCAGTTAGTGCAAGCAGTTCATCCCAAGTTGTTGGAACTGTATATCCTGCTTCATCAAATTGCTTTTTCGGATACCAAACTAAGCTTTTTACACTACTTCTGTTCCATACTCCTGCCATAATATCGCCATTAGGACCTTTCATAGAAGCCATATCAAGCCAAGATTGATTGTAATTCCCTTTTAATTTTTCTACATCAAGGAAAGTCGAGACATCGATCACTTTTCCTTGACTAACAAATGTTGATAAAAGACCTGGCTGAGGAAAGTCAGAAATATCTGGTGCATTTCCACCTTCAATACGAACACCAATGGTTGCTTCAAACTCTTTTGATCCTTCATATTGAATATCAATGCCTGTCGTTTCTTCAAACTCAGCAATTGCATCTAGAAATTTCACTTCGTCCTCATCAACAAAAGGTCCAAACATAGATACTGATGTACCTTTATATGCACCTTCATAAGCTAGCTCAAGTGGAGTCCCTTCTTTCTCTTCTGGCTCCGTTATCGGTTCTTCTTTATTTGTATCTACATTGTTGGTAGGAGTATTCGTGGTTTTGGGTTCATTTTCATCCTTGTTACCGCCACATGCTGAAAGTACTAACACCAATACAAGGAGCAATGTCATCATTTTGTATCTGACCATTTCAAATCATCCCCTTCATAGTATTGAAACCAAGCAAGCAAAAAATTTCGCTAGTCTACCAGACTATGTCTTGGTCAAGCATCACCACCTTACTAGAGGTTGTTCAAAAAGCGAACTTTGATAACGAAGTCAAGTTAACTCTCTTGTAGAATCTCTAATCACGAGCTCATGCGGTAATAATATTTGAGAGGGGGAGTTAAACTCATTCATAAGTTGATTGTGAAGCAGTAAAACCGCTTTAAAACCAATATCATACATTGGTTGAGCAATTGTCGTTAGTCTTGGAGTGACCATCCATGACATCCTTACATTGTCAAAGCCTATCACTGATATATCTTTTGGTACATGTAGGTTGTTATCGTGAAGATAAGCCATCGCTGCCATTGCAAATTCATCTGAGCAGGCAAATATTGCGGTTATTTGTGGGTGTTTATGCATGAGTTGCGCGACTGAAAGATATGCTTCTTCAAACCAATTGTTTGCAAATGCAGTATAGTTTTTGCACTGATCGTACAAATTAGCAGCTCTCAATGCTTGCTTAAATCCTCGATATCTTTTGTCACCTGTAATTGGATCTGGCAAAGTGAATCCTAGAAAAGCGATATTTTTATGGCCTAATCCAATTAAGTATGACACAGCATCGTATGCTCCCTTCTCATCGTCTATCATGATCGATGAAAGAGGATACTCCTTAGATTCCGTCGATACTAAAACTACTGGCATATGATATTGATCAATTTCCTTGTAATAGCTTGGTCGCATAAAATCACTCGTGTACAATATGCCATCAATATGCTTATTCCTAAAGTTTTGCAAATAAGACAATGTTCTTTGCTCATCTCGATCTGTATTACAAATTATTAGCACGTAATCTATGCTCTTAGCTGCATCCTCCATTCCACGAATTACTCCACTATAGTAAGGATTAAGAATGTCCGGGATAAAAACACCAATGGTCTGAGATCGATTGTTTATTAAACCTCTTGCAAAAGAACTTGGCTCAAAATTCAACTCCTCAATAGCAGCCTGAACTCTTAGTCGCTTATCTTCTTGTACCGCAATCGGATTATTCATTACCCTCGATACAGTACTTATGGATACATTAGCCAATTTGGCAACATCTTTGATCGTGATTCTCAAGTCCACCATCCTTTTTTGAAAAGGTTTTCAAGAATTATTAATACGATATGAATGTTCTTGTAAAGTTAGAATATTATTGCTAATTTTATTCAAAAAAAAGACTCGTAGTAGCTTTTAATCTTAAAAGCTACTACGAGTCTAAATTAGATTAAATAGATTATGATTCACTAGCACTAGCAAGTGGAATTTCGGTGCGCTGAATGGCTTCAGCAAACTTAAGTAGATCTGTCAAGTCCTGCTCATTCATACGAAACGAAATCTCCATTAACTTAGCAAATAACTCTGGATTTTCCGCATACTTCGCCTTAATATGCTCGCTATATGACTTTTCATCTAGCGAATTTTCTCTATTCGATATTTCCCCTAGTAATAACCAATCAATAGAAACATCGTATGTATTGGCGATAGAGATTAGCGCTTGTGCTCCTGGCACAGAGGTGCGAGATTCTGATTCCCAATCACCAACATTTCCGGCAGATACTCCTATTTCTTTAGCGAATTCCGCCATTGTTAATCCCATATCTTTTCTGAATTGTCTAATTCTATTCTTAATTTCTTTCATAAATCCTCCTCATTTTAACTCTCTTGTTAATAAAGAATAACGATTTACATATTGTGTATAATCGTATTTACGATTATAATCATTTGGAGTTTAGATTTAGTAATTATACTATCGTTTACCATTTATTGATACTTATACGTGAAAGGATGTAACGTTAGCAACATGAGCGAAGCAGATCCGATTTTTGAAATGTATATCCATGAATCAACACAGATGATTGAACTTACTGAGTCTATCGTTCTTGACTATGAACAACAAAACGCTTTAACGGATGATGCAATAAATGAAATTTTTCGCAATATGCATACGCTAAAAGGCTCGTCTGCTATGATGGGTTTTACCGGAATTACGGAAATTGCACATGCACTTGAAGACTTATTTCAGATGCTACGGGAGGATCGTGACTTCGAATATAGTTTCACAGCCCTTTCTAATATCATCTTGCAATGTGTAGATTACTTCAAGGAGGAAATTTTAGCTATTGCTAATCACTCCCCCTCAGATGAACTACCTAATTCTGCTGCTTCAACGATTACTTTAATTCAGCAATTTATTCATCAACTGCAACAGCAATCGGCCAGCACGTTAATAGCTCAAGTCAACACGTTAGAAGACAATAGCCTATTAACAACTTACCGCGCATCTTTAAGATTTACCGATGACTGTCAAATGGAAAATATTCGTGCTTACCAGACCGTACATCAACTTGAAGATCATATGATTGATTACTCGCATTTTCCCGAAAATTTAATAGAAGATGACACTAGTCAGCACTATATACGGGAACATGGATTTCAATTAACTTTTCGTTCCAAACTTCCTCTCAGTGAGCTTGAACAACTTATACAACAAACAGCATATCTCGCTAGTGCAGAATTAAACATCTTTGATGTAGAAGATGTAGCCATTGTAAGTAGCACGCTAGCATTAGCTAGTACAGATAGTACAGATAGTACAAATACCTTGGATTTATCGATTCCAGTGAATGATTCAGTTCGTGAACAAGCGGTAAATTCAACGACCGGCCCACAAGTAACCGTGAAATCTTCTGTCATCAGCGTTAATGTGCAAAAGCTTGATCGACTGATGGATTTGGTAGGTGAGCTAGTTATTTCCGAAGCAATGCTTAACTCTGAGTTAGAACGTGAAGATGGCCCCTTAGAGGCAAGACAATCATCACAAGTAGCTCAACGTAATCAACTTCGTAAAATCATAGGCGAATTGCAAGATACAATAATGGCGATTCGTATGATTCCTCTTTCACCAAGCTTTCATCGCATGCGACGCTTAACACGTGATATGTCGCAAAAGCTAAACAAAGAAGTACATATCGAACTGATTGGAGAAGAAACAGAAATTGATAAATCTGTAATCGATCAAATCGTTGATCCACTTATGCATATTGTGCGTAATGCGATGGATCATGGTATTGAACAACAACATATTAGAGAGGCCAATGGCAAGCATCCTATCGGTAGAATTACGCTTGAAGCTCGTAACATTGGAAGTGATGTATTACTAATCATTACGGATGATGGTCAAGGAATCGATCGTGATCGACTTATTCAAAAAGCATATACTGCAGGATTGCTTGCGCCACATCAAGTTGAACTAAGTGATCGAGAAGCATATCATCTGATTTTCCATCCTGGTTTATCAACTAAAGAAGTTATAACTGAATTCAGTGGACGTGGCGTCGGAATGGATGTCGTTGCCAAAAATATTGAGCAGATCGGCGGTACGATCTACATCGATAGTGAACTTGGGAAGGGGACAAGCATTACAATCAAAATCCCATTAACACTTGCTATTATTGATGGAATGACCGTTCGTGTAGGGAACTCACACTATACATTGCCAACATCGTCTATTAAAGAATCGTTTAGACCAGCAGAAAGAGATCTGCTATCTGATCCTGATGGAAATCTAATGGTCATGGTACGCGGTGAATGTTATTCGATCATTAATTTAGCTCATTATTTGAAACAGCAAAGTCAATATCATCATCCTACAGAAGGTATTTTAGTAATGATTGAAAATGAATCTAGAACGATATGTCTACTTGTCGATGAGCTTGTCGGTCAACAACAAGTGGTTATTAAACCTCTGCCACCTTATTTCAAACAATTTAAGCGACTCAACGCTTTTTCAGGTTGCACACTGCTTGGCAATGGCAAAATTAGCATCATTATGAATATGACTGAACTTGTTACAAGCAATCATGCGACTAACACGTTATAACCATCTCATTATCATAAAAATGCATCTAAGTTTATAATGTCGAAGCTACTTTTTATTATAAAGTGGTTTTGTGAAGTAAATAAAAAGCTATAGGAGGTTCCATCTCAAATGTCACAACTACATACACAACATGAGGAAGAAGATGAACAAAAAGACAAATATCTCACCTTTAATCTAGGTGAAGAAAGTTATGGGATTGAAATCCGCTATGTTATTGAAATTGTCGGAATTCAGGATATTACTGTTGTTCCTGAGGTTCCTCAATATATTAAAGGCATTATTAATTTGCGCGGTCAAATTATTCCGGTCATGGATGTACGTTTACGCTTCAAAAAGTTATTTCAACAATACAATGATCGAACCTGTATCATCGTTGTTCAAATTCAACATATTGTTATCGGACTTATTGTAGATAAAGTAGCAGAAGTCGTCTCTATCCCTCTTTCAAATATAGTTCCACCGCCTGAATATACACAAATCAGTAATCAATATATTCAAGGCATCGGTAAACTTAATGATGAAGTAATGTTGCTTTTGGATTGTAATAAACTCATTCATGATCAAGATGCTACCTTGATAGAACAAATCTTATAAGGTCGAAGTCGAGGTTAAACTCAGAATATGCTCACGCACACATAAGTCGGATTACAAATAATAATTACACATCAATGGAGGTATTACTTATGAATTGGTTCAACAATATGAAAATCGGAAACAAATTAATTACATCATTCGTATTAGTCGCGATGATTGCAGGCGTTATTGGCACGATATCCGCATTGAATTTGAACAAAATTAACCAAGGTTATATTGAGATGTACAAAACTGACGCATATCCAGTCGGTGAATATGGCACAATCGGCATTAATTTCCAAAGTACCCGTTCACTCATTCGAAGCATTATGATGACTACTGATCCGAATGAACAACAAAAATATATTGATCAAATAGAATTAAATGATCTGGAAAATGAAGATGCTGTTAAGTCTATTGCAGCAACAATAAATTCTACCGATGATCAAGCTAGCTTTGATGTGTTAAAAAACACTTCAGCTGAATATCGATTAGTACGTAATGAGGTAATTGCAGAAGCAAAAGCCGGAAACATAGAAAAGGCAACATTGATTATGAGTGAAGCTAGTGATTTATCTACTAAAATGGATGAGATTATTACAGGTTCGTTCAAAGACAAACAGGCATCTGCGTTAGTAACAATGACAGAACTAACTGAGCAAGCTAAAGTAACAATCATTACATTAATCGTCATTGTCATTATCGCTATGCTACTTGCTATTCTACTTGGTGTATTCATTTCTCGTAATATTAGTCGCCCAGTTAATCGACTTGTTGAAACTGCTAATGAAATTGCGGATGGCAATCTAAACGTTGAAGTCAACATGAATTCTAAAGATGAAATCGGTCAACTAGCTGTCGCTTTCCAAAAAATGATTAATAATTTGAACGATGTCATGAACAATATCCGTTCTGCTTCCGATCAAGTAGCAACAGGTGCAAAACAGATGTCTGAATCTAGCGTGTTACTATCTCAAGGCGCTACAGAACAAGCCAGTTCCGTAGAACAACTTACTGTTTCTTTAGAAGAAGTATCTAGTAAAATCAACTCCAATGCTACTAATGCACTTGAAGCAAATCAATTAACACAGCAATCCAAGAAGAACGCATTACAAGGTAACGATCGTATGAAAGAAATGCTCGTCGCTATGGAAGATATTAATGCTTCTTCCTCTAATATTTCAAAGATTATTAAAGTAATAGATGAGATTGCATTCCAGACGAATATTCTTGCGCTTAATGCTGCAGTTGAAGCTGCTCGAGCGGGTCAACATGGTAAAGGGTTTGCGGTCGTGGCCGAAGAGGTTCGTAATCTAGCAGCACGTTCTGCCAATGCTGCCAAAGAAACAACAGAGATGATTGAAGGATCTATCCAAAAAGTAACGAATGGTACGAAAATAGCTAATGATACTGCTAGTGCTTTGAATCATATTGTAGAAGATATTACGAGAGTTGCTGTGCTAGTAGAAAATATTACAGATGCATCTAGTGATCAAGCTTCTGGCATTTCGCAAATTAACCAAGGATTATTCCAAGTCTCTCAAGTTATTCAGACGAATTCTGCTACATCCGAAGAAAGTGCAGCAGCAAGTGAAGAGCTTAGTGGACAAGCTAATATGATGAAGGAACAAATAAGCCGATTCAAGACTCGTGATATGAATAACTATAGTTACAACTCATCGTATCAAAACTATAGTTTTCAACCTAACCCTTCTCAATTAGATCAAGCATTCGCCAATACAACAGCAACAATAGCACCGATTAGTATTAGTGATAAGGAGTTTGGGAAATATTGATGGCTCTCAATATAAGCGAACAAGAATTTCAACAACTTGCTCAATATATCCATTCCCATTATGGCATTCACCTGAAAGATGAGAAGAAAACATTACTGGTAGGAAGATTGCAGCAAGTCCTATTTAAGCTTGGGATGACAAGTTTTTCAGAATATTATTATTATCTTGTAACCGATCGTACAGGTGACGCTGCAAGATCGCTTATCAATCATATTTCAACGAACCATACTTTTTATATGCGAGAAGCTGATCATTTCTTTTTCCTGCGAGATCATTGTCTTCCACAAATCAAACCGCAGCATAGTAATCGAGATGTTCGCATATGGTGCGCAGGATGCTCTTCTGGTGAAGAGGCTTATACGCTAGCCATGATCCTTGAAGATTTCTATGGCGCTCAAACACCAAGTTGGGATAAAAAACTTCTGGCTACAGATATTTCAACTCAGGCGCTTGAAAAAGCAGTAACAGGTATATATAGCGCCGATGCTATTGAATCTTTACCTGCATCATGGCGCTCCAAATATTTCCGCAAATTGGTTGATCAGCAATATGAGATGATACCACGAATTAAGGAAGAAATCCTTTTTCGCAGATTCAATCTTATGGCACCAAGCCTTCCGTTTAAGAAGAAGTTTCATATCATTTTTTGTCGTAATGTTATGATCTACTTTGATAGTCCAACTAAAGATAGACTCATCCAACAGTTTTATGAAGCTACCGAGCCTGGAGGTTATTTATTTCTTGGGCATTCGGAATCGATAGATCGCAAGCTGTTCGGCTATAAATACGTTCAACCATCAATATACCGTAAAGTATAATAATAGAAAGGGTAATAGCATGACTACACCAATCCGTTTACTAATCGTGGACGATTCTATCGTTTTTCGAGAAGCTTTGGCAAGAGGTTTATCACATGAACCACTCATTCATATATTACCAACTGCATCAGATCCATTTGATGCCATCGGGAAGATTAAGCAGTATAAACCTAACGTTATTGTAAGCGATATAGAGATGCCTGGTATGAACGGTATTGAATTTATTAAAAATCATGTAAGACCTTTGAAAATTCCAACGATCACATTATCTGCTTTACATGATCTCAAAGATCTATCGTTACGTGCAGGTGCATCGGCTTTTCTAACAAAACCCAGATCAAATACTGATAGCGAAGTAACGAAGTTTATTAAAGACCTTCTAATGCTAGTTATTAATCTTGGTAGAGTACAACATCCTTATAATATCGTTCACAATCAAGGTTCATCTGCCGGAGATACGAAGCGGAAACTGATTGTTATTGGTGCTTCTACAGGAGGAACTGAGGCTATTCATCATGTTCTTAGTAATCTTCCGAGTAATTGTCCACCAATTCTGATCGTACAGCATATCCCTCAGGGCTTCTCTCGTATGTTTGCTGAACGACTAAATGATGCTTCACCGATGCAAGTTAAAGAAGCTGTTCATGGCGATCTACTACGACCAGGATTAGCACTCGTTGCACCTGGTGATAAACATATGCGACTTAAAGAGCATCATCAGCAGTTTTTTGTAGATTGTCGTCTTGGAGAAAAAGTCAATGGTCACGCCCCCTCAGTGGACGTATTATTTCATTCTGTTGCGATAACTATGGGCTCTCATGCAATAGGAATAATATTAACCGGAATGGGTCGCGACGGAGCGGAAGGTTTACTAGAAATGCGCATAGCAGGAGCAAAAACTTTGGCACAAGATGAGGCAAGTTCAATTGTATATGGTATGCCAAAAGCGGCATTTGAGATTGGAGCAGCTGAGAAACAAGTGCCCTTAAGTCGTATTGCTCAAGAAATATTACTCTCACTATAATGAAAATGACGAAAGGACGTTGCTCTTAACAACATCTTTTCGTCATTTTGTTCTATATATTCATAAAACTCAATATTGTTACATTCATACTTATTGGCTTTGTTCAATAAACGTTGCAATACCCACTTCTACATTCCGCTTCGCCCACTCCACATGATCATTGTTCGCATAGCCACGAAATGCACATTCTATATACATAATTAGATCAAGATATAAATTATAATAAGCAAGTCGTTGGCGTTCATTATGTGTCAATTGCTCATACTTGCCATAACCCTCTACAAACGACTTAGAATTCGCTTTATTACTAAAGTAATGCTCAATCAATGGATCGCCCCAAAGTGTTCGCTCAAAATCTATAATCCCTGTAATCTTCCCATGTTCAACAAAGAAATTTCCATCCCAAAGATCCCAATGAACAAGTGATGGTACAGTTACTTCACTTAAACAATAGCTTCTCTTATTCAGAAGTTGACGCAGTTCATCGTATGGCATAGGTAGTGGCAATTCAGTATCCTCTCCATCATCTAATACGCCATTAATCATAAGTAGAAATGCTTCACGCCATGAACTTTGCTCATTCTTTCTTGCATTGAAATATCCGAATGAAGTACCTGTCACTTCATTAATTGCTGAGTTAAATTGTCCAAGCTCAATCTCTATAGTATGTCTTTCTTCTGTCGTTAATTGATCTTTCACTTTATTGTACGGTTGACCTGGTAATTTTTCCATAATGAAAAATTCACCTTCGAGTAATTGTCTTGATCGATCGTAAGCGATCACTTTTGGGATAGGAATGCTATTTACTTGCTGTAGTAAATTAAGCACTTCCACTTCTGTCTTCATCATCTCATATTCATATCGCATAAGCTTCGTCGATTGTGCAGGTGAGACTTTCACAATATAAGATTTCCCATCTTGCATTAGCACCTCGTATGCTGAGTTTGCCCATCCATCTGTTAACTCAGTAATAACTACTGCATCACATCCATACACTTGACGCAATGCATGATTCAATTGCTGCTCTGTAACTTTCAGCTTAACGGTGCCTTCCATGAATAACTCAGCTCCTTATATGAGATATTCTTATTGTATCGGTATATTCTTAATAAAAACTGAACATTTATCTCACAATATACTTTATTATATAAATTTGCTTCTTACGCTCACTTATGTTTTCATAATTAAAGGAATGAAAGTTAAGACGGAGGTACATAATGACACATCAACCATTTCAATTTGGTATTTATACATTAGCTGATTTAGGACAAAACCCGCATACCGGTGAGCTAATTAGTGCTAGAGAAAGAGTTACGGAGATTATTAAGTTAGCAAAATTAGCGGACGAACTTGGATTAGATATTTTTGGTGTTGGTGAGCATCATCGACTTGATTATGCAATTTCTTCAACTGCGGTTACACTTGGAGCAATTGCCCAAGCAACTAAGCAAATTCGTTTAACGAGTGCGACAACGGTCATTAGTACTATCGACCCTGTTCGATTATATGAGGATTATGCCACTCTTGACTTGATCTCTAATGGAAGAGCAGAGATCATAGCTGGTCGAGGCGCTTTTTTTGAATCATTTCCTTTGTTCGGTTATGATGCTAATGATTATAATGATTTATTTGAAGAAAATACGAAACTTTTTCTTCTCCTTAATAAAAATGAACGTTTAAATTGGGAGGGTCAGTTCCGCTCTTCTTTACATAATGCTGAAATTGCTCCACGACCCATACAAACGGAAATACCTTTATGGATTGGTGTTGGCGGTAGCATTTCAAGTGCGGAGCGCGCTGCAAAGTATGGTTATGGTATGACACTAGCTATTCTTGGAGGCGAGGTTACTTCATTCCAACCACTAGTCGATGCATATCGTCAGACTTCTTTACAACTAGGAAAACCTGTAGATGAAATGAGAATTGCTGTAACGGGGCATACGTTTATCGCTGAAAATGGAGAGCAAGCGAAAGAACAGTATTTCCCATACTACGCGAATTACAAAAATTATGTTAATGCTCAGCTTGGTAAAAATAAGTCGTATACACGCGAGCAATATGAAGAAATGACTTCACCACAAGCTTCACTCTTTGTTGGTAGCCCAGAACAAATTGCAGACAAAATATTATATCAGCATAAATTGTTTGGTCATACAAGATTTATGGCTCAATTAGATATCGGTGGGTTACCTTTCGATCTTATTGCAACTAGTCTTGAACTACTAGCAACCAAAGTAATTCCTATCGTTCGGAAACAAATTAATCAATAATATGCTTCTTAGAAATGTAGATCTAACCTTAAGTTCATACAATAATAAATATACATCCTAATTTTTCTAGGATGTATATTTATTATACCTATTGAATATTTATACGTAATATTGTATGATTATTCATGTTGAGAAGGAGAGTGACATTTAATGATTTCACAGTTAGAACATATCGAAGCCTTGAGCCTTAATCATTGGCCAGCATTGCAGACGGAAGATATAGATGGTTGGAAACTACGTACAGCTAATGGATATACGAAACGAGCAAACTGTGTTAGTACGTTAATTGGCTCCAAAGAAAACATTAGTGAAAAAATAGCACGTTGTGAACAATATTATAGCGCAATAAATCAACCGACCATATTCAAGCTCACTCCTTTTTCAGCGCCTAGTCTCGATGAAAAATTGGATCAGCTTAACTATATAAAACAAGACTCATCATTCGTAATGACTATGCCATTACAGAATTTTCAATCTATTGCAGATTCATCTCTTCAACAAACGGAGGAATTACAATTCACTTTGCTCCACCACATCTCTATAAAATGGATTGAGCAGTACTGTCAACTTAGCGGAGTATCTGAAAAGTTTATTCCTACCATTATAGATATGATGGCAGCAATACAAGGTGAGATTATTTGCGGTAGTTACAGCTTGAATAATGAGGTCGTAGCGGTTGGTTTAGCTGTTGTTGATAAGCAATATATAAGCTTATATAACATCATCACTGCCGAGCAACATCGTAGTAAAGGCATTGCTGGGGCGCTTATAACAAAGCTATTGAACGTTGGTTCGCAAAAGGGTGCACATACGAGCTATTTACAAGTATTATCCGATAACTCTCCCGCACGTCATCTATACAAGAAATTAGGTTATATTGATCAATATCCTTACTGGTATCGAGTTAAATAAGAACTGAACATACAATAAAAGCATTCTTCTTATCGTCACGCAATTGTACGACGATAAGAAGAATGCTTTTTATATTCAACCTATATTAGATTTCATAATATCTTTATTGTTTTTGAAAATGCCAAGTTTCACTCATTATTTCCCTTGCTTGATTATATAAGACACTTCCTTTGAATGAATCAAGAAACGGTTGTAACAATGCACTAATTACAGCATCTCGTAATGGATCTTGTTCAATTTCATATCGTAAAGAAGTAGCTAAGTCCATTTGCGCTTTAGTTAATTTGAAATTTTCAATTAAATCATCAAACAGCAATAGTACATCTTCTCTCCTAATTTTATCTTGTGCCAACGAAACTTTTAGCAAAAATAATTTTTCAGCATCTAGCACCGCTGTATTTTCATTTATTAAGCTATTAATAATAACTTTCATATATTGGTATACTGATACAGCAACTGTTTTAACATTTAATCCGCGTTGATTAATAAATTTACCAGTAAATAACAAATGTTGCTGCATACCGTTCCAAATAACAGCTGCTTCGAGTGCATGGGGTCTTAATTCTTCGCCAAATATTTCTATGAGCCGATTAGCAAACCATTCAAATTCAACCATTTTGTAATTAAGGACAAGCTTTTTCAAATCACGATCTCCAGAATGAAGAAGTTCTTCAAACATTGCACTTAAACCACGTTTTTCATTAATTCGAATAATTACGGAAGTCTGTTCGATAAGTAAATTAATATCCTTGGGATCTTTACCAAGTTGTAGTTCACTTTGAAGTAAACTCGCTTCGCTTCTGATCTGCTGTAAAATGGCACCTACACAATCATATTTAGAAGAAAAATAATTATAGAACGTTCCTTTAGAAATACCTGCACGCTCTATAATATCTTGGATGGACGTCATTTGAATGCCTTTTTCTAAAAAAAGCGCCTGAGCATGCTCGACTACCATTTTCTTTCGCTTATTCATGTAGTGCCTCCTAATTTTTAATCACCTGCTATGTTGCTACCATCGAATAAAAAGCAGCTTCGCAAGCTAATGCTAGCCAATCTTAGATAAAGTAAGTATACCCTTATATTCGTTCGTTGTACACGCTATTTAAACTGCAAGTATAAAAAACTTGAACTTTTTGTACTCATGATATAAAATCGTTAAGTAACTAAAACTTTTAGATGTAAAAGATAGGAGAAAAAAACAAGATGAGTGAACCTTTACAACAGTTAAAGAAACCCCCGTATTTTATGCTAGCTATATTGTTTTTTGGAGCATTTGTTTCTTTTCTGAATAACTCATTAATGAACGTAGCGCTACCAACAATAATGGGCGATTTTGGAATGACAGATTATTCTACAGTACAATGGCTTACAACCGGTTATATGCTAGTGAGTGGTGTACTAATTCCAGTATCTGCTTTCTTACTTACAAGATTTACTAACCGAGCTTTATTCATTACCGCAATGACTTTATTTACACTAGGTACAGGAATTGCTGCTATTGCTCCTAACTTTGGTGTGCTATTAACAGGTCGAATGATTCAAGCTGCTGGATCGTCTGTTATGTCACCATTACTAATGAACGTAATGTTAATTAGTTTCCCGCGTGAGAAGCGTGGTGCGGCAATGGGCGTATTCGGCCTTGTAATGATCACTGCACCTGCTCTTGGACCAACGTTATCAGGATACATCGTTGAATATTACGATTGGCGTGTTCTTTTTGAAATGATTTTGCCATTCTCTATTATTGCTCTTGTTCTTGCCATCTTCAAACTACAAAATGTTATGCCGACCAAAAAAGCTACTCTCGATTACTTATCCGTTGTGCTTTCTACGCTAGGCTTTGGTAGCTTACTTTATGGTTTCAGTTCTGTAAGTACAAGTGCTGATGGATGGAAAGATTCAATCGTTATTACAACGATTGCCGCTGGCGTTGTGTTGATTGTATTATTCGTACTACGACAATTGCGATCTGGGCAACCGCTATTGAATTTGTCAGTATACAAATATCCAATGTTCGCACTAGGTAATGTTATATCAGTCGTGAACTCTGCTGCTTTATTCGCTGGAATGATCCTTACTCCAGCATATATGCAAACAGTTAAAGGAATCTCGCCACTTGATTCTGGATTAATGATGTTACCAGGTGCACTTGTTATGGGCGTTATGTCTCCGATTACTGGAAAATTATTCGATAAATTCGGACCACGAGTTCTTGGAATAATCGGTATCGGTATAACTACTATCGCAACATATCAAATGACGTTCTTTGAGCTTGATACATCAAATCTACACATTGTTTTAGTTTACTCTGTGCGTATGTTTGGTATTTCAATGGTAATGATGCCAATTATGACTAATGGTTTGAATCAATTACCTACACGTCTAAACCCACATGGTACAGCAGTTAATAATACGATTCAACAAGTAGCTGGTGCAATTGGAACAGCTATCTTCGTAAGTATTATGAATTCACATACAGCGCAAAGTATAACGGAACAACTAGATGGAATTGATCCAACTACACTTGCTGCAGATCAAATGGCTCTTATTAAAAGAACGGGAATGCTTGAAGGTATTCAATATACTTTCTTGATCGCGACATTCACTACACTTGTTGCCTTTATTCTTACTTTCTTTGTAAAACGTGTTGATGTTAGTAAAGACGCTCTCGCTAAAATTGAAGGCGATAATGCAACTTCGTAGATATTATATGTAATTGTCTGGAATAATTATTAGTGTTGAAACATACAATATTAATGGACACGGAAGTAAAATATAAGAGGACCCCATACATTTCTAATGAAATGTATGGGGTCCTCTTTGCGTATTTAAGAAGTTTACTTTACAGATTAGAGTAGTTGATCAATAATGGATGCAAACGATTGTCTCATAATACAATAGTAGCTGATTGTATTATTGATAATTAAAAACTCATGTCATACGTAAGGGTGAACATATATGAACGTACTTATTATTGAAGATGATGCTAGCATTCAAATGTTGTTAAAACTTAGTTTACAGGTAGAAGGCTATACTCCAACTGTAGTAGGAACAGTAAAAGATGGTTTTATTGCTTTAGATAACGATCAGATTGACTTAATACTACTTGATATTACATTACCAGATGAATCAGGATTTCAATTCTTGCAAACGCTTCACCAACAAAAACGACTAATACCGGTAATTGTGCTAACCGCAAAAAATGCAATGAATGACAAAATATTAGGTTTTCAACTTGGTGCTGATGATTATATGACTAAACCATTTGAGACAAGGGAACTCATTGAACGAATTAAAGCAGTAATGCGACGTATGAAGGTTACTTTACCAGCTCAAACAGTTAAGCTGGGGCAGAT
Source organism: Candidatus Pristimantibacillus lignocellulolyticus (assembly GCA_023639215.1). Lineage (NCBI taxonomy): Bacteria > Bacillati > Bacillota > Bacilli > Caryophanales > Paenibacillaceae > Pristimantibacillus (SeqCode) > Pristimantibacillus lignocellulolyticus (SeqCode). The sequence goes on from CP097899.1 coordinate 394,039, forward strand.
CGAAATTGATCATGCTGAACGTACATTAAAGATTTCAGAAAAATATATTAAAACAACGACAAAGGAATTTGATTTTATGTGGTTACTTTGTAGCAATCCAAAAAAAGTATTTACTCGTGAACAATTATTAGATATGGTTTGGGGTTTTGATTATTATGGTCCTACCCGTTCTGTTGATATGATGGTTAATAGATTAAGAGAAAAATTAAAACCACATGAGCACATTGTCGTCACTGTTCATGGAACGGGGTATAAGTTGGAGGTAGAACATGAAGCTTAGAAATAAGATGTTCATTCAGCATACTCTAACGATCGTAATGCTACTTATAGCAATGTATATCATCGTGAATTATACATTAAGTAAAAGTATGCTCGAACGTGAAACTCAAACCCTTAATCAATATTATACTTTACATCGAATTGAAACTTTGAAGTTGCTAAATGATCAGAAGATTAGTGTAGAGCAATTGTTTACTGGCACCTATGCGCCGTTTATTGCCTCACACCTATCCTCTAATAGCAATTTTCAAGTACAACTCTTCTCCATCGATGAAACTATTGTAGGCAGTAGCGATAAAGAATTGCTGTTAAAGCGTTCTGATATTGCGACTGCCTTATCTGGTCAGACAGCAACAATTATTGCTGAAGAAAATGGTATTCGTCATTTCATCTACTCTGCACCATTTTCATATCAAGGTAAAATTGTAGGTGGAATCCGTTATGTATTAGACTTACAACAACATGATACAACCATATCTGAGATGAGATTATGGTTTATCGGTGTTGCCTGTGCTTGTCTCATCATTACAGTGTTAGCAGGATATTCGTTCTCTTCTGCTCTACTCAAACCACTCCATGCTTTACAGCGTGCCTTAAAGCAAGTTGCGGTTGGAGATTTTAGTATGAAAATCAAACAAAGTAGCAAGGATGAAATTGGCGAACTTACGAATGATTTCAATCATATGTCAGATGCTCTAATACATCATATCGCTTTACTAGAATATGAACAGGATAAACAAAAAAACTTTTTCGATAATATGACCCATGAATTGAAAACACCATTAACCTCAATCATTGGTTTCTCTAATCTATTAGATAAAGTAAATTCACTGGATGATGTTCGTGATTGCAACTTATATATTCGTAAAGAAAGTACTCGTTTATTACAAATGGTTGAACATTTATTGCATACTTCGTTAATGGGCAATGATGTTTGGAACATTCAACGAAAATATGTTGATCTCGGAGTATTCACGAATGAATGTTTACAAATCTTAATGCCAACCTTAGAAAAGTCAGCAATCAGTTTACATGTAAATAATCAATCCTCGATTGTCTATATCGATCCAATACGAACTCAGCAAGTGCTTTTTAATATTATTGATAATGCAATCAAGCATAGTGATTGCACAGATATTATGGTTGAACTAAAAGAAGATGCGATTCATGGAGTCATTATTATTAAAGATAACGGAAATGGTATGAGTGCCGAGCAATATAGTCGTCTCTTCAAGCTATCAACAAAAGATAATCGTACCATTACGGCTAACTCTCATGGTCTTGGACTACCTATTGTGAAACAGCTAATGGAATTACAAGATGGATCTATTGTTGTCGAAAGTCAAGAACTAGTTGGTACAACTGTTACGCTTTATTTCAAGAAATCTTCAGAAATGTAAGCGCTGTTACAAAATTGATACAAAACATATATTTTTCTAATATATTAGGAGGTTAAAGTTAATGCCAGGAGATAAGAAAGGGCTTTCATGGTTCCGTCTCATAGCGTTGCAGTTGCTAATAGGATGCATGCTTATCGGTATATGTGCATACGCATTTCGAATTCCTGTTGAAGAGGTACGTATCGTTTCAATTGGGCAAAGCTCACTTGATCAGATGTCTGGTATGCCAATGCGAGTAGAGATCACTTATCCTGGACTCGGTCAAATCACGATTGATGATCCGAAAGAGCTACTCAAATTAAAACTTACCTTTCATGAATTACTTTACTCTGGTACGAAGGAACGTGTTACAAAGCGTTCAAGCTTTGCACTTTCAGGAGTGATGCATTATCTAGATCAAGATCCACTACTCTTCCAGATCGAAGCGAACACATTCCGGTTCAGCGATGATTACGTTAGCTCTTTAAATGTAAGTGCAACGATTCGCAAACTGCAAAGCATGCTCATAGACAAAATATTAACGGAGAACATGATTGGTGATGCTGTGAATGATAGCACTAACGACGTATTTTCACTCGTTAGTGGTCAACTTACGATGCTTACTCTAAAAGAGCGACAAGAACTATCAGATTATATTCATCTTGCCGCTAGGGTCATTGATTTTAGTCCAATAACGAATCTCGATCATCAACCTGTAGATCACTTCGTTATTCAACTCAATGAAAATGAGGACAGCTACAAGCATTGGATTCACATTGACCGCTACAGTAGTGAATATTTCGTTGTCTATGATTTGCTAGATGAAACAAATCACCGCGCCTATTTCAAAGTCGATTCCTCAAATTTGAATGAAGGTGGGTAATGAAAATGGCAAGAAAAAAAAGCAACAGTTCTATCATCATTATCTCAATAATCGCAGTTGTCTTGATTGCAGCATTTTTCATGTACAAAAGCGGAGTATTTGGTGGTAAAGAGACAAAGAAAATAACTGTTTATTCCATTTTCCAAGAAGAAGAAGCTCGCAAAATCTTAGATGAATTCAAAGCTGAAACTGGTATTGATTACGATATTTTACGTCTTCCAAGCGGAGAAGCTGTTTCAAGAGTACAGAATGAGGCCGCAAATCCTCAAGCAGACTTTCTAATGGGTGGTCCTGCTGATTCTCACGAAGTATTAAAACAAGCCAATGTACTTGAATCTTATATTTCTTCAAATGCATCTGATATCGCGGATAATCATAAAGATAAAGATGGTTTCTGGACGGGTTTCTACTTGAACCCAATCGCTATTGGTATTAACGAAGAGCGTTGGAAAGAAAAATATGGTGATGATCCATATCCACAAAGTTTTGAAGATTTACTAGATCCAAAATATAAAGGTGAAATTGGAATGTCAGACCCAGCAACATCTGGTACAGCTTATACAGCAGTAGCTTCCCTTGCGCAAGTATGGGGCAAAGATCAGATGTTAAGTTACATCGAGAGCCTACTACCTAACTTGAAAGAAAGACCTAAGTCAGGTATCGAGCCAATTCAAAAAGCAGCAAATGGTGAATACACAATTGGAGTAACTTTCCTTGGTGACCAATTGAAAATCAAAAAACAAGGAAACCCAATTGTGAGCGTAGTTCCTGAAAATGCTGGTTATGAAGTCGGTGCTTTATCTATCGTTAAAGGCGGCCCTAATACAGATGCTGCAAAAAAACTAATGGATTTCATGCTTACTGAAAAACCAGCTGTAATCTATACTTCATCTGCTTACTCTGTATCAGTAAAACCAACTGTTCCAGTACCAGATGGTGGTATCGATATTAAGGAAACGAATTACAACGTAAACTACGATCTTTGGACTGCAGCAAGTCAACGTAAAGAACTTCAAGATGCCCTAAAAGATTTGAAATAATTAACTTTGCGGGGCATGAAGTGTACTACACTTCATAGCCCCATTTATGAAAGCGAAAGGTGGTAGCGCCTCCTATGTTGAAAGAAAAAAAAGGAATGGGAGAGTCCATCAAAAGACTACTCAAAGATCCCTCATCACTTGTTCTCGTTGTAACAAGCTTTATATTTCTTATTCTATTTGTCATCTATCCCTTAATTGTTGTTGTATTCTCATCTGGAGCAGATAATTGGGTTACTTTCTTCACTAAGCCTCGTTATGGTAAAGCTCTAATGAATACTATTGTTAGCTCATCATTATCAGCTTTGACGGCTACAGTGTTTGGTTTCATCTACGCGTATGCAATCAACTATAGCAATATTAAAGGTAAAAAGTTTTTCCGGTTCATCGCCTTCCTACCGTTACTTGCACCATCTGTTATGAGTGGTCTTGCATTTTTACTTTTATTCGGTCGTGGAGGATTTATCTCTCAATGGTTAAGAGCTAATTTTGGAGTTGAGCTTGATCTATACGGCTTACCTGGTCTATGGATTGTTCAGACCATTTCTTATTTCCCATTAGCTTATATGACAATTACTGGAGTACTTCGTTCAATCTCTCCTAACCTAGAAGTTGCAGCACAAAATCTTGGTGCGAGAGGTTTCAAACTCTTTAGAACAATTACTTTGAAACTTGCATTACCTGGAGTCGTGAATGCATTCCTACTGGTAGCAATTAACTGCTTCGCTGACTTTGGTAATCCAAAACTAATTGGCGGAAATTATTCCTTGTTAGCGGTAGAAATCTACGGGGAAATTATTAATAACGAAGCAGGGCTAGCTTCAGTAATGGGTATCATTCTCGTGATACCTGCGCTACTCGTATTCTGGCTTCAAAACAAAGTGCTCTCTAAAGGTTCCTATTCAACAATTACGGGAAAACCTATCTCTGGATTAACTCGTACAACTACTTCTAAAAAAACAGATATCGGTTTATTCATATTCAATGCATTTATTTCACTAATGATTATTTCCATGTTCCTAATTACGATTTTATACGCATTCACACGTAATTTTGGTCGGGATAATAGCTTTACCTTAGATCATTTACAAAAAGTTGTATTCAGTTCATCAAGTCCAGCAGTTCTTAACAGTTTAGTATTATCACTTATAAGTGCTCTGCTTGCTGTTGCTTTTGCTCTTGTATTAGCTTTTATCATTACACGCAAACCATTCCCAGGTAAAAAGATACTTGATTTCACGGCTGTACTTCCTATTGCACTTCCTGGTACATTCGTTGGTCTTGCATTAATCGTCGCATTCAGCAATGGACCAATTGTGCTACAAGGATCCGCAATACTTATCGTCATTGCAATGCTATTGAAGCAAATGCCAGTCAGTTATCGAGGTATAACTGCTTCTTTCAAACAAGTAGATAAGTCTATTGAAGAAGCTGCGACAAACCTAGGAGCTAACAGTAGCAAAACTTTATCTTCTATTGTATTCCCAATGTTGCAAAAAACAATTGTTGCTAACTTTGTATATGCGTTCATGAAAAATATGAACACTTTAAGTACTATTATTTTCTTAATTACTCCGAAATGGGTAGTGGCTGCCGTATCGATCTTCAACTACGCAGAGACAGGAACATATTATTGGGCAGCTGCAGTTGCTGTAGGTCTAATGGGAGCTACCCTAGGTACATTAGGCATCATCAAATTAATATTCCGTGATAAAGTAAAAATCTTTGATTTCTAATGAAAAGTTTGTTTATGCTTTCGAGGTACTTTTCATTTACTGAGAGGTATGTTCGAGAAGTTTAATGAAAAGTTTGTTTATGCTTTCGAGGTACTTTTCATTTACTGAGAGGTATGTTCGAGAAGTTTAATGAAAAGTTTAAGGAGTGGATGATATGGCGTCACAGCTGTTGTTGGATATGAAAAACGTGAATAAGGTGTTCGGCCAAAACCACGTCTTGAAAGATGTAAATCTACAAATTGAAAAAGGAAAATTCATTACTTTTCTTGGTCCAAGTGGTTGTGGTAAAACAACCTTACTTCGTTCTATTGCAGGCTTCTACACAATAGATAGTGGCGAAATCATTATGGATGGTAAATTAGTTAATGATCTTCCTCCATATAAACGCGGAACTCCAATGGTTTTCCAAGAATATGCTCTATTCCCGCATATGACTGTCTTTAATAATGTCGCATACGGTCTTGATGTACAGAAGCGCCCTGAAAAAGAAATTCAAGATAGAGTAGCCTCAGCACTAGCACAAGTTAAGTTAACAGGACTTGAAGAGCGTTATCCTCATGAAATGTCTGGTGGTCAACAACAACGTGTTGCTATGGCTCGTGCGTTGGTTATGAATTCTCCAATTATTTTGCTAGATGAACCATTAAGTAATCTGGATGCAAAATTAAGAGAAGAAGTGCGAGTAGAGCTTCGCACGATTCAACAAGAACTTGGACTAACTGTTATCTATGTAACACATGACCAGTTAGAAGCATTGTCTATGTCAGATGAGATTGTAGTATTCAATAAAGGCGCAATTGATCAACATGGCACCCCTCATGAAATTTACTATAAGCCACGCACTCAATATGTAGCTGATTTTATCGGTACAACAAACTTCTTGCCCGTAGAAGTTATATCTACTGAAGATGGTGCTGCTACCATAAAATATGGTAAGGGAGGACGCAAAATAAAAGTGTCTACAGATCTAGATGTACAAGTTGGAGATCAAGTTTTATTAAGTGTTCGACCTGAATCGTTGAAGATTGATTTAGAACCTTCGGAATCAGATTTCCAGCTTTCAGCTAATGTTCGTTACTCCACTTTCCTCGGGGAGAAAGAACGTTATTTCGTTGGCATTGAAGAAAACCGTGAATGGATCGTTGATGCTTATGACGTAGGATCTACAAGATATAATGGTTTTATTACAATTTCAGCATCGCCAAGTAAATTACATCTCATTAACAAATAATTAATACTACATGTATAATAAGACACAAGATAAGGTAGTTCTATAACTACACTTATCTTGTGTTTAGCTGTTTCTATACTTTATATTTTGTTGTTAGGAGAGAGTCCATGCAGATGCGCAAGAGAGGCGTTATCGTTGGTATACTAGTCATCATCGTTTGTTTTGTCATTGCTTATATCATGCTATCTAATAAGAAAAGTACAAATGTCCCTATAAAAGTGCTTGTTATTTTCCAAGAAGATGAAGCTCGTATACTTCTAGAGAAATTCAAACAAAAAACAGGTCAATCTTACGAGATGATTAGAATGTCTAGCGGTGAAGCTAACTATCAGTTACTCGTCTTAAATCAGTCTAATATCGATGTTGTACTTGGTGGTCCTGCTGATCTTCATGAACAACTGAAAAACAGTAGTAAACTGCTCAAATATGCTCCGAAAAATAGTGATCTTATTCCAGATTCTTATAAGGATGAACAAAAGTTTTGGACAGGTATGTACATGGGTCCCCTCTCCATTGGAATTAATACCGAGAAGTGGGCTCAAGATGAAGAACTGAAAGATATACCTTATCCTTTGAAATATGAAGATTTACTCATTCCTCAATTGAAAGGGAAAATTGATATGCCTAACCCTGAAACATCAGGAACTGGGTATACGTTACTTGCTTCCCTCCAGCAAGAAAGAGGTAGTGATGAAGCAATAAGTTTACTATATAAATTGCAACAACAAAGTGCTGCCACAAATTTTTCAGGTATTACATCTGCTCAACGATTAGCTATGGGAGAAGTAACAACGGCGATATCATTCCTTGGCGATCAATTAAGATTTACTAATTCTGGTTACAGCATACTATCCACTATACCACCACAAGCAGGTTGGGAAATTGGAGCAGTATCCATATTACGATCTAGTACCAATCGTTCATCTGCTAAGCAACTTGTTGACTTTGTTCTTTCGAGTGATGCACAAACCTATTATATGAATACCGCTTTCTCTATCCCAGTTGAACCTAATATTGAAGTTAATCAATTATTAAAAGCTGTAGATAAAGATAATTTGCTTGTTAACTATCGTTTTGATTTAGCAGCAGAGCGGCGAGATTCTCTGCTTACGAAATGGAAAGCTATTGTTAGAGACAACGGCTAAATTTAGACTCCCTAACGATTTATATGATAAAAGCCCAACATCTAATTAATAGATATTGGGCTTTTATCTCTATGTCATAACCGATTTATCATTAGCCATTGATTCTGCATAGATGATATAGCGATTGGTAGTATCATGAGCTTCTGACATTATAATCACTAACACTTCTTTCCCTAAAAGTCGGGATAGTCGCAACTGAGGATGATGAAGCATTTCAATTTTATTAATCCGATAATGATATGAACCATAGGGTAATTCAATGGTAATTGTATTTCCAATATTTAACTCACGAATGCGATAAGTTGTACCTTCATAATAACCAGCAAATATAATTTGTTCCTGATCCATAGGAAATGCAGAATAAACGTAGTGTCCTAACCCTTGTTGAAGATGGGATTGTTCCGTACCTTCGATTAATTGCATTGTAGCCTGATGCCTTGGAATTGTTAATGTTCCAAAATGTTGTCCGACTAATGGTATGAAAGTTTCACGAGTCGATAAGTTAGAAGATCGCTCTTTCTTATTAGTTTCTGTATTTTTTCCAGATGATTTTGTATCAGAACGTTCCCCTTTATCTCCCTTACCTGAACTTTTATTGTTGGAATTCTCCTTGTTATTGGAATCGCTTCGTACTGTTTTTGAGTTATCTTCGCTTTTTGTATGCTCCTCCGCAAGATCCTCTTTACGACCACTTGGACTCGATGGATTTTCACTAGATCGTGCAGAACCTGTACCCGTATTAGATGGTACACCTCCGCCCATATTGCCTGATCCAGAAGATTGTCCTCTCAATTTGTTATATACATACATAACTATATTTAATAAACCTATTGAAGCTCCTACTGTACCAATAGTTTTTCCTGTTGCTAAACTGTTCTCAGCCTGTTCTAATGCTTCATTAACTGATGTATTTAACTCCTCTATTTGCTCATCTGATATCGTCGTTGATGGCAGTTGTCCAGTTGGCTGAATATTTAAAGCTTCCAAAATTTCAGTTAAGACATCTTTGATCTCGCTTAATTCAGAATTTGAATTCTGATCTTGTCTGTTAGGGATACTCACCGTTTCCTCATTATCACTCACCACTTGGTTACCTCCATTCGTTTCTTGAGATTGTAGTTGGGATGGCAAAACAGTTGTAATCGGAATTGAAGATGGGGCTGAGGTAGGTGTTGCTGTCGGTGTCGGTGTTGCTGTTGGGCTTGGGGTTGGGGTTGCTGTGGGTATTGCTGTTGCTGTTGCTGTGGGTGTTGGTGTCGATGTCCGTGTCGGTGTTGGTGTTGGTGTTGGTGTTGGTGTTGGTGTTGGTGTTGCTGTGGGTGTTGCTGTGGGTGTTGGTGTTGGTATTGGTGTCGGTGTTGATGTTGGTGTTGGTGTTGGTGTCGGTGTCGGTGTTGGTGTTGGTGTCGGTGTTGGTGTTGGTGTTGGCGTTGGTGTTGGTGTTGGTGTTGGTGTTGGTGTTGGTGTTGGTGTTGCTGTGGCTGTGGGTGTGGGTGTTGGTGTTGGTGTTGGTGTTGGTGTTGGTGTTGGTGTCGGTGTCGGTGTCGGTGTTGGTGTTGGTGTCGGTGTTGGTGTCGGTGTCGGTGTTGGTGTTGGTGTCGGTGTCGGTGTCGGTGTCGGTGTTGGTGTTGGTGTTGGTGTTGGTGTTGGTGTTGGTGTTGGTGTTGGTGTTGGTGTCGGTGTCGGTGTCGGTGTCGGTGTCGGTGTCGGTGTCGGTGTGGGTGTCGGTGTCGGTGTTGGAATTGGTGTCGGTGTGGGTGTTGGTGTTGGTGTTGGTGTTGGTGTTGGTGTTGGTGTTGGTGTTGGTGTTGGTGTTGGTGTTGGTGTTGGTGTTGGTGTTGGTGTTGGTGTTGGTGTCGGTGTTGGTGTTGGTGTCGGTGTCGGTGTCGGTGTCGGTGTTGGTGTTGGTGTTGGTGTTGGTGTTGGTGTTGGTGTTGGTGTTGGTGTTGGTGTTGGTGTTGGTGTCGGTGTTGGGGCAGTCATCTCAGCGGTTGCAGGAGCATTACTTAATAAATCTAGCTGAACAATCTGATCTGTAGCTGATGCTTTGAATACATATTTCCCACTTCCTGCAACAGGCAGCTCATCCAGCATTATTTTCAGATTGAAGTGATAATCACTACTATTAAGTAAATTAATCGAAATAATCGAATATATATTAATACTAATTCGATGATTAGCTGCATCAAGCAATATGTTATCCGCAGCAACATTTCCTTTTGCTCTAGAAAGAAGTAGTCCTGGCACATCATAATCAGCACTTACTCTAGAGGCAAACCCAACCCCTTCAGTAGCCATAATTGTAGATATTTCTGGTGGAATCTCAAAAATAACCCACGCAGAACTCAGTAGCGATAATTTCGCAGTGCCTGTCCCAGTGTAGTTTAACTTTATTTGCTCTTTCCCCCCGGAAACTTGGTGAATGGCAATTAAGCTACCATTAGACAGTATTGATACATCAAGTACTCCTGCAGCATTCGCTACCCTGTTTGTATCTCCATCAATTTTAGTTATTTGCATAATTTGAGACTGGATCGTTCCATATAATGAAGTTGGCAGCATTAATGCAGATGTAAGTACTATTAAACTAATCATTTTGAATTTTGATGCATTCGCTTGTTCTTGACGGAGATGCCATATTCTCATAATATTTTTCTTGCAATTAGTACGGCTTCTATTCCTTTTTACCCTCAATAATATGACCTCCTATCTCTGTAACTTAATAATCACATTAGATTATTAAGTTACAACCAAAGATAGCATCGAGTGAAACAATTCCCCTTGCTATAATAATGATATATGCAAGCTTGTATTAAACGTGTCGACCATTGCGGAACGTTGTAACAATTAGTCTCCTCTCCTACAGAGCGAATAAAGAGTTCTCTATTTACTTTTCGAGAATTGCAGAAAGGGATGTCAAAGATATATCGGTAACGTTGTTCGATATATCTTTGACATCCCTAATTGGTTAAGACTGTGGATACGTTTTTTGCACAAAATCAACCGTTTCTTTTATTAATTGTTGTAGTACTTCTAACTGAATATCTGCCACCTTATTAATATAAACACAGCTTTTTCCTGAGCTATGCTTTCCTAACTTTGGTAGAAGTTCATTTCTTACCGTTTCTTCCGTTGTTAAGTAAAGACTAATTTTTGCTTTGCGTGGAGAAAACCCAACTAGTGGAGCTGTGCCAGAATGTCCCGTCGGATAAGTATACTGATAAACACCAAAACCTATAATGGAAGGTCCCCATAATTTCGCTTCATAACCTGTGACTTCACTAAATATATCAAGTAAGCGATAAGCATCTTCTTTCTTTGATATACTTTCAATATTCTCAATAAATTCAATAACACTATGATCAGTCTGTTTCATCTTCTGCTCATAAGCCATACTTATCCCTCCCACCTCACAATAAAAATTAAATTATTCTATCTCACATTATAGTGTTATCTTCTCATTAATACAAAGTTCCAGTTACTGTATATTTATTAAAACAGACAAGAGTAAAGGCGTAATCACTAGATCCAGTGATTACGCCTTTAGATATTTTATCTCTGAGAGTTATTTAGCAGGCACAGGATGTACCCATGACACAACACCATCGTCCTCTTCAAACTCAATAATAACGTCAGTCACACCATTCATTGCATGTATTTTGTCTTCAATACGCTTCTTAATCGCAATAGCCTCTGCTACAGAAATCGAAGTATCTATTTCGAGTTTCATCTCAATATGATATTCTTCCCCTTCTTTCATAGCAAATAAAGCACGTATATCTTTAATTTCAGCATTTGTGTAGATGTATTCAGCGATAACATTTTCCATCTCATCATCTGCTTCACTAAGTACACCTTTTGCATTATCTAAGAACACTTTACCTACGACATAGAACATCATAATACCGATAACCATAGAAGCTACACCTTCGGCAGCATGCCATCCAGCAAAGTAGGACAACAATATACTGATAATAGCAATGACACCACCTGCAGTCGCAACTAAATCTTCCATAAATACAAGCTTAGTTGCAGGCTTTGAACGATTTAAATTTGCAAAGCTTTTTGTGAATATTGAAAATCCTTTCGCTTTAACGTTCACTTCATGTAAAACTTCTTTCATTGCCTTATACAATACAAATGACTCTAAGCCTACTGCTATTGCTAACACAACCAGATTAATAATAATTGATTTACCAGTCGAAGCTACAGGATGCAGAATATGATGATAACCTTCTTTGATTGTTTCATAACTCATAATTCCAACTATAAGAACTGCTCCGAGTAATACTAAGTTAACTAAACGTCCGAAACCATTTGGATACCGATCAGTCGGCAGTTTCTTACTTAATGCACTACCAAGGTATACAAAAAATTGATTCGCAGCATCTCCAAGTGAATGCATTGTTTCCGCGAACATTGCTACATTGCCTGTTAGCATGAATGCGATACCTTTAAGAATTGAGATAATTGTGTTCACAATTGCTGCTATCAATGCCGATTTGTTACCTTGTCGTAATAATCCCTTTTTTTTCATAAACCCTCCCACAATAACTGTTGCAGCCTCACTGAATAAGATTAGCATTTGCATCTCTTCATAAATTTATGAGAACAATATACAGGTCATCTTTTCGAAATTCAGCATGCGTAAATGTTTTTCTTATTATACATATTTTTTCCACTTTATAACTTTTAATATATACTTATTTTTTCTATTTGACTACGATAATTTTCAATGAAAAACAGTGATAGTTTCACTATGTATAAATACAATAATTGAAACCTAAAGTAGTAGCGTACCAAACGGCGTTGTTTGCTTACTCTTCAATAATTTCAATGTATTCAGTGCCAATTATTGTTCCTACTATGCATGCAATCACTATCGCGATTATAAAGTCTTATATCACAAAAAAATGCAGTTCACCTCAATAGAGGATAGGCTGCATTTTTCGAAAGTTGTACTATAAATAGTATTATTTATTTTGGCTCTTTTTTTGTGATTTTTCTTGGTGGCGAGCAATATTATCAGCAACTCTATACTTCACGATTTCACTTATTAAGTCAAATGGAAGTGGTTCATTAATCGGGAACTGAACAGAACCTTTTGCTGATTTATATGAAGATAATGCATGTTCAAATGCTTTAATCCCACTAGCACCTGGGTAGAATCCGATATGATTTTTATATGCTGCGAAATGTACGAGATTACCATGCAATGCAAATGTCGGCATTTGATAACTAATTTTCTCTGTAGCTTCTGGTGTTAATTGCTTTATCTTTTTTCGTAATGATTGTAAAATTTCTTGTGTTTTCGCCGGAAACTCCGCAATATATTGATCCACAGATTGGTAAACCACTTTTTTCTCGTTCATATCTTCTCCCCCTACTACTCATTTATAATATGGGAACTAATTATAAGTCATCCAAACAGTACTGCCAATCGTTTCAAATCCTTGTTTGTACCAGAAGTTTCTTGTTTTATCTAAGGAGTACACATATAGTTTCTTCTTAGGATAATTCTCTTTCAACCAGTTAATGAAAAAAGCTGCATATCCATTTCCTTCATAATCTTTCATAACGTCTAACGCTTCAATAAAGATGAAATCTGATTGATCACTTATATCGACATAGAAATCTCTCTCCAAATACTTCTCATCGTCATTGAAATAATCTTTTTCCGCTTTATGAATCAGTTGATTACCCTTTTTATATTCCCAAAAAACAGCATAACCAACCATCTCGTCGTCTACCTCGATAATATGAATATCTTTCGGTAATTCTGATGGATCTTTCCTACTTAATTCACCTGCGTGGTACGTGTCTAACATTTCAGTCATCATACTTTGTATTTCTTGGTCGAATGGTTTTACTACTATTTTAGTCAACTTAATACTCCTCTTGATTGCATTATTTGATATTGCATCATGAATCTCATATCGATACTTCTATTATCTCACAATTTCTAGCATTCGAAACAATACTTTACCATGACCTTCAACACGAATTCAACATTGCTTCGAATACTATTCATTAAGTAAAGTTTAACCTAAATATCCTTACCTATATATACTTTTTATTCAAAATCTCTACTTAGTATGGATAATTATTTATTTGACAACTAAAGTAATTCCACATATCATTAGTAGACCGGTTTATATAATTTTTAGAAAGGACTTTACCAATATGACTGAAAAGCGTAATTCTCGTGAACTTCTAATAGAAACTGCGTCCAAACTTTTTCGAATTCGTGGATATTATGGCGTTGGTCTAAAAGATATTCTTAGTGAGAGTGGTGTGCCGAAAGGTTCGCTATATCATTATTTCCCTAACGGTAAAGAAGAATTAGCAATTGAGGCAATCAATCATACAAGATGTATGGTAGTTAACGAGATTCAAGCTAAATTTAAAGAAGTTGATGATCCAATTGAGGCTATTCAATCTCATATTTTACAATTGTCTGAGATTTTCTCAGAAACTGATAATTTGCTTGGAGTGCCAATTGGAACTATTGCCGCTGAAACTTATTCAACTTGTGAGCCTATACGAATTGTTTGCCAATCAACATTTGAAAACTGGCAAGCATTATTTACAAAAAAACTATTGGAATCAGGCTATAGTGAGCAACAATCTAAGGAATTAAGTATTGTTATTAATGCTTTAATTGAGGGTGGCATTATATATTCTCAAACTTCAAACAGTGGAGAGCCTCTTCGTATTATAGCTGATAAAATTCCACATTTATTAATGAAATGATTAAAAGTTAAGTTTATGCTTTCGAAGATACTTTTCATTACAGAGAAGTAGTTCAAGAGGCTATGAAAAGTTTAGTTTATGCTTTCGAAGATACTTTTCATTACAGAGAAGTAGTTCAAGAGGCTATGAAAAGTATTAGGAGGAAATATTAATGACAGCAAGTGCGATTCAACAGCAACAAAATATTAGAACAACCCCTATTTTGATTTCATTTCTGATTGCTGGATTTATTGGATTATTCAGTGAGACAGCACTGAACATGGCATTAGGTGATTTAACGGCTTTATTTGGAATTAGTTATTCTTCAGTACAATGGCTTACAACAGGCTATCTGTTAACGTTAGGTATACTTGTTCCCGTATCAGGACTGTTATTACAGTGGTTCACGACTCGTCAATTATTTGTTAGTTCATTGTTGTTCTCGATTCTGGGAACACTAGTCGCAGCGTTAGCACCAAGCTTTGCGGTACTTATGGTTGCTCGTGTTATTCAAGCAATCGGAACAGCGTTATTACTGCCTCTTATGTTCAATACGATTTTGGTAATATATCCAATTAACAAACGTGGTGCGACAATGGGCTTAATGGGGCTCGTTATTATGTTTGCCCCAGCAATTGGTCCGTCTATGTCTGGCTTAATCATCGAGAATCTAAGCTGGAATTGGATCTTTTGGATCTCACTTCCGTTTTTCGTTCTAGCATTGCTGTCTGGTTTGAAATATATGCAAAATGTTTCAACGATTACTAAACCGAAAATTGACATTCTGTCCATTGTACTTTCAACAATTGGTTTTGGTGGATTTGTGTATGGTTTTAGTAGTGCTGGTGAAAATGGCTGGGGAAGTATGACCGTAATTACTACCATTATTATTGGTCTTGTAGCCTTATCATTATTCTCAATTAGACAACTCAAAATGAAAAAACCAATGATTGATTTACGAGTATTTAAATACCCTATGTTTACTCTAGGATTGTTAGCTGTTTTCTTAACTTTTATGGTTATTATGTCGTCAGCAATTTTATTACCAATGTATTTGCAAACCGGCCTACTACTAGCTGCTTTCTCTGCTGGTCTTGTCCTTCTGCCTGGTGGAGTATTCAACGGTTTGATGTCACCAATTACAGGTCGTATATTTGATAAATATGGTCCACGAGGACTAGTAATTCCTGGATTTATCATTATGATTGTGATGTTATTCTGTCTAGCTAATCTTTCTACAGAAACATCCGTCATTATGGTTATTGTTATGCATGTATTGCTTATGATCGGTATATCTATGGTAATGATGCCTGCCCAAACAAATGGTCTTAATCAGTTACCGAAAAATTTATATCCTGACGGAACAGCAATTATGAATACATTGCAGCAAGTGTCTGGAGCTATTGGTACTGCGATTGCTATGACGATTATGTCAGCATCAAAAGATAATTATATGAAGGATGTCGCTGATCCTACAGACCAATTAGCTAACGCCGCTGGTTTAACCGCTGGCGTTCAAGATGCCTTTATTTTCGGATTAATTCTTGCTTGTATCGGTTTACTCTTATCATTATTTATTAAAAAATCTAACAATGAAAAATAAATAGTGTTAATGATGTATGAATATCATTAAACAATAACTAAATTTATTTCGCAATATAACAACAGCCCCTCACAAAATTAATATCCTTGTGAGGGGCTGTTGTCTATATTACATATAATAAGTGAATTATGCTTTAGCCATTTCCTTCGTAGGACCCATAACTGCAGGAACAGTAAGACCTGCTTGACGTAACAATACTGTCATCTGACCACGATGATGATTTTGGTGATCGATAAATGCTCTAAGTAACTTACCTCTAGTGGAAGGACCTGAGAAACTTTGAATTTCTTCTACTAATTGTGCTTCTGATAATTGACTAACTTGCTCACGTACTGCTTGAGCAACTTGCTCGTATCTAGCAACAATATCTGCTACATTAGAAGGTGCTGATTCGCCATGACCTGGAGCTGGAATGTTCAATCCCACTACGCCACCAAAAAATCCCGTTGAACCTACTAAGTGCCATGCTAACCAACCAAGAGAATTATGTCCATCGACAATAGATTGACCGATTTTTTCATCAGTAATTGCTTTAATCACTTGTAATGTGCCATTAGATGACGCGTTCCAATCCTCAATAAAATCCTCAATATTTCGATACAAAATAAACACCTCTTATACATTTATGTGTAACCCATCTAGCTTGTTTGAACATCCATGACTACTTCATACTTTATTATGAAGACTAATGCATCACTTCTGTCATCACTTCTGTTCGTTATATTAAGTCTACTAGCCAACATGTAATTTGTCCAATTATCGTGCAATTAATTCCGTTGTATCTGCCCCGACTCATTTCCATTCCTATTTAAACCAACGAATAGAGCAGCCTTTGCTTTACTCAAAGACCGCTCTATTCTAGTTATCTACTTCGCACAGTTACTTCTTGTTGATCATTCAACAAGAAACAAAAAGCAAGTAAATCATTCGTAGTAAGAAAGAACATTATTTTTTTACCATGATTCATTTGAATTTTTTTCTTTTCCCGCTTCTTCTTATTATTTCTTTTTTCAGTAATCTTGTTCACTTTCTTAAACCTCCTATTTCACTCTCCAGCACTATCAGTTTACTATTCTCGTTCTTCCTTCTTCTCGTAAAGAATTTTCAAATAATTTGCTATTACTCGGGATAATTGGTTAGGAACTTCCACTAAACTCATATGTGCTACCCCTTCAAACGTGTTCTCCAAAATATGAGGATAACCAAACGTCGAATCTGTAATACCTTTACCAGTAATTGAGAATGTATCTAGTGGAGATACAATATTATCTTCTGCTCCTGCAACTAATAGAATAGGATAAGTTGCATTTGCCAGCACATGGCTACGATCAGGACGTTGCATCATTCCTTCGAGTGTACGAATAGCTCCTGTGGCTGTCATTTCTAATCCTACTGTTATAATGTCGTACACTTCACCTTGCATTTTTCCAAGCTTAGCGTCCATAAATAACTTTGGAATAAGTTTCTTAACGTAAAGATTAATACCATTATCAGAAATATCATCAATATCTTGACGTCGCTTATCTTTCACTTCTTCTGAATCTGGCAGTGCAGTAGAATGGATTAATCCGAGACCCAATAGCTTGTCCCCATATTTATCTGCAAAAGCAAGCGTTACATACCCACCTAAGGAGTGACCAAACATCACAACTTTATCAATCTCTAATTGCTCTATTAATTTATATATATCATCAGCCATTGCTTCCATTGAATAAACGCCATTAGGAGTAGACGAGCCACCATGACCACGTAATTGTGGCATGATAATACGATACTTTTCACTTAACAGTGGGCAAACTTTATGCCAGTATTGAGAAGATCCGCAGAAGCCATGTAGGAGTATTACCGCTATCCCGCTACTATCTCCGCATTCCTCATAGACCATATCGATACCGTTGACGCTTACCTTGTGCTTATTCATCGTAGAACACCTACCTTTACAAATTTAGTTTCAGCTCTATATTCTATTAAACTAATTCAGCTCTTTTTGAAACATTAGCTAGTTTAAATAATTATTACTTCATTAAATATACGAAAATAGTTAAATATATTGGGTTGTTAATTTCGATAATATGTTTCATTATCCGGAAAATTGGTTATTACATATCAAGCTACAAAAGCCAAGAAAGAAAGGTGATTCTCATGTTAGGATGGACTTTAGTATTTTTCTTTTTAGCAATTGTCGCCGCAATTTTTGGATTCCTTGGAATTGCATCAACATTGGCAAGTATAGCTAAAATACTTTTTGTCATTTTCCTCGTACTATTTATTGCTTCACTTATTTTAGGTAGAAGACGAACAATGTAACTCGACTTATCAGTTACAACAAAATCTAATTTTCACCACATTTAAGGAGGATTTACAATGGAAAATTTAATGAATCTTGAAACTACAAAGGTACGTATCGTGAACAGTATTACTGAAGTACAGGACCAAGTTAACCTATTTCAACGTGAAGGATACTTAAATGATAATATATTTGTACTCACACACGATAAAGACAGAACTTCACGTATAGTTGAAAAAACAGACGCAACAACAATTGGCATGGCTGAAGAAGGTTTTGGTACTACCATCGCCAATATGTTCCGCTCTACTGGAGATGAGCTGCGTGCCAAAATGAGATCGCTTGGTATTTCTAAAGCAGATTCTGAACGCTTAGAAACTGAGATGGATCGTGATAAGGTTCTAGTTATTGCGTGGAGCGGAAAAGAATATGTAGGGGAAGATTATGACCCTGCTGTATACTATTACACTTATTATTAATTATCATATTGACCTTTTTCTGAATGACTCGAAAGACCTACTCATAAGAGTAGGTCTTTCGAGTATGGTATAGTGAGATAGATATCTTACATAAGGAGGCTTACCTATGAGCATCATAATTGTTGATGACAATGTTACCAATCAGCTCATTATAAAGACAATATTGAATAAAGCTGGTTATACCGATTTGAAAATCGCCTCCTCAGCGACGGAGTTATTTCATATATTAGGCGTCAATTCTACCATTGTGAAAGAAAGAGATGCTGAACTGATTCTGCTAGATTTGATGATGCCTGATATCGATGGGATAGAAGCATGCAAGACGCTACAGCAAGATGAACGCTTCAGAGATATACCTATCATCTTCGTAACTGCAGTTGGCGATTCTAACAAAATGGCCGAAGCACTAGATGCTGGGGCAAGTGACTATGTCATGAAGCCTATAAATAAGATGGAGTTATTAGCTCGGATTCGTTCCGCCTTACGACTAAAAAAAGAAATAGATTGGCATAAAGAACGAGATCAACGTATGAAGAATAAGCTTGATCTCGCTAAACAAGTGCAACTAAGCGTATTAAGTAAAGCAATAAACGATGAAAATATTGAAATTAGCGCAGTCTATCAGCCATCTTCCGAACTAGCAGGAGATTTCTATGGATGGTATCGAATTGATAAGCATCGCTATGGTGTTATTTTGTTAGATATGATGGGTCATGGTATTTCCGCTTCTTTAGTATGTATGTACATCTCATCGATATTAAAAGATACCATTACTCGTATCTCTGATATGGAGCAAGTTATCCATGAGCTTAACCGCTATATGAATCAGTTACATATGAAAGATGAATTAATAAATTACTATTTTACAGCGATATATATGGTCGTAGATACTAAGGAAAAAACTGTAGAATACGTCAATGCAGGTCATCCTACAGGTGTTGTATTTGTAGATGATAGAGTTGAACTACTTGAACATTGCTGCGGAGCAATTGGACTATTCGATTCTTTGAATGTTAACAAAGGATTATTACATTATGAAAATACTATGGAGATCATACTATATACAGATGGATTAACCGACTCTATTGCGGACGGTGCAGAAATTCCTATGGACAAACTTATACAATTAATGAGTAAAGAAAAAGATTTAGACCCTGCAGCACTTGTCGGGCAAATCATCCCTGAATGTAATGAGCGAAATCAAAAAGATGATATTTGTTTAGTAAAACTTATTGTTAAGTGAGTTTGAAGCTTTCTTATACTCAATTATTAATTAAATGTTTCAAGACCATCAATTTGGTTTATACATTATTAATTAATTGATTTTGTATTAGGAGGATGATGATATGAAGGTTATTCTATTAATCAGTTACCTAATAGTTAGTATTGTTAGCCCTATTCAATTGAACAATGTGACGCCTATAGCTGAAGCGGCTACAGTAGACTTAGCAGAACAGAGTAATATCTTAGTTAATAAGCAGCCTCAAGAGATCATTACGCTACATTCTGTTAATGGTATTTCCTTATATGATGATACTTCTACAGTCATCGAAAAATTAGGTGCTCCAAAACAGATAAGTATCGATCCATATTTTGTTGAATATGAGATGTACGAGTATGCAAATATGACCATTAGCTTTATAGATGATATTGTCGATAGCGTAGAAGTAAAGAATGGCGCTTCTTCCGTGATGCTGGATCAAGTTGAATTACCGATTACGATTGCAGAGCTAAAGTTAGCTCTTGGAGAGCCAGACTATGTAGCAGATGATGGCCTAGTTTTCCAAAGAGATGAAGCCATTCTAAAACTTTTTATTGATCAAGAAAATGATCAGCTACAATCGATAGCTTTTTATCATATTGCATCAACCTAACTTCTCAGTGTTAAAAATATATACACTTGATTCGATTGCGCTTTGTTGGTATTATTTACTAAATTATAAAGACCGGAGTGAAAGCAATGTCAGTTAAACAATTTCTTATTGAACAAGTAGAAAATAATGAAGCGTACATTTTACATGTAAGCGGAGATTTAGATCTTGCAGTTGTTCAGCAGTTTCGAGCTGTGCTTGGTCCTATCGTGAATCAATCTGAAAAAGCATTAATTCTTGATTTGAAAAATCTAAACTATATTGATAGTACTGGAATTGGAATAATCGTTTCTATACTTAAAATCCGTGATGGGTTGCATGCACCTTTTATTGTTCAAAACATCCCACCACCTATTAAGCGATTATTTGATTTGACAGGTATCTCTGGATATTTAACAGAAGGGACCGAAGTGTAAGCATGAAAGAGATCCGTTTGCAAATTCCTGCCCATGCCGATTTCATTGATATTGTAAGAGTATGTCTGTTTGGTATTGCTACAAAATTAAGCTTTTCTTATGAAGACATTGAAGACATGAAAGTTGCCGTCTCAGAAGCTTGTAATAATGCTGTACTTTATGGATCTGGAACAACAGAGCATAATACTATTGATATATGTTTTGAAAGTCGAGATCATAGTCTGACTATCAGAATTAGTAATAAAGGCCAATCATTCGAACATGTAGATGCATTAGAAAAAGCTTCCCCTCTTCCAGAAACGGATATTAGTGAATTACCTGTCGGCGGATTAGGAATCTATCTCATGCAAGCACTTATGGATGAAGTTACAGTTGAAACCAACGATAATATTACTCAAGTTACACTAGTGAAATTCCTTACAGCGTAAGTGTAAGTACTTTATGATAAAACAGATCAAGACAGGGATGCTTTCACCCCGACCTTGATCTGTTTTTCTTGACGTATGTTAATAATTTAGAAGGCGACCATTATCGTGCCATTGACCGTACATTTTATTTTCTTTAGTGTTTATTATAAATTTGTCTAATCTAGTATTAAATATTTCCGGATCTTTTTTATTGCTTTGTATCGTATCGATCCGAATTCTTTGATAAAGAGCTGGAAATGCCAAAAAGTTCTCATATACTTGCTTTTGCTCTTTGAGTCGTTTCTCTATAACGCTATCTATCTTAAAAGAATCATCGTCCATATTAGGAAGTACTTTTCGACCTTCATCATCCATCAACCCTAACTTTTCGAGGCGGCGAACACGTTCCTTATTTAATTCAGTCCATGAACTTTTTTTACTTCTAGGAGACAGTCTCTGCGCTAGCTCAGTTTCAGATATTTTCTTTTTAACTCCGTCTATCCATCCAAAACATAAAGATTGTTCAACGGCGTCCAAGTATAGCAAAGTATCTGGGTTTGGCGTCATACTAACTATGACCCAACAACATTTTTCAGTCTTACTATTTTGCTGTAACCAAACCCTCAAATCTTCTCCTGATGTTACTTTAATTAGATTTTCAATCTCCATAGATAAACCTCCTTTCAGTCGATCAGTTATCACAGCGTCTCCATGGCTCACAAAAGTGCTGTTACTTCACCTTGCGAAAAATCCGCTCACACGGGACAATTTCCTCATATTGAGCTTTGTTAGCCGCAATGATCGACTCCATATTACCTAGTAATAGAAATCCATTCGCTGTTAAACTTTCATGAAATAAGTTATGAACACGGTGCTGTAGTTTTATATCGAAATAGATCATTACATTTCTACATAAAATAATATGAAATTCATTGAATGTACTATCCGTTGCTAGATTATGCTGTGCAAACACGACGTTATTCATAATCTCTGGATGAAAAATGGCATATTGATCATCTGTAATATAATAGCCCGAAAATTCTTTCATTCCTCCAGCAAGCATATAATTTTTCGTAAAGGTTTGCATTTTTTTTAATGAAAACTTACCTAATTTTGCTTGTTCTATTACTTGCTCATTCATATCTGTCGCATATATCTTAGTTTTGTGTAGCAAGTCTTCTTCCTGCAACAAAATAGCCATAGAATACACTTCTTCTCCAGTTGAACAACCTGCATGCCAAATTCTAATCTCCGAATAATCTCTTATCATTGGGATGATTTTCTGCCGAAAAGCTAAAAAAAATGAAGGATCACGATACATTTCCGTTACCCGAATAGAGAGATCATTAACTAATGTTTTCATAAATTCAGGTTCATACAATACCTTCTCTAGCAAAGAAATTATAGTAGGCAATTTTTCAACTTGCATCCGGTTAATGATTCTTCTTCGAATTGATGATTGCAAGTAATTACGAAAGTCAAAGCCGTACGCCTCATATATCGCTTCTAACAGTAGTTTTATTTCAATACGTTCAAGTTCATTAGATCTGCTCGAATCAGATTTTAGCCCAGTATTACTTATGTTACGATCATCAGAATACTGCTTACTCAATGTCTCACCTGCTTCGTTAGCCAAACTGTCATTAATGAGAATAATTGATCCATATTAATTGGCTTACTAATATAGTCTGAAGCCCCTGCCTCAAGACAACGATCTCGATCACTCTTCATCGCTTTTGCAGTGAGAGCAATAATTGGAACATCTTGTAGTAAAGTATCTTTACGAATTGCTCTCATCGTCTCAAATCCATCCATTAGCGGCATCATAATATCCATTAGAATAAGATCGTAGTTACTACCTTTTTGTAATATTTCCATACAGCGAATGCCATTACCAGCTACAGTGACATGTACCCCTTTTCTTTCAAGTGCTTTTACTAATGCATATACATTACGTGCATCGTCTTCTACAACAAGAACCCTCTTATCAGCAAACAATGAGTTCTCTTGATGAGTGACAATGTGATCTTCAACAGTTATATTTGGTTCATCTGCTGAAATAATAACAACCTGTGAATCGGTTGAAGCAGCCACTTCTTCATTACTATTGGTTATCTGTTCGATTTTTGACTGACTTAAGTTAGGTAAGTACAAAGTGAAAGTACTACCTATTCCTGGAGTACTGTCTAGTGTAATTTTACCACCTAATAATCTTGAAAATTCGTTACAAATTGATAATCCAAGCCCGGTTCCACCATATTGACGATTCGTCTCTCCATCCACTTGCTGGAATGCTTCAAAGATCAATTGTTGCTTATCAAGTGGAATTCCTATACCTGTATCACTAACTGAAATAGCTAATACTTGTTCATTACTATACATTGGTAATAATTGCTCCACTAATGTTTGCTCGGCACGTCCAAGTGTCAACTTCACAGAACCTTCATTCGTAAATTTGAAAGCATTAGACAATAGATTTTTCAAAATTTGTTGTAATCTTTGACCGTCTGTATGCCATGTGTCTGGTATATTATTCTGTGTATGAATATTAAACTGAATACCTTTCTTATCTGCAATCGGTTCAAAGTTAAGCTGTATCAACTCTGGAATTTCCGTTACATTCACTTCATCAATCGTTAAGATCACTTTACCCGCTTCAATTTTTGATAAATCAAGAATATCATCAATTAACTTAAGCAAATCATTTCCGGAAGAATGAATCACTTTAGCGTAGCCCTCTTCGTCTATACTTAATGAGCTATTTTCATTATCAGCTAGTAGCTGAGACAAGATTAGAATACTGTTCAATGGAGTTCTTAGCTCATGTGACATATTAGCTAGAAAATTCGTTTTATACTGCGAACTTTGCTTTAGTTTAGCTGAATATTCTTCTAGTTCTATCTTCGCTTTTTCTAATTCTTTTGTTTTTTGTTCTGCAAATAAATTCTGTTCTTCCAAATGTTCTGTTGTCATACGCATCTCTTCTTGTTGCATTTGCAGTTCTTCTGATTGCGATTGTAATTCCTCTGTATGCGCTTGAAGCTCTTCCGTTAATACTTGAGATTCGCTTAGTAACCGTTCGACTTCCATTCGCCCTGATACATTGTTAACCGCAATTCCAAAATCTACTTCGATTTCCTCAAGTAGTTTAAGATGCTGAGAACTGAAAGGTTCTAAAGAGGCAAACTCCACAACTGCTTCCACCTTGTCCTCATATTCTATTGGAACGATTAGAATGCTTTGCGGTACAAACTGTCCAAAAGCTGTAGTTATCATTGCTGGATGGTCTTGAGCACCATTCAATAGAAAGATACGTTTCTCAACTGCACATTGCCCTACTAACCCTTCACCCATCTTAAATTCATATTTTCCGACATTTTCATCAAGCCCAGCATAAGAAGCAATATTAACTAACGTCTGATGTTTATCATTACCTTTGCGTATATAGAATACTCCATATGTAGCATTCACCATTGGAGCAACTTTAGATAAGAAAGATTCCCCTAAAGTCGTAAGGTCATTAATTCCTTGACTCATTGTGGCAACCTCTGCTACTTTTGTCTGAATCCAGTGTTTCATTTCCAAACTCGTTAACAACTCATTTGTTGCATCTCCCAGATCTCGTAATTCGTCTCGTGTATTTACTTTTATTCTTGTCGTTAAGTCGCCACCAGCAGAAGCCATTTCTGACATCGTTTTAACGACTTGCTTAATCGTATTGACAATTGACCCAGACACAAATGCAACTATCATAAGTGCGATAACAGTAACGATAAGCAGCATGACATAAATTCCTATCGTTAATAATTGATTTCGATTTTCTAATTCACTTACATATGCTCTCGTAGATTGGATTTCCTGCGTATGCAGTGAATCAAACTTATTTCGCAAGTCATCAATATTTTGTTTACCTATATCATTACGAAAAAACTCGGTTAATTCTGTTGTTTTATTTTGTTGTTTCAATAGAATAGTAGGTTCACCCACTGTATCTATCCAAGCTTGAATAGATAGTTTAATTTCTTCAAGCTCACTTTGGGTACTCAGATTATCAGCTAGATGGGTATATAAACTGTTGTATTGCGCTCTCCACTGTGATTTCCCATTTTTATATGGTTCAAGATATGCTTCATCACCCGTTAGTAAATACCCTCGCTGTCCAGTTTCCATATTTAATGTAGAATTTCTAATCGAAGCGATCAAGTTATGAATTTCAATATCACGAGTAGTAATACTTTCTACTTCATCCTGCAAGGCTGAAATTCTATCGGTTACGATAACAATGGATACGCTTAGACAACATATTACGAGAATATATCCTATCGCAATTTTCATTCGTATATTTAATCTCAATCCCTTTAGCATCATTATCTCCTTTTCATTCTTTATCGATTTAATAGAATACAACAATTATAACATGACTAGGTTTTTCTATTTTTCTGATTCAAACTCGACAACCTTGGGTAAATATTAAAAAAAGAGGATGTGATAAATATGGATCTTTTTATTCAAATTGGCATGATCATTATTACGATTGCATTTATTATTCTGATGTATTCCATTGTACAAACGTTGAAAGTATTGAAAGCAGCTATTGAAGAAATGCGATTAATGATTGGACAAGTTCGAACGGATGTCTCACACATTTCAGAGGATATGAAAGAAGCCATCCATAACACGAATGAAATGACACTCGATGTACGTAAAAAGTTAAGCTCCCTCAATATACTTTTTGCAACCGTCAATGATATTGGACAAGCTGTTCACTCCTTCACAGGTATAGCCAAGGAATCTGCCGCTAGTCTCGCCACAACATTGAAGAAGGATCAGCGTCAAACTGTACAAAGTGATCATAATAAAGCAAAATCTAATGATGGGATTTCTACCGCAATAATAGATACTATTATTTCTTCATTACGAATATGGAAAAGAGTCAAACGATATTAGACTATAATAAAGTAACCATAGAGAGGAACATGACTAATGACAAACCCTCGTATTCAATTAACTATACCTGCCCAAGCAGAATATATCGATATTGTAAGACTGACCTTATACGGAGTAGCTAACAAAGCTGGATTCTCCTATGAAGATATTGAAGATATGAAAGTAGCTGTATCAGAAGCATGTACAAATGCTGTACTTCACGCTTATGACTTTCAGCATTTTGGCTTAATTAATGTTACTTTTGATTTAGAAAGAGACTATATTTGTATTACTGTCAAAGATTCAGGTAGCAGTTTTCAATATGAACAAACGATTGGTAAATCTGGCGCTCTTCATAATCAACCATTAGATAATATTGTTCCTGGAGGACTAGGGATATATATGATGCATGCCTTAATGGATAGCGTCGAATTCCGTACCGACCTCGGTACGGAGGTGATTCTAACAAAAAGATTAAGCAGAAAAGAGGAACTTGCATGAATAACAAATCCTCCTGTCTTAATCCAGAACAAACGATAGAATTGATGGCGATCTATAAAGTAAGTGAATGTAATGACATTGCCACTGAATTACTCCGTCATTATAAACCACTTATTCGAATGGCGGCCGTCAAAATGTCTCGTAGTCGACCAGATTTGTTTGAAGATCTATTTCAGGTTGCTCAATTATCCATGCTACGATTATTTAAACAATATGACCATGAACGTGCTATCCCATTTGAAGGATATGCAATGAAAAGTTTAATTGGCCATCTTAAAAATTATTTGCGTGATAAATCATGGTATATACAAGTACCTCGAAGAATTAAAGAAAAAGGCTTACTTATTCAGAAATCGATTGACCATCTTACTATTACGCTTCAACGTTCTCCTAATGTAGATGAAATTGCAGCTCACATGGAACTAACCGTTGAGGAAACGATTGAAATTCTATCTTCTCGTGAATCTTATCAATATATTTCGCTAGATACACCGCTCTCTACAGATAATGATAGTGCAACCATTGGTGATCTCATAAATTCTCAAGTTGATGAATATAAGGCCGTTGAGCATCGGATTGATCTAGAAGATGCTTTAAAGCATTTGAAAGAAGAAGAACGTAATGTGCTTAATCATATCTATCATAATGATCTATCACAGCGTAGTATTGCAGAGCAACTGGGTATCTCGCAGATGAGTGTCTCACGTATACAGAAGCGTGCCATCCTAAAGCTACAAAGAATATTAGCTCAGAATAAGTTAGATGAATAATTGCTTTTCTTCATACAATTCATATCTTCCTACCTCATTTTGCTTCTAATACCTTATCCTGATTGAGAGTTAACAATCAGGATAAGGTATATTTGTGTAATAAGTAACATTTATTATGACACAACTAAGCAGAATTGCTCTTTTCGCAATTCTGCTTAGTAACCTTTTAATACTCCTTTATGTGACTGTGAGCTTTATTTGTCTGTAGCTGATAGCTTATCTTTGAGCTCATCTGTTGTGGAAGCAAAAGAATCTTTAATATTCTGTTTAGATTCTTTTGCTTGATCAGCAAGACTAGATGCTTCTTCCTTAACACTTTCAACAATGTCTTTCGTTGTACCACCAACAGTGGACGCAATCTCTTTCGTTTTTTCACCAACAGTAGACGCGATTTCTTTCGTTCTATCACATAATGAATGATATTTATCTGATAGTTCCTCTCGCATCTTGGCACCTGACTTAGGAGCTAGTAATAGTGTAGCGATGATACCCATCGTGCCTCCTATTACAGTCCCTAGCAATATTCCACTACTTCTCGTTTCATTTGGCATTTGATATCTCTCCTTTTTGTTTCATATTGATAATAACGTGTAACTGATGTATCAACTTCTTATTATGTAGTAACCACTCTAGCAATCTTTGAAACATATTTATTGAATAACAAATAACTGTTTCATAGTAAATAGTAGTGGGTATTAATGAACATGTGACATTACAACCTAGTAGTTCACTAATCTATCATTGAAAGGATTGACTGAACATGAAAACAGCTACTGATTTACATCACACAAGCGAAGAGGTAATGGAGACAGGGCAATATGTATGTGCTGCAGGAGAAAAGCGAGAACTTAACAAGGGCGATGCATTTCCTGCTTGTCCACAATCGGGAAAGGACACAACATGGCGCCACACTAATCATCAACATAAAACCGGTGATCGCGTAACAGAAGCCGGTCAATATATCGATGCAGATGGTGAACGAATGAACTTAAATGTAGACGATAAATTTCCTAGTTGCCCAAAAACCGGTAATAATACCGTGTGGATTCATGCTTAGTTCAAAGTTTTTAATTCATATTTCATAAACAAAAAAAGTATACCAAGTAGTGGTCTAGACCACTACTTGGTATACTTTTTCTCATTGCATTATCGAGTAACTTCTATTAAATAGTAACAAACAATTCATTTAATTTTCGTATATCAACATAAAAATCTCCCAATCAGATGATTGGGAGATAACTACACTCCATTATGGATTAGAAGTAGGTTTTGGTTTTTTCGTACCTTTACTCTTATATGGTTTTGGTGTGTTTGCAGCTTTTCTTTCTGCTGTTTGCCAACGATTCCATCCTTTTTTTCCCGTTCCTTGACCTGTACCGCCTTTTCCTTTAGCCAAACTTATCACTCCGTTGTGAGATCTACCAAAATAACTAATTGTTATGTTAGTGTCTACTTTTGCTGTCTTTATTGTAACAGATTCTTTGCCATTCACCAATAATAGCTTTTATACCACGTTATTACTTCGAAAGGGTTATCTCTTCTTATGAGGCAATCTTTTTTGCGTAATGATTTCCCGATATATAGCAGGGGTTACAGTCTCAAATTTCTTGAATGTCTTTATAAAATATCCTGCATCATAAAA
The DNA here is from genome assembly GCA_023639215.1 of Candidatus Pristimantibacillus lignocellulolyticus. Taxonomy (NCBI): domain Bacteria; kingdom Bacillati; phylum Bacillota; class Bacilli; order Caryophanales; family Paenibacillaceae; genus Pristimantibacillus (SeqCode); species Pristimantibacillus lignocellulolyticus (SeqCode). The sequence continues at coordinate 423,363 of CP097899.1, forward strand.
CCCAAGCTGTTCACCTATTTGTGTAATCGATAAATTAGTAGTAATTATAAGTTCTTTTGCCCATTCTATTTTAAGCTTTGCTACAAACATCGAGAAATTTTCGCCCATTTCCCTAGTAAATAGTCTACTGAAGTAGCTAGAGCTAATATGACATATTGAAGCCATCTCTTGTAATGTGTAATTTTCGTTTTTGTGGGTATATATATAATCTAATGCTGGTTGTAGTACCGATTGGGGAGAGGTCATTGCCAGAGACTGTTTTCCTTCTTTCTCACGTAATGCACTAGATAACCCTTCTTGAAATGCTTGAAGACTGCGATCCTTCAACGTTTCCAAGGTCGATTGATCAATTTCACCAGAAAGTGCATTTTTGTACATATCAATTGCTACATTTTTGTGAATCATCTCACCAACGATATAAGTCGACATATGAAATAACATATCGGCAATTGATTCGACTTCTTCATACGTTAAGAGGGGTAAGTTATTATAATGCTCTTTATTAATGGGCAGAATATCTAGATCATTCAAGTGCGCCGGACGAGTTATGATCTGTTCTAGCGGTGCTGTAGCCTCATCTCGCAATTTAATTTGTCCCGCCATTATAGCTCCGATATATTGATTGTTAAATATGATTGGTATCGCAATATCTACAATATTGAAATGACATAAATATATATAAGGTTTATTAAGACGAGCTGCTTCTAAGCCTGCATGGGAATCGCATTTCTGGCAATATTTAGAAAGATTCTGATCTTGTCTCACACTTTGACAAAATGATTGGCAATGACTATGCTTCGTGACAGGTACTCCTTTATAGTCCACTAATATAATCGCCATTTTAGTCACCAGAGAAAGTGAATCTTGGAGCTTATGCCATTTATTCAAGTCAATCGAATGTTCTGAATCAAATAGTGATTGTGACATCATACATTACACTCCATTAGATTATTTGATCATTCCTGACTCTTATTATACTAAAACTTTCGCTAACAGGACAAGATATTACGATATTATCGTATAAAAACAAAAATTTACGACATAATACTACTTTAAATAGAGATGAACGTGTCATGACTAATAAGTTATAGACATCTATAATTAGTGTTAATTCATTGTTACTATGGGAGGAAATTAATATGAGAAGAGCATTTATTAGTCCAACAAAATATGTACAAGGTGAAAACGAATTACTTAACTTAGGTTATTTTGTTCAAACTTTCGGAGATTCAGCATTGTTAATTGCACACCCGTCAGATGTAGCACGTGTGAAAGAGCAATTAGAGGCAACAAGTAATCAATTCAAAATCACACTTGTTGAAAGCGGTTTCCAAGGGGAATGTTCAAGACAGGAAGTAGCAAGACTACAAGCGTTAGCTAAAGAACATAATTGTTCTTGTACGATTGGATTAGGCGGAGGTAAAGCTATCGATACTGCTAAATGTGTAGCTGAAGGCGATGCTCTTATTATTGTACCTACAATCGCTGCAACAGATGCTCCAACAAGTCACTCTGCTGTGTTATATACACCAGATGGTGCATTTGATGATTATGCATACTTCAAGCAAAGCCCAAGCGTCGTTATGATTGATACTACAATTATTGCAAATGCACCAACAAGATTTTTAGTATCGGGTATGGGTGACGCACTTTCCACATATTTTGAAGCAAGAGCAACAGCAAATTCTTATTCTAATGTCAATGCGGGTTTACCTTGCGGTGTTCGTGAAGGAATCTGTGGCCCAGCTAAAGGTACAAAAGCAGCATCAGCATTAGCGAAATTATGTTATGAGACACTGTTAGAAGACGGACTTAAAGCTAAAATCGCTTGTGATATGAATGTGGTTACTCCTGCTTTAGAAAATATTATTGAGACAAATATTTTATTATCAGGTCTTGGATTTGAAAGTGGTGGCTTAGCAGCAATTCATGCGATTCATAATGGATTAACTGAACTTGAAGGTACGCATCATTATTTCCATGGTGAAAAAGTTGCTTTCAGTACAATTGCACAATTAGTTCTTGAAAATGCAGATAGAGCTGAAATTGACGAAGTGCTTACATTCTGTGATTCCGTCGGCCTACCTATTTGTCTTGCTGATATCGGTGTAGCTTCCGTAACTCACGAGGAGTTAATGAATGTTGCTCGTAAAGCGTGTATTCCAGAAGAGTCGATTCACTCCATGCCATTCCCAATTACAGTCGAAGCAGTTGCAGCTGCAATTATGGTTGCTGATCAACTTGGTCGTGAATTCAAGTTAGGAAAGGAATAATACTATGAAAAAAATTATGAATCAACCTGAAACACTTGTACGTGAGATGTGTAACGGAATCGTCTTAGCACACCCTAATCTAGCGTTTAACAGTAAATATAAAATCATTTCAAAAAAACAAATTAACACGAATAAAGTAACGCTTATAAGTGGCGGCGGCAGTGGTCATGAACCCGCTCATGCGGGATTTGTAGGTAAAGGGATGCTCGATGTCGCTGTATGTGGTGACGTATTCGCTTCACCTTCGCAAATTCAGCTTTATCAAGCAATTCGCAACTCTGCAAGTGATAAAGGAACGCTTCTTATCATTAAAAACTATAGTGGCGACATCATGAATTTCAAAAATGCCGCTCACCTTGCTAGTGAAGATGGTATTGAAGTGGATTATGTCATTGTTGATGACGATATCGCTGTTGAAGATAGTCTGTATACTGTCGGAAAACGTGGTGTTGCTGGTACAGTTCTCGTTCACAAAATAGCTGGAGCTGCTGCTGAGGCAGGCTTACCACTAGCAGAAGTGAAAGAAATTGCGCAACATGCGATTGCTAATATTAGAAGTATCGGATTCGCATTTACTTCTTGTACCGTTCCTGCGAAAGGTACACCTACCTTCCAAATCGCCGACAATGAGATGGAATATGGTGTAGGTATTCACGGTGAGCCTGGAATTAAGCGAGAAGCTGTCATTTCAGCTGATCAATTAGCAGAGCGTACCGTTAATGCACTATTAAGTAATCTTGCAATAGACAATGATTCTAATGAAGAAGTTGTCGTTATGATAAATGGATTTGGTGGTACACCTTTGCAAGAACTTTACTTACTGAACAACTCTGTCAGTCGTGAACTAGCAAGTAAAAACAAAATCATTGCTAAAGCATTCGTTGGAAATTATATGACAAGCATTGATATGACTGGTGCGTCAGTTACGATTATGAAGCTTGATGATACACTTAAGAAATGGCTGGCTGAACCATGTAATACACCAGCACTTGTTATTCAAGATCAATTTGAACCCGTTCCTTTCACAGAAGTTGTTCACGGTGGAACAACTAACCATGTTGTTTCTTTCAAAAATGAAACGGATACTGCATATGCTGTAATTCATAATAACGAACTATCGCTGCACAATATGATGTATTTGGTAGATCAGATGAGCGAAGTGATCATTGAGAACGAAGTACCATTTTGCGAGTTAGATGCACATGCAGGTGATGGAGACTTTGGTATGAGTGTTGCCAAGGGATTCAAACAATTGAAATCCGAATGGAAAGAGATCATAAACAATCATTCTACTAATATTGGTGAGTTCTTAGACGCATGTTCCATGATTATAATGGAGCATTGTGGGGGGGCATCAGGCCCAATCTGGGGCTCTGCGTTCCGTGCGGCAAGCAAATACGCTGGCGATAAGCAATCGTTAACCATTTATGAAGTTGCAGGCTTAATGCAAGCAGCTGTAAAAGGAATCCAAGATACAGGTGAACGTTCATTCGGCAGAGGCGCTGTTGTAGGCGATAAAACATTGATCGATGCATTAGTTCCTTATGCTGATACATGGGAACAATGTGCAAACAATGGTGAAAATATTAAGGCTGCCTCACTAAAAGCAGCTGAAGCGGCTGTACAAGGTGCTAAGCAAACGGAAGCTATCGTTGCTCGAATGGGTCGAGCGGGTACAGTTGGTGAACGTAGTATTGGCTATCCAGATGCAGGTGCTCATGGACTTGGTGTTATTTTCACGAATCTCGCTCATGCAATGAATGAAGCACAATAAATTAACAACACAAAAAGGATTGAGCTCTGATCAACTCAGAGTTCAATCCTTTTATTTTTCGAAATTTGGCTGCTTATTTCTGTGTAGTTAGATTAGGTCTGACTTTTGTAGTAGACGCTCTATAATTGTTGCCGCTTCTGCTCGCGTCATGTTTCCTTTTGGAACAAGCTTCGTGCTAGTTCTTCCTGAAACAATGCCAACTTGTATGGTATCCTCTATACTACTCACTGCCCAAGAAGAGACTTCATCTGTATCTGTAAACTGCCCAATTTGCGCAGCTGATGGTTGTTCAGTAAGTTTTTCATTCAGTTTCGTAATCGTCATTGCTCTTGCAATAATGACCATAGCTTCTTCACGGGTAATGTTGTCGTTCGGCCGGAAACTTGCATCATTAAATCCAGTAGTCAAATTATGAATAAATGCTGTTTGAATAGCATTATTATACCAGTCCGACTCCGTTACATCCGAAAAGGCTCTGATGCTATCATCTAATTTCAATCCTAAACCCCGAACAATGACGGCTGCAAATTCAGCTCGAGTAATGTCTTGGTCAGGATTGAACATACTGTTGTCCACTTCGTCAATGACTAAGCGAGATCCTAGATTATTAACTGCATTTTTCGCCCAATGGTTGCTCATATCTTCAAATTCCAGTTGATTGCTTATTATAGCGTACATGCTGTTTGTTGCACTATTGATAACTGCGTAATTGTTACCGTTGATTAATTCTACCTTTGTCGGTACGTGATAAACTTTTCCACTTGGGTCAATAACAACTGCTGTCGTAACGTTGTTGGCACTCACTCTAGCAGGAAGTGCAATCGCCCGTTCTACATAATTGTTAAATGATATGATATCAATCGCCCTATCTCCATGCGTAGCTCTAACTGTGAAATCGATTGGTGCTATAACTAGCTTAAATCCAACTTGCGCAGCTGCTAATTCAGCATTTTTCAACTCATCTTCTGTCAGTGTTGCGATCTCGATTTGTAGCTTGATATTTGACAATATGATCGCTTTACCAATCTGTTGAGCAATAGCATCAATGTCGATTTCTTCAAGTGGAAGTTTGTAGATTCCATCTTTTGTGTTGAACTCAAGTACGATCCGCTTATTTTTCAAATCTTTCACAATCTGACCATTCAGTTCAACAATGTAAACATCTGACTCGTTAGCTGTAGAAACAGTCATAATAGAGTCATTTTCTATTGCTGTATAGTACTCTTCTATGTTTAGCTGATCAAACGTTATCGTTATTACAGATTGCCCGTTAACATTCGTATTCGAGGTCGTCAAAACATCGTTCATAGCAATGTCACGATTGTTAACTTCAACTCCATTAATTACTATTCCTGGTGTAGTTGGTGTCCATAGTATTGGAGGTACAACAGAAACAGTTACTGTTGACAAAGAATTACTTCCCGCTTCATTGCTCGCTTTCACGGTAATCGTATATCTTGTTCCATTCGTTGATCCAGTTACAATGATGAACACTAGCATTAAAGCAAATATTCTCTTGAGCATCCTCTTATCCATTCCATCAGCCTCCACCTTTAACGTCGCTATAAATGAAACAATATTAGATTTTCAAATCAATGACTATATTAACTTCTTTCGTCCACACGATTAATGATAGACTTTCATATTATATATCAACTCTATATGAGACTAGATTTATGTGAGCATATTTCAATTCTACAAATTATTTTTTTGTATGTATAGGAGGAGTTAATATGAAAAACTTAAAACTTAAAATTTCCCGAAAAGAAGATGAAAATATAAATAAGAAAGATCATAAAGAAAAAGATAAAGATAAAGATAAAGATAAAAAGAAAGATAAAAAGAAAGAGAACGAGAAAGGAAAAGATAAAGAGAAGGGAAAAGGAAAAACTACCTATAATATTTACAATTACCAGCATAACAAGTGGTTGCAATATGAACTTTTTTCAGAACATCCTGCCATGCTTACTTATTTACCCGAAACACTAGAGATGTCAGAAGAAAACTTTCAATATTTCATAGATAAATATGGTGAGTGTGTGGCTAAGCAGCAAATCGGTCAACAAGGCATTGGTTTTTACTCTATATCAAAGCCAAATAGACATATAGAGTCATATCGAGTAAAGTTTCTCAATCAAACACGTTTATTCTATTCAGCGAAAGATGTATGTAAATTTTTCGCATCGAAAAAAACTCCATATATCGTCCAACAAAAAATTAACCTTGTCCGAGTAAACAACGGAATTACAGATATACGAGTAATTTTACAAGAGCTTGATAATAATAAATGGGTAGTTACAGGAAAATGTGTGAAAATTGCTCCACCAAAATTCGTTGTTACTTATACTGGCCAACCTGGAAGAGAAGTAAAAACAATAAATTGTTTAAATAGGGCTCATGGAAAAACAATTTATTCAACAGAAGAATTAGACGATTTACTAAATTTGCTTGCATATACTGCTATAGATATTTTGAAACCTCATCTTGAAACTCATATTTTAGGATTAGATGTTGGTATTGATACTGATGGGCGGTTGTGGCTTATTGAGGCAGCAAATACTCATCCACAACTTAAAATGTTTACCCAATTAAAAAATAAAGAAATGTATAGAAATATACTAAAACATAAATCAAAATATTTAAATAAAAATAGATGAAGACCCACACTCTAAAAGCCCCTCCGCATATAGTAATGTAAGTTTTGTACTATATTAGCTCTTAGGAAGGGAACTGTAAATAAATGAGACGTTTAATGTGTAAAGGTAAAATTCATCGTGCAACGGTTACCGAAGCTGAGCTGCATTATGTAGGCAGTATTACAATAGATATAGATTTATTAAAAGCCTCTAATATCCTCCCTTACGAAATGGTACAGGTAACTAGTTTAACTAATGCTACTCGATGGAAAACTTATGCTATACCTGCTAGAGCTGGTTCTGGGAAAATATGCTTAAATGGACCTCCTGCCCACTTATTTGCTCCAGGAGATCTAGTTGTAATTTTTAGTATGGGAGAAATGGAAGAAGATGAATGGAAGAAATTAGCTCCCCGTGTAGTATTTGTTGACGATAAAAATAAAATAACACATTGCGTCGATCATCCATTATTTAACCACGATGGAGAAGTTAATTGGGAGCAATTAATTCCGCATAATAATGTAACCAATAGTGTTTAATTTGTAGCAGTTTTCAAATCTCCAAATTAAAGGGCATCTCAACCGTCATGACCTATGACAATCTGAGATGCCCTTTTCCACGTTTCGTTCTAAACACAATAACAGCTTATTTTTATTGTAATTTGCTTCATTTATGTACTCATTAGCTGTTATTAATTTAAACAATATTTTTTTTCTATTAATCTATCATTTATTAATGAAATAGATACTTAAATATGCTACGATACCTCTTGGCTTATTGATTGCAGAAGGAAACGAGGTTAACTATGACAACAGACACCACCAAGCCAGTAAATGTAAAAAAAGAAAAGAAGGATAAAGAATTCAATCTATTTTACTTAACATGGCCAATTTTTCTAGAACTTTTCTTATTTATGCTGATGGGTATCGTAGATACACTTATGCTCAGTCAAATATCAGATAACGCAGTATCTGGAGTAGGAGCAGCGAACCAATTTCTTCATATTGCCATTCTAATTCTCGAAGTTATTGGTAACGGAGCATCCATTGTTATTGCTCAATATATTGGGTCACGTAGATTTGTAGAAGCTTCAAGAATATCCGCTATTGCCGTTACGCTTAATCTGATCGTCGGTCTAATAATTAGTATCGGATTTATAACAATGGGGCAACATTTGCTTACAACCCTGAACTTGCAAGGAGAAATACTTGACAATGCTCAGAAGTATCTCAATATTGTCGGTGGCGGTATATTCCTGCAAGCTATTATTAACTCGCTTGCCGCTATTATTCGTGTACATGGATTTACGAAGCAAGCGATGTACGTATCTCTAGGAATGAATATCGTTCATATTATTGCCAACTACGCTTTAATATTCGGACATTTCGGTATGCCTGCATTAGGGGTAGAAGGTGCTGCTATTTCCTCCGTATTAAGTCGTGGATTAGCTATTATCGTATTCTTCTGGTTACTGTATCGTATTATGGAAGTACGTATTGAATTTAAACATTATTTCTCATTATCAAAAGCCTATATTGCCAAAATATTAAGTGTTGGGATACCTGCTGCTTTAGAACAGGTTATGTATCAATCTTGTCAAATTGTGTTCCTTTTTTATGTTACTCATTTAGGAGACGCATCGATGGCAGCAAAACAGTATGCAGGAAATATTTCTATGTTTATCTACTTATTTGCCTTAGCCATTGGTATCGGAACTTCCATTATTGTCGGACGTTTCATTGGTGCAGGACGTCAAGATGAAGCTTATCGAAGAGTATGGAAAAGTGTCGTCTATGCAAGCATCGCAACATTAATTATGGTTATCGTCGTTATCGTATTCCGCGTCCCGTTAATATCTATGTTTACAGATAATCCAGAAATCATAAAACTAGGTGCTAATGTATTAATTCTAAGTATCGTGCTAGAAACAGGTAGAACGATCAATATTATATTAATCAATACATTACGTGCATCTGGTGATGCCAAGTACCCACTTTGGATTGGTATGTTTACGATGGTAGGGATGAGCTTACCGCTCGGTTATTGGTTTGTGTTCCATCTCGATCTAGGTCTTGCAGGTATTTGGCTAGCTATAGCTGCCGATGAATGGGCGAGGGCTGTCATTATGTCGATAAGATGGAAAAGCAGAAAATGGGAGAAACATGCGCTTGTTACACCATCTGGCCATTAGAAGGTAGAGTATCGAAAGTGAAGGGTCAGACTCAAGTTGAATCTGACCCTTCTTTTAGTTTATTTTTTTATCTATTGGATTTACACCCCATTAATTTCGTATGACTATTGTTCTTATAACATTTATACTAATGGAAAGACAATACGAATTACTCGTAGACCTAATAAAGGAGTTTTTGAAATGTTCAATGATGCAACTCTAGCTTGGGCCAACTCCATACAAATCATCGATCGTAGTGAAGAATTAACTGAAGCAGATCCGCTATATGCTTTTGCACTAGATGAACTTCTATGTAAACAAGCTCATGTTAGTGGAACAAGCTTTTGTCATCTATGGAGACACCCCAATGCTTTTATACTAGGACAGCGTGACAGTCGCTTGCCTGGTGTTACTGAAGCGCTTCAATGGCTCGAGACACAAGGAGTCGTTCCAATCGTTCGTAATTCTGGAGGGGCAGCTGTACCGCTAGATCTCGGCACTGTTAATATTTCTCTTATTTTTCCAAAAGCTACATCCTCTAATGTTCATTTTCACCAAGATTTCGAAAAGATGTATGAGCTTATTCAAGAAGCTCTTGCCTTTACCGGTCTTTCCGTAGATAAAGGGGAAATTCATGGAGCATTTTGCCCAGGTGATTATGATCTAAGTATTAACGGGCGTAAGTTTTGTGGCATAGCACAAAGACGTCAATTACACGCTTACAGCGTTCAGGCATTTGTAATAGCTAGTGGAAGTGGAGCAGAACGAACACAATTTGTTAGAAGTTTTTACAATCAGGCTGCTATCGACACTCCATTAGATCATTATCCTCAAGTAACCAATGAGAGTACCGCTAGTCTTGAAGAACTTACTAAATTAGGTCCAGACGCTGCTCGAATTTTTATCGATGCCATTAAACATACACTTACCGAAGCTCAAACTATTTCAACATCTGGCTGGAGTAATGACAAGCATGTACCATCCCCAATGTCGCTTCCGAGTCCCGAGACGATTCGAGAAGTAGCTAATAAACTACGTAAAAGATATAGTATAGGCTAAACTCATATGTTTACATATTGGGTAATGAACGGCGCAGTAATTGAACATAATAGACTAAAAAGTCATATGATGACCGTACTGCGCCAAAAATTGCTCTTTCTCTTTGTAATCACGCATAACGCTTCCTACTCGTCGCCAAAATGAGCGATCATGATTCATATGGGTAAGATGGCAAAGTTCATGAATAATAACATAATCGATCACTTCAATTGGAGCCATTGCCAATCGATAATTAAACGTTAGTTTTTTGTCTGAGCTGCAACTACCCCATTTGGTTTTCGATTCTACGATTTGAACGCTTTTAGCTTTTACTTTCAACTGCTGCTCATAAATTTTTATTCGCTCAGCAACAATCTGCTTACAGCTTGCAAAATAGAATTTTTTAAGACTAATGTTAAGTTGCTCCTCATTCATATCTGTCGTCTCAATTAATTCATGCAGGGAGTAATATTTCCCCAAATGCAGAAATTTCATTTTTATCATTCCAATCCTACTATATCTGCTGAACAAATGTCTTGATTACTCATTATTATTTCAAATTAGAAATTAGTTACTTTTAATCAAATTCTTTTCCGATATTCATTAGCGGACATGCCCGAATAGGCTCGGAATAATTTATTGAAATAGCTAGTGTTGTCATAAGCTAACTCTTGCGCGATTTGATCTATACTTTGACTAGAACGATCTAGTAGCTCTTTTGCTTTTTCCATCTTCTTCTTGTTTACAAATTCTACAAACGTTTCGCCTGTTTCTTTTTTGAATATCCGACTGAAATGTGTTGCATTAAGATGAAGACGCCTTGCCATTTCATCCATACTTATCTTTTCACTTAAATGATTCATAATGTAATGTTGTGCCTCGGCGATCTCTTTACGGATAACTAAATGCTTACTTTGATGATAATTTTCCATCTTATCTACTAAGTGACGATAAAGCCAAGTAAATAAGTATTCCATAGTATCAATTGCATATATTTTTTTCTGAATTCGTTCCACACTAAAACTCGTTAAAAAGTGCTGCATGACGGAGTATTTCAACTCTACATCTGTTACAATTTTCAATACCCAACCACGTATCATATCGATTGGATATTTTTGCTGATGAAGATGCGAACTCCACTTACGTAATGTTTGATCAAGTAACTCTAATTCATTAGATTGAATAGCACTTCTTATATCATCCACTGCTTCAGCATATTTCGTAAATAGTTCAGCATGAGTGATATCTGGTACCTTATATTTCTCAATACTCATTTCTCCACAATAAAAATGTTGATTGTGGATATTAATCATTTCACATGCTTGTTTTTTGAAACCTATAATCGAATCAAAGGAATTTCCTACAAAGTAAGATGTCTTCATCTTCATATGGTTAAGCAGTGACTGTTGAACATGAATAATATCTTGTAAGATTAACTCCTTCGTATTCATTTTAATCGAAGTAGAATAAGCATATAAAAGTAGATATGTTTTTTCGTTTAGTGAAATAACGATATGATGCTCAAGCTGAATTGCCTCATGAAGTGCATTCTCAACTACAAATTGCAATTGTCTAGCACCACCAAAGCGTAATTCTAGTTCTTCGAAACGATCTAACACACAAAGAACTGGTAAATAACTTTGCCTTGTTCGTAACTGTATTCCAAAATTCTCTGCACGATTCATCCATTCATCTTCATTCCATATTGGCAAATCAATGAGTGATTTTAGGTAGATTGTTTTTAAGGTTGAGTGACCTTCTGTTATTACATTTTGGATTAATTGTTGATGGCTTTTCTGATCTCTTTCTTTCTTCAGTTGCGTTACCATGCTCTGTAATATTTCAGAGAGTTGTTCACTTCTCATCGTTTCTTTCAATATATAATCATTAACATTTAACTTAACTGCCTGTTGTGCAAAATGAAACTCTTCATGACATGATAGAATAATCGTTTTTAATGAAGGATTCAATTCCTTTGCTTTCTCAATCAGCTCTAAACCATTCATAATAGGCATACCAATATCAGTAATCAAAATATCAGGTTTTCCTTCCTTACACGCTTCTAAAGCTTCTTCTCCGTCTGTACATATTGAATATAGCTCTATTTCCAATTGTCCCCAAGGTAACTTCGCTTGCAAATAATCTAGAACTGGCATTTGATCGTCAGCAATAATTGCTTTAAACATGATGCATCTCCTCCAATTCATCAGCTGGAAAGACTAAAGTGACTTTCGTACCTTCTTGTTCAATACTACTAAGTTTCATTTGAAAGTTTTCGCCATAAATTAACTTTAATCGATTAAATACATTAACGAGACCAATTCCAGTTGTATTAACTTCTTCCGTACTTTGATTATTCGTAATTTGATAACGATTTTGTTTTAAAGAACTGTTAACATTTTCGACAATGTCTTGTTTCATCCCCCTACCATTATCTTCGATTGTAATAGTGAGATTATTATTTGCCTTTTTTACTATAATAACTATGTTTCCACCTTTTCGTACAAAGCCATACTTATAACAATTTTCAACAATGGGCTGCAAAATAAATCGTGGAACAATTAGACCATATAGCTCATTGGATATATCAACGATAGTCTCGATTGGATAGCGCGTAGAGAATCCCATTAGTTCCATATATTGAACGGTTACATCTATCTCTGTTCGTAAGGTTACGTACTCTTGCTGACTTGTTAAAGTAGCCCGTAGTAACTTCGATAATGAGCCAACTAATTCTGCTTCATCATTGTTTTCTTTGAGCAGCAGCTTCATTCGTATTGAATTTAATACGTTTAATAAGAAATGGGGATTGATTTGAACTTGTAGCATTGCCAATTCTGCTTGTCTCTTAAGTTTTTGTTCACCTTTCACTTGTTCAATCATCTCAGTAATCCGATCTAGCATATTGTCAAATGCTCTTCCTAACCGTCCCACTTCATCCCCTGATCGCACGTTAGAACGTATATGTAAATCTCCCGCTTCTACTCTAAGTGCCACTACACTCAAGGCTTTTATAGGCTTAGTAAATTTATTGAGGAAGTAAGTAAGGATCGCCAAAAATAAAGCAACAAAAATTACTTGCAACATAATTCCTGACTTATATATAGATCCTAGTCGATTTGTAAATTGTTCATAAGGAACTAAACTAACTAATTTCCAGTTAGCAAGTTTTAATGGCATCGATACATAGATTTGATTCTGACCATCTACATAGGCAACTCCTGAAGATTCTGAAGTTTGCTCGGTTATTAATCGATCAAAAGACTTTCCTATTAATTCATCATCAGCTTGTACGATAATCTTTTGTTCATCATCTAGCAGATAAATTGATTCAGAAAGCTGATCCATAAATGAACTAAATGTGTTCTCCGTTCGACTCACAATTAAATACGCAAAAGGTTTCCCGTTATAATCCGTAAGCGCCCTTACCGTCATAATGACATAGGGATCGCTTTTAATTTTTGATGTAATATAATTCGGTCTTACACCTAGATACAATGTTTCATACGGGCGTAATTGTGTAGCATCATCAAACCATTCTTCCTCTCGAAACTGATCTGGACTTGCCTCATAGAAGGAATAATTCGAGAAAGATCTGCCATCCTTCATTAATAAGGTTAGATATATATCAGATCGAATACTTGCAACTCGCTCAAGCTGAGTCGTTACATCCCTCATAATAATTGTACTGGATGGTTGATGAAGTAAGCTCTGCATGTCTTCATTAAATTGAATTTGATTTGTTACTTGGATCATTTCTTCCATTAAATTATGAAGTTGATTCTGAACTATTCTAAGTGATTGATTAGCTCTATCTAGTGCTTGTTCTTGGATGATCTTCTGTGAGAAGTAACTCGTATTATAAAGCATAATAATTGTAGGGACCATCATACACAAGATTGAAGTTAAAATGAGTTTATTTCTTAATGACATTCTTTTGAATGCATCCCATATCATATATGATCCCCCTTCAAATCATTACCAAACAAACCATATTTCCGAGTAATTTAGTATCATCTTATCATGTATATATCATTCAGTTATATTAATTTAATTGTTGTCATCATAATTTTATTAGTTATTCATATGTTTTTATTACTTTATTAATAATTACAGAAAAAGACAAAGTAAAAGAGATCATGGAGCTCTATCTCTTTTACTTTGCCTACTATGGATTGCTTCTACTGATAACTATCTACAATCTTTTGAATTTTTTGCTGAGCATTCTTAATCGTATCATCAATACTTTGACCCTGTAACATCATTAAGTCAAATTCATCTTGTAAAACAGCTTCTACTTCCGCTGTATAAGAAGGAGGATTTGGTCTAGCGATCATTTGACTTTCATTGAAGAAATACAAGGCAGATTCTTTATCTACCATTTCAGGATTATTTGTAGCGTCAATGATCGTATCAAGTACTTCTTCCATATTCGCTTTTTTCCAAGATGGAATATTACGACCTTGAACAATAAGCCCTTCCGTTGTAAACCAACGAACAAAAGTATACGCAGCATCTTTATTTTTCGATTTACTATATACAGTTACTAAGTCAGAAGTTATATCTGATGTAATGTGATCTTCTTTATTCGTTTTTGGTAAAGGTGCAAACACTGTTTTAAATGTTGCAGGTACTTTATCTGTACCCCCTACCTCTGGAATCATAAATGTACCAGTAAGAATCATAGAGGCTTCTTCGTTAAAATATTGTGGGCGATAATTCAACTTTTGACTAATAACTTCAGCGTATGGTGTAGCAATTTTGTCTTGATCCGCTTGCAATCGTATTTCTAATGATTTGCGCATTGAAGCAGTATCAATATTAGCAGACTTACGATCATCAGTTACCAAGTAGCTATTATTAGGTTCATTCGAATTAGCCAACATTAGATAAGGATTAACCCATGTGTGGAAATATGTTCCATAGCGTTTTTTCTCACCATCTAGCTTAGTCATTTTTGCTGCGTATTCTAAAAATTCATCCCAAGTCCAATCGGTTGGTAATGGAAGATTAGCTTCCTTAAGATGATTTTCATTAATTGCCACGAAGAAATTAACTGATTTACCTGGCAATGCATAGTATTTGCCGTCTACTTTAGTGTCGACAGAATATTCATCATCAAAATTTAATGCATCTTTTGCCAAATAATCATCTAATGGCTCAAGCATTCCTAATGCCAAACGTTGTGCATAATGAGCTGGAGATGAGAACATAATTACGTCCATATCTTCATTAGATGCAGCTGCTAAGTCTACTTTTTTAACATGTTCATTCGAGTTATTATCTCCAGCCGAAACATACTCAATTTTAATGTCTGGGTGTGCTTTTTCAAATTCCGCTTTTATTACATCGAACTTTTCATTCTCTAAATTATACCAAGTGTACACTTTAAGCGTGGTCTGTCCACTCTTTGTAGTAGTCTTTGGTGCATTCGTCTCTGCATTCGTTCCTGAATTTTTCCCAGCATTAGAACCACAACCTACCAATAAAACAATAACCATCGCTGCAAGTAATGAACTCGATAACCATTTCTTAATCATAACCATTCCCCCTGAATTGTTATTTGTGTTCATCTATCCTTTAACACTGCCAGAAGCTACACCTTCAATAACTTGCTTTTGGCCGATGATAAAGATAAGTAAGAGTGGTAAAATGGCCGATACTGCACCTGCCATCATTAAGGAATAAAATTCACCATTCACGTCTGAAAATTTGGTCATACCAAGCTGCAACGTGAATAAATGATCAGAACGAAGGAAAATTAGTGGGTTCTGATAATCATTCCATGTCCAAATAAATCGAAGAATCATAACAGTTGCTAGCACTGGTTTCACTAAAGGTAATGTAATTCGAGTATAAATTGTCCAATGATTGGCACCATCAATTCTAGCGGATTCAATAATTTCATTATTAACACTCATGTAAAATTGTCTGAGCAAAAACGTTAATAATACTGAAGACGCTCCTAACAATATTAATCCAGTATGACTGTCAAACAATCCTAACCAGCGATATAAAATAAATTGAGGTACAAGGATTGCCTGACTTGGAATCATAAATGTTGATAGAATAATTAGAAAGAGTATATCTCTTCCTCTAAATTGAATTTTCGTGAATCCATAAGCTGCCATTGATGAGATAATGACTGAAAACAACGTAGTAAGCAGAGTAATTTTAATTGTATTCCAATAATACATAGTAAACGGCAGTGTTCCAAACCATACTTCATTATAATTGGTCCCTGCATTCCAGCGTTTTGGAATCCATTGGATCGGATAACTTAGTACATCCAACTCAGGTTTCATAGAAGCAGAAATCATCCAAAGGAAAGGCATAATGAATATAATTCCAGCAAAACTCATTAATATCGTAATGATTACTCGATTAAGTCTCAAAGCATGCATAGTCCTTCCTCCTAGTAGTTAACCCATTTTTTCTGACCAATCCATTGAATGACCGTAATAGCGAGTATGATTATAAGCAACATAATGCCAATAGCAGATGCATAACCAGATTTCAATTGAATGAATGCTACTTCATATAAGTAGAACACGATTACTGAAGTAGATCCTGCTGGACCTCCATTTGTTAGGATCATAATAAGATCGAATACTTTGAAGGAGCCCACTATCCCGGTAATTAACAAGAAAAATGTTGTTGGAGAAAGTAAAGGAATCGTAATTTTGAAAAATTGTCTTATTTTAGAAGCACCATCAATATCAGCCGCTTCATATAAATCTTTAGATATGTTTTGAAGTCCGGCCATAAAGATAATCATTTCAAAACCTACACCTGCCCAAATCATAATAATCATTACTGAGATTAATGAAAAGCTTGGATCAGCTAACCATGCAGGTGGATTACTTATACCAATTGACATTAAGAAGTTATTAATAGGACCACTTGATGGGTGAAACAATACTCGCCATAGAACTGCAACTGCAACGAAACTAGATATAAAAGGCATAAAGTAAATTACTTTGAAAAAACTTTTGAAGTAGGTCGAATTATTTATTAACACTGCAAGAATTAATGAAATAAACAAGGAAACTGGAATAACTAATATCAATAATAAATTATTATTTAATGATTTAGTAAAGTCATCATCTGAGAACATCTTTGTGTAGTTATCCAATCCAATGAACTTAATAGAATCTAATCCCGCAATGAAATTCCAATCAGTGAAACTAATAACTCCTGATAAGATAATAGGAATAATTGTAAGAACAGTAGCTAATAGAACCATCGGACTAATGAATAAATAACCTGCCATAGTTTCTCTTGCAACCAAAAGGTTACGCTTATTTCGAGCAAGCTTTGGTTTAACTATAACTTCATTCACAGTTTTCACTTTTGATCACCTCTCTTAGTTCGTCTATAGGTTTCATTATAGGGAGTGATGATTTCAATTACATGAAACTATTTTTTCTATTCCGAAATTTTTTTGCGTATTTTTCTATTAGCTTTACTTCCAAAAGAATAAAGAATACAAAATAACCTCCAATGAAATTAATCATTAGAGGTTATTAAATAGAACGGTTACTGTATATCAGACTATTGTCACTTCAAGTTATCTAACTCTACTGTTACTTTTTCAATCAAATCCACATAGGTAGCCAATTGTTGAGAGCTTGCTACTTGGTTTTTGGAATAAAGAGAGTTATGTTCAGAGTCTTTTTTAACTGTAGTAAGTGTTGAATTAATATTATTTAGTTTCTCTTCAATCGTCCCTAATGAACCTTTAGAACGATGAGCTAATTTACGAACTTCGTTCGCAACGACTTCAAAACCTCGGCCGTATTCACCTGCTCTTGCTGCTTCAATAGCAGCATTTAAGCCTAGTAGATGCGTTTGATCCGCTACTTCCTTCATCATCTCACCAACCTGATGAATTGACTCAACCTCTTTGTCCAAATAAAGCACGTTCTGGTGTGTTTTCTCTTGATAATCCGCATTTTTATGTACAGAATCTTCAATAGACTCACTACTATCTTTAAGTTGTACCATTAAAGATACCAATTCTTGAACTGCCGAACTAACGCCTGTAAGTAAATGATTTTGTTTCTCCAGTAGGTACTCTATTTTTGCTTTTTCATCTGCTTCGTAAGCTTCAAGAACTAATTGTGAATCTAAATTAAACATTTTAGTTAATGCATGAATGACGCTTTTCCATTCATTAGGAAGAATTTTTTCAAAAAGAGCAATTGCAATATCCAAATAGATAACGTAAGTTCCTAAATACCAATTCGTTGTTAATCCAATTTTGGAGTGTATCTTTCCTATGAACAACCGTCTTTCAATGAATTCTTCATCAATAACACCGGAAGCCAAAGATAGAAAATACCATCGTTGCGTTTCTTTCAATCGATCCAACGTACTATGTTGTTCAATAATAGTGCGTAATTCAGGTTCAGCCGCCACTTGTTTATATAATTCATCAACAACTTGGTCTACTATAAGTTCAAATTCTTTTGCTTTGCTTTTTAATAAACTCAAATCATTCTCTGTAATACCAATATAACTAATTTGTTGATGTCGTTTCGACCCAAGATTAATCATAAATGGCCGCCCTCTTCTCATATGTAAATTAATATATATCAATCCTATCAATTACTCTATTGTGTGACTGCAATCTATTTGTAAATTAAAGCAATTAATAATAATTATAGCTTACAAATTTGCATAAGAATATGATGATTAAATATATATTTATATATCCTAAATTTTACCTTGTATATTTATACTATAAATTAGTTTAATTATATCTATATAAGTATCATACAGGAAAAATTAGGAGTGTGCATCATGAACAAGTCAACAAGTTGGATGTATCGAATCAATAATGTATCGTTAAAAGTTAAACTTTCATTATCCATCTGCGCATTAATTGTCATTGTTTTGCTTGGAACGAGTGTTACATTGTATTATTCTGTATCTAAAATCATTTTCGAAAAAGCAAAAGACGAAATGATTGCGAACGGTGATCGAATAGGGGAAGGATTATGGACAGCTGCTCAATTAGAAGCACAATCCATCTACTTAGCATCTGCTCACAACACCTACATAGACTTACTAGAATATCGTGAACAGGAAATGGCTAGTGATAGTAAGTTTTTCTCCTCAGCTAACCCTCATTGGGAAAAAGCTAATAATACACTTAAAACTAGCATTCAGGGCAGCAAAAACAATGAGTCTTTCGCTATTCTTGATTCAAAAGGAATTATAGTAGCAAGTACAGACGATAACTTGATGCAAGTAGATATGTCTGACCGTGAATATTATCAAAACGCCATTCAAGGGAACAATTATATTAGCGATGCTCTTCTTTCACGAAGTACTAATCATCTAGTTGTATTTTTTGCACAACCGATTACAAATAAAGACGGTAACGTACTAGGTGTTTTTGTTGCCTCAGTAAACAGTACGTTTTTCACCGAGAAATTAGATAATGTAAGTATTAATCAAGACGGTTACATATCGATTATGAGTCGATCTGGTATTACTCTATATCATTCGAAAGAACCAGATGCAATCGGTAATAAAGTTGAGGCTGAAGGCATTGACGCCTTTCTAGCTCAACGGGCGACTGATAATATCATCCGTGGCGATTTCGATGGAAATGATAGCTATACTCGATATACAAAAATTCCAAATGCGGATTGGATTGTCTTAGTTTCCGATACCTATACGGATATTAACCAACCCATTAACAGCATGCTTAAAAGAGTCATTATAATTACAATTGCCGCATTATTAATTGCTATAATAGTAGGGCAAGTAATTGCCAATTATATTTGCAAGCCAATTATTCAGCTAACGAAGGCATCCAGACAACTTGCCCTCGGTGATTTGACAGTAAAGGCGAACGGAAAATATACCAGTGAATTTAAAGAGTTAGCAGATAGCTTTAATACTATGGTTGATCAACAGAATATGCTCATTTCAAATATGAATAAATCTATCCATGTCTTAACTAGAAGCACTAATGAACTCGATGCATCTGCGAAGCAGACTGCGACTTCTATTGCTGAAACAACAACAACTAGTACGGAAATTGCTAATGCCATGGAATCACAATCCTATGACACGGAGCAAATTTCGGATAAATTCTACGGTTTCGGTCAGAAATTCGAATTAATTACGCAACAAGTTCAGTCCATTCAAGATAGATCAGAGGATATTGTTGAAGTCTTTCATTCCAGTGAAAAAGTCATTGAAAATCTTATCAACATAAAAGATGTTCATGAGAAAGAAGTTCAAAAAATATATGAGATTACAAGTAACCTTGAAGAAAGTTCTAGTCATATTAGTAAAATTACAGAAACAATTGCTCATATTTCCGGACAAACTAACTTGCTTGCCTTAAATGCTTCAATCGAAGCAGCACGAGCAGGTGAACATGGACGTGGCTTTGCTGTTGTCGCTTCCGAGATTCGTAAATTAGCTGAACAAAGTTCTATCCAATCTCAAGAAATCAATGAAATTATTCAAAAAAACTTACTATATGTCACTCAAAACAATGCAAGTGTTAACGAAATCCGTGAGGTTACACATTTACAAGATCGATATGTCCAGCAAACTAGTGAAGCCTTCACTACAATATTCCACAATATTTCTCAAATAAAGGCTCAAATTATGGCTATGGTTAGCGATGTATCTACAATGGAAAAAGACAAGGATGACATGCTAGTAGCAACTCAAAACCTATCTGCTACAGGAGAAGAAGTGTCTGCTTCCGTTGAAGAAGTCTCTGCTACGATGCAAGAACAATCGGCAATGGTACAACAACTCTCAGGTATGGTGGATACGATTGATTCATTGACTAAGGAACTTGCAATAGCGGCATCTAAATTCAAAACAGAACAACAATAATAGTAGGAGTAATTCACCACTTCTCTTTTGAGAAAAAATAAGCGATTCATCTCTTTCTACACTACTAAGGTAGGTAAAGGATGAATCGCTTTATTTTTCTAACACTTTGCTGCTATAAAGATACCAACTTGTTAGTATCGACCCAAGCTCCAGCTTGGTCGGCAGATTGAATTTCTGCTTCAATAATTTCCATAGTTGCCGCAGCACTTTCAGGCGAGCAAGTATCAAGAGAAGTCTCATTTACAATAGCATTCGTAAAATAAAGTAGTTCTCTATAATAGCCAGCATCTGGTGAAAGTTCGGCAACATAGCCAGCTTCATTTTTCGGATTGATATTAACTGTTCCGTTTTTGAACACCATATTTCCTTTTTCAAAATTAACTCGATATGTCATTTCAAATCCATGATCGCCTTCTAGCGTCCAATCCGCTTGAGCATTAATGACCTTCCCATCGGGATATACATAATTCGTAGAAACGATATCATATCCATTTGTAGAAACGACTGAGCGACCCAATGTAGATACTTTATCGGGCTTTCCAAACAACCAATGAATCATATCCGTGTCGTGAATATGCATATCTAGCAAGCATCCACCACTTAATTCTCCGTTCATAAACCATCCTTTAGGAGCCTCTGAACCTCTGAAGAAATATCCACCTGTAACTTGTCCTAGATTGCCACTCTCTACAGTTTCTTTCAATACTTCATAAGCAGGCCAAAAACGTAAACATTGTCCAATCATAAGCTTCTTACCATGTTTGCTTGCTGTCTCTGCCATTATTCTAGCATCTGCAGCATTTCTTGCTGCTGGTTTCTCGCAAAACACATGATAACCACGTTCTAATAAATTACAAGTAAGTTCAGCATGTAAATAGGTAGGTAACGTAATATCTATCATATCTAACTGTTCATTTGCCAACATATCTTCAATATTTTCATACAATCGATATGGTGATAAATCGTAGATTTCCTTTTCAGTAGCCATATTGCCTTCTGCTTTAGATGATTTAAGTTGCTCGATTTGAATATCACAAATCGCACTCAATTGAATCGGATGACCTTCATTCATCAAACGCTCATAATTATCAAAATGCATTCTTCCCATAAATCCAAATCCAATTAATCCTATCTTCAACATTCCTATTCCTCCTAAAAACTTTTTGTAGCTCCATAAGTATCTTCTTCGTAACAAAAAGTTACCTCGGAAGCATAAACCAACTTGTTGTTAACTATCGTATTAGCTGCCTAGCAACAACAAGTTGCCTTGAAAGCATAAGCAACTTGTTGTTGCTACCTTCTGCCCAAAATGGCATCCATCGCAGCCGATGTATTATATATAATTTGATTTGCATGATGAGTATAAGGAGGAATCATTTCCGCTGTAACATAATTATTATAGCCAATATCTTGAAGCGCCTTCATAACAGCCGGATAGTTTACATCACCAGCAAGCAGATCAACGAAGCCATGTAACCCACCAGCTTGACGGCGATAATCTTTGAAGTGTACTTTCTTAATGCGATGGCCTAATATTTTAATCCAATGCTCTGGATAACCATTGTGCACAGTATTTCCGACATCAAAGTATGAACCTACATACTCTGATCCAATATCATCAATAAACGTCTTCATTTCTAGTGGAGACAATAGAAATTTATTCCATACATTTTCAATACCGATATTAACACCATTATTTTTGGCATCAATAGCAAGTTTACTAATCGTCTCTAATGCGCGATCATAAGCACGATCGTACTCGACAACTTCACTACCAGGTATAAAATCAACACCTACTGCTCCAGGAATTACTAATATCGTATCAACACCGAATGCTGCAGCAAGCTCTAGTTGCTTCTTGCATACGTCCATAGCTTTTTCACGTTTATCACTCGACTCACTCGTCATTGAATAATCCCAATACAATCCTGTTGCTAAGCCACATATTTCAAGATCAACTGCTTCTAGTTGTGTTTGAATCTCACGAACCTCTTTTTCAGTAGTTTGCAGTCCTAGTTCACCTGATTCATTAAGTGATAACTCAATACCTTCAAACCCTGCATCTTTGGCTAATGATATACAATCAGCAATAGATGTCCCATCTTGAAACGACCAAATATTAATCCCTTTTTTCATCATATTACATCCTCTCTTATCACTTGCTTACCTATGAGTATAAAGAAAAAAGTTAATGAAATATTTAGAAGAAAGAGGTATTTTGTGGATTATTCCGAGATGTTTTTATTATATTACTATTAGTAATTATTGTTGGATAATCAAGAGTTAAATACTATTCGACGGTTAAATTAGTTAAGCATAATTCTAACTAACTTGCATTATTCCGTTTAACTTATGATTTTCATCTTTCAACTTTACGACATTCATAGATCAGCCGTATAATATAGGGATAATAGGTACTAGGAGGGCTAATTGTAATGGAAACGCCGTTTAGAGAATGGTCACCCAGTATTCACTATGCTCAAAAGCAAACTCTGCCCTACGGCAAGCTACCTAGAAGAAGGTTATATGATTTTGAGTTACTTTACGTTAGTCATGGAGAAGCTGCTACTGAGATGAATGACCAACGATATCTATTAAAAGAGGGGCAGTTAATCTTTTTATCAGCTGGAATCTATCATCAGAATGAGATAGTTTCACGGAATAATGCTCAATTTATTGGTATTCATTTTGACTTTTTTGATGAGCTTGATATTCAAACAGAAGAGGATATGGTCGTTAATGAAGATAAGGTACAGTTAGATAAATTTTGTATCGAAGCAGTCGCTTCATCATTCTCCCCCTTATCAGAGGACCCTGTTTATACACCGTCTTTAGAATGTGTGCAACTAATGGAACAACTTGTATATGAATTTACAAATCGATCACTGGGCTATGAGTTAGTATGTAAAGCTTTAATGTTGCAAATATTAGTCTATCTATTGCGTACGCAAATAACACGCCAATTAGAGGACAAGTCGATACACAATATCGCTATCAAGAAATTGATGGATGCAATCAAGCTTGAGCCTTCTGGCGCTTGGAGTAATAAATCTTTAGCAGAGATAATGTGCTTGAACGAGGATCATATGGCTAAGCTATTCAAAAAGGTAGCGAGAATGACTCCTGGAGAATACGTCAGTTCCATTAGACACCATCATGCTCGGCGCCTATTAAGAGAAACTAATCTTTCTATTGAGGCAGTGGGGGTAGAAGTAGGTTACTCAGATCCTCATTATTTCAGCAGAATCTTCCGAAAGCATGAAACTATTTCTCCGAAAGAATATCGTAAACTATCACGAATTTTATAAAGTGATTAAAAATAATAATTAGCAGTGACTTTATTACGAAAAGTACCCATAGACTAAACACTTTTTCTAAGTGTTTAGTCTATGGGTACCACTGTAATGTGAACTAATGTTGAATCTACTTAGATAAATACATTGATGAAGCTCCTAGCAATCCTGCTCTATTTCCAAGCATTGCAGGGACAATTTGCACTTGAGAAAAACTACTCATTACTAATCTCTTTGTTTTTCTCACAATTATCTCAATGATTGCTTTTCTCTCCATAATTCCTCCACCTAGCACGATTAAGGAAGGGTTAAAAATATGTACCAACGACGCTAAACCACTAGCAACCTCATCTGTCCATCTTTCAACAATAGGACCTATTTCTTCTTCCCCTTGTTCCCATAGCTCATAGATGATTTTACCACTGTTCCAATTAGGATTTACTTGCTGAGCGAATGAGACGAGAGCACTTGTCGATGCATAACTTTCATAATAAGGCATGCTATTTCCTTGCTGAACTTCCTCAAGTGGATGAGTCAATATATGTCCAAATTCTGCTGCACTACCACTTGCGCCACGATAGATTTCCCTATCAATAACGATTGCTCCACCAATTCCCGTCCCATAGGTCAAACATATAAAGTGCTCCGTTCCTTTTCCAGCACCATAGTTAGCTTCCCCTAGCGCTGCTGCATTAACGTCATTTTCTACACGTACGGGTACGTGAAAAGCCTCTTCAAGTATATCTCTTAGCCTCATCCCCGTATATTGTGGAATGTTTTCATTAGCATATATAATGTAACCTTCATCTACATTAACTTGTCCTGCAGTACTAATTGCAATCGCATCATATCCCTCATACTCTGATAAATGTGCGATTAGTTTCTTAATAACAGCAGGACCACCAAGTTGACTATCTGTATCATAATCTCGATATGCTTCAATAGAACCATCTAACATACAACATATCGCTATTTTTGTTTTCGTTCCACCTATATCAGCAGCCAAAATTCTGTTCATGAGCATAACCTCATTTCAAAGATTATCGCCATTCTCAATTAACTATTAGCATACTTTTCAATGGTTCGGTCAATTAAATTAACGATCTCTATAATCATTTCAACATCTTCTAATGTTGTCGATGCCAGAGGTTTTCTCACTCCACCTACAACAACACCTCTTATTGCTAGTACATCCTTAATGACTGCATACATATGTCCTTGACAAGAACAAAGCTTAACAATAATTTCATTTATATCACTTTGAAGTGATGTCGCAGTTGCCATATCACCTTGTTTTACTAACTCTATTGCCTTAAGGAATAATTCAGGCATTGCCGCATAAGTTCCACCAATTCCACCATTTGCCCCCATCATTAAACCCGATACAAATTGTTCATCTGGGCCATTAAATACTAATGTGTTTGGTCCACCTACACGTTTGAAACGCTCAATGTCCATTGTTGGCATCGATGAGTTTTTAACACCAATTACTTTTTTGTTGGCGATTAACTTTGAAAAGACGCTAGGTGTTAACGTATATCCTGTTGTTTGCGGTATATTGTAAGCAATAAATGGTAGCGAACAATGCTCCATAATATCATTCCAGTATTGCAGTACAGAATCATCAGGTAATTTAAAGTAAATAGGAGGTATTGCTGATATTGCATCATAACCCAAACTTTCCGCATGCTTCGCAAGAGCAATACTATCGCGAGTTGAGGGCGCACCTACATGAGCAATTAATGTTAATTTTCCACGCATAATGTTAGCCACATAAGTTAGAACTGCCTTACGCTCTTCTAAATTTTGATAAATACATTCACCTGAACTTCCACCTACATATAGTCCTTGAACATTTTTTTCATATAAATAGGTCGCTAAATCTTCCGTGCGTGCAGGTGAAATTTCGCCATCATCATCATAGCAAGCATAAAAAGCTGGAATAACTCCAAATAATTGATCAGTTCTCATGATTCGTTCTCCTTCTTATCTATCCTTAGAGTGAAAGAACAGGCAATAAATAATGTTCTATTATTGTGAATCAATCATCGCTACAAAACGTTTCGTAATCTCCATAGGTCTTGTTATTGCACCGCCGACAACAGCAGCATATGCACCCAATTGTAGACACCGTTTAAACATCTCAGGTGTAATGACATTTCCTTCAGCAATAACAGGAATATGTACACGACTTAATACTTCTTTAAGAAATTCAAAATCATTTTCATATAATTTCGAGCCTGCCGTTTTCGCGGTATAACCATACAATGTTGTGGAAACACAATCGAATCCAAGTGATTCTGCTAATATTGCTTCTTCCACAGAAGAAATATCAGCCATTAATTGGGTCGTAGGACTAACTGTTCTCACATGAGCAATCAATTGTTCTATCGTAACCCCTTTAGGACGAGATCGTATTGTACTGTCTAGAGCAATCATTTCACAGCCACTTGCGAGTAATTCATTTATTTCTTGTTGAGTAGCTGTTATAAAAACATCACTATCATCATAATCTCGTTTAACGATACCAATGACCGGGAGTTTTAACTCTTCTTTAATGGTTTCAATATCTATTTTAGAGTTAGCACGTATGCCAACTGCTCCTCCCAAATAAGCCGCATAGGCCATTCTGCTCATAATATATGGATTATGCAATGGCTCATTTTCTAAAGCTTGGCATGAAACAATTAAACCGCCCTTGATGGATGATAACAATATAATCAACCCCCTACTATAGGTAATTACATGTACTTATTATGACGTTTACTTCACTGCTCCTAGAGTTATTCCTTGTGTAAATGATTTTTGGAATAAAATAAAGATCGTCAACATTGGTAATGAAGCAAGTGCTGCACCAGCCATCATCACACCATAATCTGTACGATACTCGCCTTGCATTGTAGCGATACCTAAAGGTAAAGTCATCATGTCAGTAGAGCGTGTAATTATCAATTGACTAAAGTAGTCATTCCAGCTTGTCATAAATGTAAAGATCGCTAATGCTCCAATAGCTGGCTTAAGTAGAGGCAATGCAATCGTTACAAAAGAACGAACTTCTGAACAACCGTCTATTTTTGCTGCCTCTAGTATTTCAGTCGGTATCGTTTGCGAGAATTGCTTCATTAGAAACACACCGAACGGCCAACCTACTGCTGGTAATATTAATCCTTTGAATGTATTAATCCAACCTAATTTCGCTAGTAATGTAAATAAAGGAACTAGAATAACTTGCTTAGGTAATGCCATAGCTGCTATTAGAGCAGTGAAAATAATTCTTCTACCAGGAAATTGTTTCTTCGCTAGTACAAAACCTGCCGTAGTTGACACTAAACAAATAAGTACCATTTCTGTAACGGCAATAAAGAAGCTATTGAATGTCCAGCGAGTAACTGGATTTTTGAATAGAGTAACCCAGTTATCCCATACGATATCTAATGGAAACCATTGTGGTGGTATTTGCGTTGCAACAACTTGAATTTTGAAAGCTCCAGTAACTATCCAGTAAAACGGAAAAATAAATATGATCGATAACATGCTTAGAAGGATCATAGAAATAACATTACCTGGAGTCAAATTTTTCAAGAAGGACTTTTTTTTCACTTTATTATTTTTGGAATTGTTGTACTTAGTGCCTAATTTTGCTTCAATGTGAGCTTTCAATGTGATCGCCTCCTAGTATTCCACATCGCTACCTAAGAACTTGAACTGAATGATTGATATGATACCAATGATAATGGCTAGAAAAACGCCCATTGCTGAAGCAAGACCAAAATTACCAAATGAGAATGCTTGTTCATATACGCTATACATAACTGTTGATGTTTTATATATAGGGCCGCCTGAAGTTAATAACTGAATAAGACTGAAACATTGGAACGTATTAATCGTCGTAATAACGATAACGTATAGATTTGTCGGCATTAACATGGGCCAAATAATCTTCGTGAAAATTTGTCTTGAACTCGCACGATCTAGCTGTGCTGCTTCAATGTATGAAATAGGAATGTTTCCTAGTGCTGCCACATACAAAATGATAGGTTGACCCACAGAAGTCGTAATCAAGATTGCAGTTATGGCCATTAGAGCGGTGTTGGGGTCACCTAACCAAAAAATAGGCTTCATGCCAACAAGTCCAGTTAGATAATTCAAAATACCAAAGTTAGGATGATAGATCCAGTTCCATACAACGGTTACAGATACAACCGAAGTAACTGCAGGTAAATAGAAAATTCCTCTAAATAAAGATCGAAGTAATTCATGTTTTTTGTAAATTGTCATTGCCGCAAACACTGAGAATCCAATAACGATAGGTACAGCTACTAGAACTAAAACTACTGTATTAATGACAGATTGATGAAAATTTTTATCTTTAAATAATGTGACATAGTTATCAAAACCTATAAACTTGAAATTTGTTAAGTTGTAATCAAAAAAACTGATGTAAACACCATGCACCATTGGATAAGCAACAAACATAATAAAAAATGATAAAGCTGGTAATAAGAACAAATAACTTGTTAGCCATTCACGTTTAAACTT
Source organism: Candidatus Pristimantibacillus lignocellulolyticus (assembly GCA_023639215.1). Lineage (NCBI taxonomy): Bacteria > Bacillati > Bacillota > Bacilli > Caryophanales > Paenibacillaceae > Pristimantibacillus (SeqCode) > Pristimantibacillus lignocellulolyticus (SeqCode). Next base: position 451,958 of record CP097899.1, read on the forward strand.
TCGACGGGATTTCGATTTGAGCGCTGCAGTCGACATATCATTCTCTCCAATCTGCTCTTTGAATCGGAAGGAGTAGCATTACGCTACCCCTTTCCTAATCTTCTACTTAATTACTAGTACGAGCGGCTTTTCCTTTTGCAATAGCTTCATTACCAAGTGTTTCAAACTCGGCAAGCGCATCAGCTGCTGAAGAAGTGTTTAATAACACTTTTTGTAGTGCTGGGAACCAATACGTACGAATTTCAGCATATCCATCAGCAATCGTTGGAGGCGTTGTAATGAATTTACGAGCTAGTTCTGAATATGCGTATTCAGATCCTTCATAGATACCAGTGATAGAGTTACGTGCTGAAAGTCCACCTGTTTGCTTAAGCGCTGTAACACTCCACTCAGGGTCATTAACGATGAAATCAATAAATTTCTTAGAAGCTTCTACTTTTGCAGCATCCTCATTATTGAAAATAGCTAGACCGCCTAAGAAAGGCTCAAGTTTTGGAGCAGAACCATCAACAGTAGGATATGGTAATAAAATATCTTCGAAATCAGAAGCTTTGTTTGGTGCAAATTGAGTTTTCAACACTGCTGAGTAGTTAATCGCAAATGCCATTTTACCTTGTAGGAACAAGTCATTATGATCAGAAGCAGCCATAGATGCAGCACCTGGAGCTAGCAATCCGTCTTTAGAGGCTTTCATAATCCACTCAAGTGCAGCAACGCCACCTTCATTGTTAAGCGCGATGCTATCATTCGTATCGTTAAGGAATGTTGAACCTGCTAAGTTAGTTAGGAATCCACGTGTACCTTGATCGCCTGCTTGAGATTTTGCATAGAATCCTACAGGAATGACATCAGGAGCTTTTTCCTTAACTGCTTTTAGCGCAGCTTCGAACTCTGCTACAGTCCAAGTACGATCCTCAGAATCAAGTGGCAATAAGTCTAATGCACCGATTTCTTCAAATAAAGTTTTGTTCACTGCCATTGTAAATGGACCAGTATTGAACGGGAACATATACATCATTCCATCTACAGATGATTGTTCTATAATTGCAGGAGTGATATCTGCTTTCACCTCATTGGTGAACATATCATCAATAGAAGCTAGCAAATCTTTTTTAGCCCAATCTATAATACGACCGGGAGCATCGTAGATAACATCAGGAGCCGTTTTTGTTGCTATAGCAACGTTTAATTTTTCAGGGCCACCATCAAACGTTAACATTTCTAGATTTACAGTAATTTCAGGATGTTTTTCATTGAAAGCAGCAATAATTTGTTTCTCGAATTTACCTACTTCACCATCTAAAGCTGTAAAGTTAGGGAAGTTCCACCATGTGATTTCTACTGGTTCTGCAGTATCTGCAGTAGCTTCTACTGTTGGTGTAGGTGTAGCTGATGCGCCTGTATTGCCCGCATTACTCTTTCCACCATTGTTATTTCCAGAACACGCGGAAACCAATGACACAAGTAAAACCACTACCATTAACAATAAAGATTTTCGCTTCAACATTTTCATTACTGTTCCCCCTGATTTTGTATTGAATGGATGCGATATTTACTATCGCTCAATTCGTAGTTTAATCGTATTATTTTTTTGTAAAAGAGAAAATCCCCCTATTTTTACATTTAGGGTGTTATTGTTACATCAATGTAATAAAATATAACATTATTATTATAGATAGAGTTAATACTATTAATTTTCAAATATACAGTTATAAAATTTGCTTTTGTTGCTCAAAATTAATATAGCCCTGATCGAATGTATTCGACCAGGGGCTATATTTCCAATTTTCTTATGAAAGTATAGGTAAGTATGACTTATTCGCCTCAAGTATGCGATCTAACACTGCTTTTGCCTTAGCAGCTGATCCAATTAAAGGGTGAATACATAACGCTTGCAATGCTATATTATAACTACGATGAACAATAGCCTCTACCGTTAACTCTTCGTAAGCTTTTACTGCCTGTAGTAAGCCTCGAATTTGCGGACCTGGCTGATCTGTTAATCCAAGAGGATGAGCACCATTTGCATCAATTACAGCATTGACTTCTATGGAAGCATCATCTGGTAGACATGAAATAATCCCATTATTACGCACATTAACGATTTGAATATTTTTCTTGTTATTATATATAGCAGTCATTAAATTGACGGCTACTTCTGAATAATATGCTCCACCTCTTTGCTCTAACTGTGGTGGTTTAATATCTAACGCCTCATCTTTATACAACTCAAATAGCTCGGCTTCTAGTTGCATCACGGTCTCTGCTCGAGTTTTTCCCTTTTTATAATCTTCAATTTGCTTCTCTAGTACTTCATCTCTCATGTAGTAATAGCGATGATAGGGACATGGTAAAGCCTTTAACGACTGCAAAAATTGCGAATCCCAATCTAAGTCAGGAATATTTTTCATATTAAGACCTGGCCCACTAGCAGATTCTGATAGAAATTGCTCTGTAATATCTTCTCCACTAACAATAATGCGCGTAGTCCAATTCAAATGATTGATCCCTACCATTTCAAGTTGAACCTCATCTACATCAACGTTGCATAACTCAGCAATTTGCATTTGCAAACCAATAGGTAGATTACATAAGCCGATTGATTTTACACCACCATATTTAATGACTGCTTCTGTCACTAATCCTGCTGGATTGGTGAAGTTCAACATAAAGGCCTCGGGCGCCAGTTCACGAATGTCTTTACATATATCTAGAATAACTGGAATTGTGCGTAAAGCCTTTGCAAAGCCACCAGCACCCGTTGTCTCTTGCCCTATTAATCCAAGTTCTACAGGAATTCGCTCATCGAGTGCTCTCGCTTCTAATTGACCTACTCTAATTTGAGTAGAAACAAAAGTCGCATCCTTAATGGCTTCACGACGATCTAACGTTGTCTGAATAATAATATCAATCTTAGCCTTTGCAAACATACGTTTTGCCATTGCACCAATTATATTTAATTTATCTATGCCCTTTGCTACATCGACAAGATATAATTCTTTAATCGGAAATTCATCATAATGCTTAATAAAACCTTCTATCAGTTCTGGAGTATAGGATGATCCACCACCAATAACAGCTACTTTTAATGGCTTCTTCTTCATTTATTGTAACCTCCATATTGAATAAATTTATTAGTCAATTCTGTTGCTATTGGAATTGACAATCGATCCATTGCCAGCATGACTGCTCCATACACGGGGATAATTTCAGGTATGATTAACTGTGCTTCCTTATATTTATTGTGAATTGTTTCTTTTAATTGCATTAAAAGAGAAGGATTTTTTCCTTTTTGCAACACACTTCCAATTAAAACTATTGGAATCACCTCATCTTTTGCACTTCCCAATTTACTCAATACTGCTAAAGCTGCCAAACCAAGCTCTTTACCCGTTTGTTCTAAAAGCAATCTCGATAGCTCATCTCCATCGCTCGCCGCTTCATGTAAGACCACTGTTATCCCTTCAGGAATATATTCAAGTTCAGTATCTAGAATATGATCTCTTACCTCAAGCATCGTTTGTAACCCGAAAAATTCTGGGATTTTGGCGGTCAAGGAAGTATCTATTCCTCTACCCTCCCAAGCACGAAACGCTAGTGAAAATGCTGTAGCAGCGAGATATTTCCCTCCTGCTCTATCACCAAACATCTCCCCTAATCCACCGATCTGAACAATCTCCCCTACTGCATTACGGCCGATTGCATTTGTTCCACTCCCACAAATTAAAACTACCCCTGTATAATCCGTGCTTCCAATCCGTAAACCCTCCATTGCGTCATTCACTAGATCCCATGCTAAATATGAAAATTTAGCGAGTTCTCGTCTGAGCATTACAAAATCTTGAGCTCGATCTGCACCTGCAAGTCCATACTGAACAAAATCTATATTAGCTTCTGTCAAATTTGCTTCCTTTAAAGCTAAGTCCATGGATGCTTTTATATTAATCATTGCTTGAGAAAGACCTACGATTTCATAGTTACCACTCGCAGCCAAACCTTTTCCAAGTAGATCTCCAACTTCATTTACTATGACGGTGTAGGTTTTACTGCCACCGCCATCAACTCCCATCACTATTCTCATCTTCCTCTATCCTCTCTCCTCTTTAGATGAATCAGCATAGAATTTTATGTTAACAATGTATAATTCGATTTTTTGAACGATATTCACTCGGGGTTAATTGCACGACTTTTCTGAAAATTTGTGTGAAATGTCGAAGATCACTATATCCAACCTGCTCAGCTACTTCTACTACTTTTAATTGAGAGGTAATTAATAACTTTTTAGCTTGCTCTAGACGTAGTTGAATAACAAAATCCTTATACCCCTTACCTGTAATTTTCTTAAATAGTTGACTGAAGTAGACGGGATGTAGATATACAATCGCTGCTACCTTCTCAAGTGAAAGATTATCTTGATAATGATCTTCAATATATTGAATTGCCGTAGTAATCACTTCTTCACTTGATAAATAGCTTTCTTTAGAATGAGGAATGCTCTTCATATCTAACATCTGATTAATCCGCTCTGGTAAATGATAAAAGGATTCTATAACATTAGTAATATGAATGTCACATTTTCCAAGTACCTGTATTTGTTGCTCTATCTTAAGATACAAATTCTCATCAATATTCTTTGTTTGCTTTAAGTAGTCCGAAGTAAATAATGTAATAAAAGTCTGCTTCTCCAAATGAACTGTCCATGCTTCACCGTATTCATTCAATTGTTCCGTAATATGTACAGTAAGCGTTTTTACATTTGCTGTTGTTAGTGGGGGATTTAATATATGAACAAGCACTGCAATACACGGTTCGAACTGTATCCTAAACACATCCAAGTTAAAGTATTCATGATGTGGATTCTTGCTAGAAATCCATTCCTTGAAAGCCATTTCTTTAGCTTGTAATAGTAAATTGTGAAGTGATAAATTATATTGTTTAGCCAAATTCTCTTCATTAATCTCAGTTTCAAGCTTCTGTAAGAGTTCAAGCAGCTTGGGTTTACCTATAGGCTTCAGTATATAGTCTCTTGCTCCGTATCGAATTGCCTGCTGAGCATATTGAAAATCAGAATGAGCAGAAATGACGATCCAGCGAATATTTTTGTTGAGAGAAGATCCTTCTTGAAGCAAATCTAAGCCACTCATACCAGGCATCATAATATCCATAATAACAATATGAAAATCTATAATATCTAAATATTTCAAGGCTGCTTCGCCAGACTCCGCTGTATGAATATTCCAGTTTGGATTCACGGTCTGAATCGTCCGTGCCACCCCATCTCGTATCGTATGTTCATCATCAACTACCAGGATATTCATAGCAATTCCCCCTATTCTAACCTCATCATTGTATGTTGTGTACTTTGATACGGTAAAGCGAAATTAACAGTTGAACCACGGTTAAGACCTGAAGATGCAATAGACAAACCGTATTTCAATCCATAGCGGTATACGATACGCTTATGAACATTAACCAAGCCGATTCCTACTTTCAAGGATGAATTATCCGATAAATCATCCTTCACTTCTGCTTGAGTGAAAAGCGTATTTAATCTGTCCAGCGTAACTTGATCCATTCCTTTTCCATGATCGGTAATCGAAATACGCACAACAGAATCTAGCAAATATGCAGCAATTTCTATTTTCCCTCCGCCTTCACTAACACCATGAATGACAGCATTTTCAACAATTGGCTGTAGTGACATTTTGGGAATACACACATCAAGTACATCGGGATCTATCTTCCAATCAAATACTAACTTCTTTCCAAATCTCATTTGAGTAATTAAAGCATAAGCTTTAATTTGTTCTAATTCCTCGCGTAAGGTCACATCTGAATGATATTTCCAATTGCTACTGTATCGGAACATGCTAGATAAAGCTAAAACGATATCTCCTAGTTTTTCATTCTCATGTTCATCTAGCATCCAATAAATCATATCTAATGTATTGTATAAGAAATGAGGATTAATTTGAGATTGTAGCGCTTGAATTTGTGCAATCCGTTCACTTTCCGTCATTTCTCGCATTTGAACAAATAATTCATCCAGTTTACGTACCATCTGATTGTAGGCACCCGTCAATGATTCTAATTCTACATAAGATTTCATAATTGGTATTTCTTCAAAGTTTCCTAATGTCACTTTACGCATATATATACGAAGTTTTTTAAAGGGAGACGTTACATGAACTGAAATTAATATCGCAAGAATCATAGATAAAATGACTAAAGCGATCGTAATAATCATGAAATATTGTCTAAATTGCACTATTTCTACCTTTATTATTGATGATTCGGTTAAGCTTACTAATTCCCAATCATTAATTTTTTGAGGATATCTAACAATAAAATGATCGTCCACTCTTTTCATTTTCCCCGCACTTGATAATGGTTCTAATTCTACTGCAACCTGCTGAAATAATTGTGAGTCTCTACCGCCTTTAATAATGCCCTGCTCCACTAGATAAGTTTCGGTGTATTCCGTTATATTAGAGTTCTGCAATATATTTTGTAAAATATCTGTCCTCATCTCAATAATTACGACGCCTACAGATTCGGTACGAGTTAAATTATATAGTTTTCTGCCGAATGCAAACACTTCTCCGTCGCGACTCGTATCGATTAAGGAATCTGTCTCCATTCCAAACCAAACGGTTTCTCCTTCAGAGTGTTGCAGTTGCTTATACCAATCTAAAGTCATATAATCCGGATTAACCACTTGAGTTAGAGCTCCGTAGCTATAAGCTGCTCCATCATTACTTAAGACATGTATGCTTATCACATCATCCCAAGCATAATAAATAGCTCCAATGGCATTGGTTATCGTTCGATCATTAATGGCCTTAACTGCCGAATTCTTACTATGCTTTCCTACTAAATTTTGAATATCTGTATTCGTAATAATTGATTTACTCAAACTTTCATATCCCTGCAGCAATAAATCAATATGTTCACTTGCTTGCTTCACATTTTTCATTCCAGCATCACTTATCGTATCTTCTAATTGCTTCGATGTGACTTGATAATAAATAAAAGATAATATAATAGAAATACCAATGAAACTGAATAAAAAAATTAGAAATATACGTGAGCCAAATGTACGAAACGGTATTTTTCTCAACATAGTAGGTACCTCTATCGGTTATTTATACCTAATATAGTTTATTTGTACATAATAAACCATGAATTATTTTATCCTTTAATTGCACCAGCTACCATTCCTTGTGTAATTTTTTGTGACAAGAAGAAGTACACACACATAACAGGTAGCATTCCAAGTATTAAATAAGCTCCTATGATTCCATAATTGGTCGAATGTTGACTAAAGAAGCTATAAATACCAAATGGTAATGTTTTCAAATCAATAGATGATATAAAAGTAGAGGCAAGAACATATTCATTCCAAACATCAATAAAGGTTAAAATAGTTACCGTAGTAAGCGGAGGAATGATGACTGGTAATATTATTCTAAAGAAAGTTAGATAGATAGATGCACCGTCAATTGATGCGGATTCCTCTAATTCTCTTGGTAATGTCTTAAAAAACCCACTTAATATAAAAATTGCTACAGGTATCGCAAAGGCTACATAAGGTAAAATTAAAGATAAATGCGTATCCAAAATGTTGATATTCTTAAACATAATCATTAACGGTAAAAGAGTCGATTGCATGGGAATCATAATACCAATCATAAATACCAGCATCACTATCTTGCTAAATTTCCAGTTGAATCTAGTGATAACGTAGGCTACCATAGCACTTAATATTAAGGTGATTACTATCGTTATTAGCGCAATCATTAAGCTATTCATTAGATAACGTACATAATGACCTGCCTCGAGTGCATTACTATAGTTGCTCCACATAAATTTTTTAGGTAATGATAAAAATTTCCCAGTCAATATTTCATCCTTTGTTTTGAATGAATACAATACTAGCCAAATAAGTGGATACACTTGCGTGATAAACAACATACCGAACACTATTTTTACAACAATAGCTGACAATTTACTCCACATGATCTCACTCCTCTCTATTCTTTTCTACATAGACTTTAATCGAAGTGTTAGATTTCATTTATTGAATTGCATCCTCCGATTTTTTAAATAGTCCATTTAGTAAAAGAGTAGACAATAAGCAAGCTACAATTAAAAATACAGCGATAGTACTACCATAGCCATACTCCATCGATAAGAACGTAATTTTATACATATGACTTGAGACAACTTGAGTAGCATTGCCGGGACCGCCTCCGGTCATAACAAGTACCATATCTAATGTCTTTAATGATCCAATGATTGCTAATACAAGGGATATTTTGAATACAGGTACTACCAGTGGAAATGTAATATATTTATCAGATTTCCAACCTTCAGCCCCATCAATTCTAGCTGCCTCATAAATTTCAGTAGGAATATTTTGAATACCTGTAAATTGAATCAGTAAATGATATCCTAGGTACTGCCATAATGAAACGAAAATCACAGCATATATCGCAACATCTGGATCAGATAGCCAAGCTCTAGACCAACCCTCAAGTCCGACATTAATCAAAATATTATTCAATAATCCTCCCATTGAAGCAGGATTATAAATACTTTTCCATAACTGACCAATGACAACAACTGATAATATAACTGGTAAGAAGTAGCTAGAGACTAAAAAGTTAGGTTTTTTCACATATCGTCTTAACCATACAGCAAGTAACAATGCAACTGGAATTTGAAGCATAGAAAACACAGCATACCAAATCGTTCGCATAAAGGAGGGCCAGAATACTTTGTCTTTCGTCAGCATTTCAATATAGTTCGAAATGCCGACGAATTGTGCCTCTCCAATTCCATTCCAATCATAAAAAGAATAATAAATTGAAATTAGAATTGGAACGAATACAATACAAAAATAGAGTATCAAACAAGGTAAGACAAAGATTGCTAGCGCTCTCCAAGATATTTTCATTAAGTTCAATTTATATTCCTCCATCTTGAGAGCAGAATACTAGCTCAACCGTTTAATTATTTTCTTCAAATGCAGCTTGATGCTCTGCAGCCACATCCTCTGAAATAATTTCAGAAACAAATACGTTTTGGATACTATTCAAATGTATTTGTGTTGTACTAGCATCCAACGTACTATCAAATGCAATATCTCCGCCTGTTACACTTTTGAATAAATCTAGAACTTCAATTGCAAGCTGTGAGTATCCTGCAGATGCGAAGTCACCTTCAACATCTTGTGCTAATCCAACTGCATTTTTCATTTCAAACGCAACGATTGGATAATTCTTCATATAATAATGTAAAAACAGTTTAGCTGCTTCTAGATTAGGAGAATTAGCTGAAAGTGCAAAGGCTGTACCCGGTCCTAACATATATTCATTAACATCTCCCTGCCCATCTACTGTTGGGAAAGAAAATACTCCTACTTCATCTGCAATGCCTGCATCTTCAATTTCAGCTGTAGCCCATGTTCCCATAAAGTACATAGCTGCTTGACCTGTCGTAAATAAGCTACTAGCCATATCGTAGTCATACGATGTTGCTCCTTCTTGGAAAGCACCTGATTGTACTAATTGCTCCATTTTCGAAATAGATTCAACGAATGCTGGATCATTAAATGTTTTCGTTCCATTCATAACATCCGCCAAATAACCAGGACCTGCTAGTCTAAGAACAATATTCATAAATAGATACGATCCGGTCCATGTTTCCTTCTCACCAATAGCCATTGGAATAATACCTTTCGAACTAAAGGTTTCAACAGCTATTAATAATTCATCAAAGGTAGTCGGAATAGATACACCCGCTTGTTCAAACAATGTTTTGTTATAATAGACAACTGCAACATTATTTCCATCAGGTAAAGCATACACTTGATCGTCAAAAGTAAAATAATCTAAAATCCCTTGTTGAAAACTATCCCCTAAACCATCGATTGCCAAAATGTCATTGAGAGGCGCTAGTTTATTAGCTGTTACGAATGGCTCCATTTGAGCACTTGCATTCACTACTGTAATATCCGGCATACTGTCGGAAGCTGCTTGTGTTTTCAGTTTTATTTTTTGTTGATCTCCATTTAATGAATCCAATACAATCGTGACATTTGGATTTTCATTCATGTAATTTTCAACGATTTGCTTCATGACACGATGCTGAATATTTGTCTCATCTGGATAAGCATTTTGGAAAGTTAATTTAATCTTTTCACTGCTACTATCGTTACTTGTTACTGGTGTGCTTGTTTCTTCCGTGTTAACAGTTCCTGCATTAGGGCTGCTATTCCCGTTAGAGCAAGCAGCTAGCATCATAAGCACAGTCACCAGAAGAATGAGCGAAACGATGGACTTTAATGATCCCAATTTCATAATTAAATACCCTCCCTTTAATGATCCATCTCTATCTCCATAAACCTATCAGTTACTTCTCTTTTAGTATAAAAAGAACTAAAGTTGCTAGCTATGTTGTAACTTTAGCTATCATGTTTGATTTCTTAAGATTTATTTAGTACAAATGGCTGATCATTCACAAAAATTAATATGAATGATCAGCCACCACTGGAGATATCGAGATTTATTCTTTAATTATTTCAAAATAGCGACCTAACCAATATGGAATAGTAAAAGTAAAACCTACTTCCATACCACCATAATTGTAATTATAATTGGGATCTGCGCTCTGCATTTGTCCATCAGCTTCAAATGGATTAGTGTTGTTTTTCATTGCTTTTCTTTCATCTGGAGCTAATACATAATTAGTTTGAACATAATCATCACGATAACCGGGTTCAATGTACAGTACATCTTGACGATTCCACTCTACTGGGAATGTAATCAGATATTGTGGTAAGCGATATAAATAACGAACGGCAGCTTCAAGCTCTACATCAGTCTTTTCTGGATGTACAATTTGATAAAGGAAAGTGTAGAAAGGATTCTCTTCACGAATCTCATTTTCATACCATTGATCAAATGCAGCGGCGATCAGAGCATGCTTTGCTGGATCTGTTTCTGCAGTTGTTAGAACAAATATAGGGAACCAACCTAATTCTTCATCAGAATAGTTAATATACTGTGTCCAATCATTATGAAGCGTTCCATTAATATTGGAGTCATCTTCCATTTCACCAGTATAATTATTGATATCCCAAGTACCAGGACTTACTACTTGATTTCCATTAATAGAGTAAGCACTCGTTGCTTGACGGATGATGCGACGCTCAATATATTCCTGAGCAATATTAATATAACCTTTACCATTCACATATGGAGCTTCTGTGCTATACCCTCCATTGAACGCAAGTTCATAGGCAACTTTATATTTTTCTGTATCATGTGAATACATGTCGCTATTTTCGGTGATCACAATTGCCGCTTTGAGGAATGACATAATTTGTAGTACATTCAACGGACCATCCTCATAACCATAGGAAAGTGCATCATCGCCGTTTTCATCTACACCAACACTATATTTCCATAGCTCTTTTTGTTTCATATTGCCAATACCATCGTTGAAATATTGAGCAATCCATCTAGACCATTGTGTAGCTTTTCCAGTTGCATCTTCAACGTAATAATGATCATCGTTAAGGATTAATTCCATCAGGTGATGTGTACTCTTTTCAACAAAGGATTTCAGTTCCAGCAACTCTACATCATTAGTATCACCGATTAGATACTTGTATGCTGTGTACAATAATGCAAAATGACCATCTACTTCATCTGAAGAAGTATCCGCTTTATACACGATTTGGTTCATATCAATGTTACCTTCGCCATTAATGGCACTACTAGGGAACAAATCATTAAAGTATGTTGGAATTTGCTCATAGACAGGAGCTGTTAATTGGAATATTGGCTTATTGGTTGCATTCGTTGTTTTATCTTCTTTGGCTGAGGCTTTATTGGTCACTGTAGTAATAACTGGGAGAACTTGATGAACTTCTTCCCCATCTACCGTTTCAACAATAGTATAAATATCGGTTCCTAGTTTCTCCCCGTCTGCACGTGTTTCATTTAATGCATTGATTGCCTCATTGCTAAGTGCAATACCATTGTAGTTCATTACATCTGTCCCACCAGATGGAAACAGACGTGATCCTTTTTTAGTCATTGCATCTTTGGTTACACGGACAATGGAGTAACCAATTGGTGTTTGACCTTCAATTTCCATACTTGGAATAATACCATTTGGATTAACCGCATCTTCACCAACTACATGTTGGAACCAGAAGCCGTTTTGCGATTGTTGGCCATAAATCGTACCATCTGTCGTTGCTGCAGAAGCTTCACTTGTTAGCATGAACGAACGGGCTGGAAAACCATTTCCACGACCAGAAACATAACTAAGTAGTAAAACGGCTTTAGTTGCACGAATTGCAGCTGTCTTTGCTTCGTTAATTTCAGCTTGCTGCTCAATAGTAGGACTAGTTCCATATTGCTCAGTTAATGCTGCAAAACGAAAGATTTCTCCCATCCCATACATCGATGTCCACAATCCATCATTATCTGACGTACTTGGAGTTGCATCTAATATACCAGTATCCGAGCTATAATTGATTCCATTGAAATTCCCATCAGTTTCAGTAAAATTAAAGTTTGCATACGAAGTTAAGCCATATCGATCATGAACATCACGAACAACTCGTTCATATGCTTCATTTTTCTCAGCCATAGTTTTTTCTGGCATTGCAATATGTGTTACACCGCTAGCGTTTCTTACCCAAATCCCGCCCTCATTGTCGCTAGCTAAGCCTGTAACTAATCCGTCTCCACCATATAAATAACGTGGACCTGCAAAATACTGCACAATATCATTTGCGTTTTTCTCACTAAAATTGACACGCTGCAGCCCATTTTCAGTTCCAATCCAATAGACACCTTCGTCCAGAACGACGCTAGTCACATCTCCTATTACAGATAGTGGGAGAAACTCTAAAGCGCTAGAATCTGTTATCCATTTCAGATCCGCAGGAATAGATGAGGAACCGTTCTTATAATATGTCATTTCCTTTGTTGGCACAGCTTCTAACTGTACCGTAGAATATTGAGCGCCTGGAAGCTTTGCTGCAAATGTTGGCATAGCAAATGCACTCATAAGTAGAGACGTTGACATTACACCGATCATTATTTTTTTGAACTTCATGTAATTTATCCCCTTTCTTATTGATAGATATGTGAAACCCCATTTTCGGTAATGGCAAATATTCCTGTATTTCCGTCTGAAATAATTAATAAAACGCGATTATCAGTCAACTGTTTATTCTCTACGTTGTAGCTTTTCATGGCATTGTCGGATAATTTAATTTGTGTTACTCCTGCATCTGTGCCAATCCATAATATTGTCCGATCCTTATTCAGTATTGAAGTATTAATACCACGTAAAGAAGCAAAGATTGATGGCTTTACATCAAAATCAGCATTTACAAATGTAAGCGCATTCGTAAAGTCTGGTACTTCAGTAGCAGAATTCGCTATAGACGGTGTATACGATGGATCTTGCAGGAAACGAATATATTGTTGCACTAATGCTTCTGAATCAGTAGGCTTAGCGACACTTAATAATTGTTCGTAAGTGAAAAGCTCCGTTACTTTAGGAGATGGAGTAGATGTTCCTGGTCCTGTGGATGTATTGTTATCTGATGGGTCTTTCTCTAGTTCTTCCTTAGTTAATACCTTTCCAGCAATGGTGACTTTTTTTACAGTTAGAGTTATTTTTTTAGGAGATTGACTAAAGCTCACATTATCAGCATTAATAAGCGCTTTGTTGATCGTTCCAGTTCCTGTTACAGAAGAGGCTGCATTTACCGTTAACGTAACTACAGATGATTGTGGAGCTACAACTAACTGACTTGCTGTTTGTAGCGTAAGGTTAGCAATCGTTGTGTTACCCTCTAACTCAATCGTAGTTGAAACATCAGCATGATTTACAATAAGCTGTTCTACACGACTGTTACGTATAATTACCTTTGCACTACCGTTAATATAAATAGTACCGGCTACATTGACATTATCTAATACGATTGTTCCCTCTTCAGCACCAACAGTAATGTATAAGTTACCTGCTAAACTAATGTTGGATAGTGTGCTACCAGCCGTATTAACTACTAAATTAGTACCAGTAATATTACTATGTACTTTATCATCAGCAATTAATTGACCCATCACATTATTGATCATTTTGATTGCTTCCGCTCTTGTAATCGACTTTTTAGGTTCAAATTTACCTGCAGAATTACCTACTACAAAACCTGCATGTTTCAACGTGTATACTGCATCCTTCGCCCACGCTGAAATGGTATCATGATCTTGGAATGATTGAATTTCCTCCGTAGGTTTAATCAATTGGAATATACGTGTAAGAATTAAAGCTGCTTCTTCTCTAGTTAATGATTGAGTAGGATTCATATTTCCTTTCTCATCTCCCTGTATAATGCCAGCAGCTATTGCCTTTTTCATTTCCGATGCGTACCACGCATTTTCAGGAACATCATTGATCAACTTATCACTTTCAACTTGATGATTCATAATACGATTAATAAATGTAATGAACTCTACTCGACTAACCTCATTTTGAAGCAATAGATTACCTTGCGAGTCACCCCGTAATAAATCAAGATCCTTCCATGTTTCAACCTCATTTGAAACCCACGATGGAGTAGGTTGCGTTGAAATCTCTGATTTCTCTGCACTTGCAATTAACCCCATGGATACACTTAAAATACAAACTAATAAATAACTAACTAACCGTTTCTTTCGCTTCATTCCCACTTCATTTCCTCCTCAATTAACGAATATTTACCACGTAAATCTAATTCTTGAAGAAAACAATGAAAACTTTATTTATCTTGTTACAAAAATAACAAAAATTAATCGTAACAATTAATACAATTCTATTTTCAATTACTTCATATGATAAGGGGGGGAATTTAGGATATATGTTATGTTTCTTAAGATTGTGTAGCGATGTATATAAAGATCAATCATTTTTCCTAGTAAAAATACAAAATAGCTTTTATTAACGAAAGAAACGCGCAACAATTAAACATAGTTGCGCGCTAGTTGCGAAGTTTTTAAAATAATTACATACCCCTATTTTTACATTTAGGGTAGTATTATTACATCAGTGAAATAGCATATAACATTATGTTCATACATGGAGTTACTACTATTAATTTTCATATATACTGTAATAGAATTAGCGTGTGTACATGATCGTCGCTCTTACAACAAGTTATTGAAGGGAGAAATGACCATATGTTCAAACTGATGCTAGTGGAAGATGAACCAATTATTCGAGAAGGACTTAAATATTATTTCGATTGGGAGAACCTACACTTCACTACTATTATTGAAGCGGAAAATGGTCAGGAAGGTATAGAATTAGCATTAAAGGAACGTCCTGATCTTATCATTACTGATATTAGAATGCCTGTTTTAAATGGACTTGATATGATTGAACAACTTAGATCGCAGTTACCTAATAGTTTATTTGTCATTTTAACTGGTTATAGTGATTTCGAATACGCAAAACGTGCGATTCAGCTTGGTGGAATTACTGAATATTTACTAAAGCCGTTACAATACGACATTAGTTTAGCAACGATCGAAAAATGTTCAACGCTGTTACTTGAGCAACAACAACTACATTTACATAAATTAAGCATCGAAAAAGATCTTATCCTTCATGAACAATTTAAGGCTAGTGATTTTATCCGCTCCATATTGACTGAGGAAAACGATTGGTCAACATCCCAATTTATCGGAACTATGAACATTGATCAATATTGTTTCTCACCTTTCATCTTTTCGTATATTCCATCTACTAATGGGCATCGAGTTACCAATAAATATTGGCATGCTGCCATTGAACAATTAATACAAGAATCTACTAGTCAATTAGTTGGGAATACTAGTGAATTGAAAGTTATTACTTATTATTGGAAGAATAAAGTTTATGGTCTAATTCTCTGTCCCATCAACACTGAAGTGAAAATAGTAGCCGAGCGAAACTCTATTAACGATAAGCTACAAAAGATATATAAAGATACGGGTATGTTTCTCTTCTTATCACAGAGCGAAACAACGCATCATTTATCCGAATTACAACAACGATATAAATTACTAGAGATTAACCTCTATCAACGCTATTTTAGAACAGAACATTATTACGCATTGATAACAACGCCATCCACAGCTAAGAAAAAGCCTATTCAATTAGATGACAATGAGAAGCAACTTATCCTTCAATGTCTGCAACTAGATGCTAGTAAATCTATTGAAACGCTTAAATTACAATTCACAAAACAATTAGCACATGCTTCTCCAGAATCTTTACTCGCATATATGCAGGAACTAATTAGTATCACCGTTCGTTTTGCCCAAAAAAACAATATTCAAATCGAAGGTATATATAACGATCGCCTATTCAATCTATCTTTTCTTGACGATTTTATATCACTAGAACATCTTATCAATCGAATAGGGGAATGGATTGTTCAGCTCAATCGAGATTACTCTAACGCTCATCAAGAATCAGATTTGTTGCGAGATGATCAACTATTTCCAAAAATCGAAAAATTTATTATTGATAACATCGATCAAGATATTACGTTGCAAATGGTTGCTGTTCGCTTTTTTTACAATCCATCTTATCTAAGTAGATTGTTCAAACAGAAATTGAACAAAAATTACTCTCTATTCCAAGCAGAAGTTCGTATTAAATATGCACAAAAATGTCTAGCCGATCCACAGCATTCCGTAGTAGATATATGTAATATGAGTGGTTATCGGAGCTACAAACATTTTGTTAAGACATTTAAATTAGTTACGAATATGACACCTACCGTATATCGTAAACAACTGGGGTTAATGTAATATGCTAAAAAAATGGAGGTACTTTCAGCTATCTAAAGTAGGACATCTCAATGGACAAATATTTTTTATTATTATTGGTACGATAACTGTTCCTTTACTAATCATTTCAGTTGTTCTTTACATTACTGCCGTTAATGTTGTGAAAACCGAACATGGGAGTAGTTCCCATCTCATCCTTACCAATTTGTCATCAAATATAGATCAATACTTACAGAATATCGAAAAAGGAACAATTACTTCGTTGATGGATAGTAATCTACAGCTAGCACTAGAGCAATGGCCAAATACACAGCTTGATAACTCAGAAGATCTGCGAATTCAATATGAAAATGTAATTGAGAAATTTGTTGGTACAATCGAAATGTCTATTAAAAATGTAGATAGTGTTCAGATCTATACGGGAAACCGAGTGTTTTATTCCGCTAATTTCAATCGCGCTGACTATAATATTGGTAATTTTACGGAAGAAGAATGGTACAGGCGAACGATCGACGCGAAAGGACAAATCGTATTATTTGGAACTCATAAACCTTTTCATCGTGTCGATGCTTTAGATTCGGTCATTTCCATTTCCAGAGTAATTAACAAGAGTGGTACGACAAAAGCGTTAAGTGTCATCCTAGTAGATATTCGATTAGATTCACTACGTGAAATATTAATTAAATCAGAAATAACAAATCGAAAGTTTTTAATTCTAGATGAAAACAACCATTTAATCTATGCAACTGATCCTACTATGGTTGATAATAATTTACTTACGATTACAGAAAAGCTAGAACAAGTAGATTACACCAATTCAGATGCTGGTTATTTCTATGCAAATATTCAAAATGTTAAGTCATATGTCAATTATGTAGATTCCTCTTATTCTGGATGGAAGGTCGTACAATATATCTCTGAATATGAAATGATTAAGTATGCAAAAAACATTCAAAATATTATTTTTGCACTTGCTTTATTATCTTTAGCTACCGCGTTACTATTTTTATTCATACTATACAAACGCGTGACGCAACCAATTATTCGATTGAGTAGACAAGTCAAACTAGTTGGAACAGGTAATTTTAATCTCAAACTTGATAGTAATCGAAACGATGAATTCGGTGTGCTATACAGCGGAATAAGTAAGATGGTCGCTGACTTAAATTTATATATTGAGCGACTTTCAGATGCAAAGGTTCAGCAAAAAATGACGCAATATGGCGCATTAAAAAGTCAAATAAATCCTCATTTCTTGGCCAATACATTAGAAACAATTCAGATGAAAGTAGTTATGAATGGAGATCGTGAAACGGCAGAGATGATTGGGATTGTAGGACATTTGTTCCGAAGCTTTATTCCCACTGGTAAAGAAACATTAACCCTGCAAGAAGAATTACAACAAATAAGATTGTATATTAAAGTACAACAATTACGATTCGGAGACAAAATTGAGTATGAAGAGAATCTAGTAACGGGCAGTGAGCAAGCTGTTATTTTGCATTTCATATTACAACCGCTTGTTGAAAATGCTATTGTTCACGGGCTAGAAAGAAAAGTTGGGAAAGGTAAAGTCGAAATAAGTTCCTCTATTACATCCAAACATCTTCTTATTCATATTAAAGATAATGGTGTTGGAATGACTGCAAAGCAAATAACAGAACTTCAATCCAAACTTGATGCCACTGTTGATATGGTCGATGAAGAACATATAGGAGTGAAAAATGTGCATGATCGTATCCGTTATTATTATGGTGATCCTTATGGTATTACGATTGAGAGTCAAGAAGATAAAGGTACGACGATTACATTGTATTTCCCGCTGAAAAATGAATAGATCTGTAAGTTTCAATAAACAAATTAATAATGTACCAACAGTAAAAGCAGTCTGCTTTTACTGTTGGTACATTTTTTCTTAGCGATAGTTACGCTACTATTTTGACCTAAATATATGACATTGCTATGTAGCTATTATGAGTAATTTAGTTATCTCCTAGATGATGTCTGCGTACATCAGAAGGTGTAATCCCCTTGTACTGTTTATAGAGCTTTGTAAAATAGTTGGCATTCTCACAACCAACTTGAGTAGCAATTTCACCAATTGTCGCTTGACTACTAAGTAATAGACGTTCCGCTTCACTTACCCGGCAGACATTAACATATTCGATAAAGGTTCTACCGGTTAGCTTTTTGAATTGTTTGCAGAAATAAAATTGATCAAGACCTACCCTCATGGCTGCCTGCTTAACGGATAATTTCTCGGTATAATGCTCTTTCACCCAATCAATCAATTGTTTAAAATGATCTCGATTTGCGAAATACGGCTCTCTCTCTATGGCAACAGGTTGAAGTTTACTGTAGTATCGAGCAAGCTTCACTAACCAAGCATAAAGCTTCGCTTTTACAATGAGCTGATATCCTATTTCTTTATTAAGAAACTCCTTTGTTATTTCATCCAGTTCAATCTTATATTGACTATCCCACTCTTCGAATTGTGAGATTAATAGTGGAAACTGTGCTTTTCCTTCTAGATACATTGATAATAGTTGAACATGAGTAGGATCATTCATCCACTCGTTAAACAGAGCTGGGTTGAATACAATACAATCCATTTCTAAATCTTCATCAGATTGTGAATAGCCTACATGCAAACTTCCTCCAGGTACAAGTAATACATCACCTGCTGTAACTTCGATGGGACGACTATCGATATGAATAACTGCCTGACCTTTCCGTACAATAATTAATTCTAGATGTACATGCCAGTGCAAATAAAGGATACAATCTCCCTCTTTAATGTTACGAGCTCTATTCGGAAATATTTGAATAGGATATGCTTTTTGCGTAAGTTGTGTATCTTCCCATAATTCCTTCGGATAACTCATCTGCGCCTGAACACCTCCACAATATAAGACTAATTCCCACCAATATCGGATAACGCAACCTTATAAAAACTAATCTATAATAGGGATACTAACAATAATATATGACAATATTGGAGTGATAACAAGTATGGAACAGTCAATTCGTATTGGAACGCTCGTTAATGGTGGCAATGCTGATCATGTCATTCCGCAAATTGTGGGTCATGGTTTTGAGTCTTTTAATCCTACATTTTGGCAGACAACAGGAAGAACAGATCTGAAAGAGCTTGCTAAGCGGCTTCGCGCCCTTTCTGATGAGCACGGCTTTGTTATCTCAGCAGTAAGCGTATTCGGTAATCCGCTTACTGGAGAAGGCGACAACTCGGATACTTTAGCAAGTTGGGAAAGATTAATTGATCATGCTCACTTGTTCGGAGCAACTATTGTTTCTGGGTTTACAGGCCGACTAACCGATCTTCCCATTGAGGAATCTATACCTAAATTCAAAGAAATCTTTGGCGAACTTACTAAACGTGCAGCTGATAAAGGAGTTCGTATCGCATTTGAAAACTGTGATATGGGTGGAACTTGGGAGCGTGGAGACTGGAACATCGCTCATAATCCTACAGCATGGGAGCTTATGTTCAATGCAGTACCTGAAGACAATATCGGACTAGAGTGGGAACCATGCCATCAAATGGTTAGCTTAATCGACCCGATTCCGCAATTACGAAAATGGGTAAATAAAGTTTTCCATGTGCACGGTAAAGATGCTAGCATTGCATGGGATATTGTGAAAGAGTATGGGGTTCACGGTCCAAAACCTTTTGTATGGCACCGCACTCCTGGTTTTGGTGATAGCAACTGGTCAGATATTATTACGATTTTACGCCAACATGGATATAAAGGTTCAATTGATATCGAAGGCTGGCATGACCCTGTCTATAAAGATGAATTAGAAATGACCGGGCAAGTCTATGCTCTTAATTATTTGAAATCTTGTCGTGGCGGACAATATGTACCTAATCCAATCTAGAAGAGGAGACATCAACATGTCAATCTATAAAGTGATTATTGCAGGTTGTGGCAATATGGCTAACGTCTGGGCTGATTATGCTCTCACTCGTGAAGATACAACGATAGTTGGTCTTGTCGATATTTTTCCTGAAGCAGCTAAAAGTTTTGCAGAGCGTAAAGACCTCCAATGTCCGATATTTTCTGATATTAGTGAAGCGATTCAAGCTACCGGTGCTAATCTAGTTCTCGATATTACAGTTCCTGCTAGTCATTATTCCATCGCTTCTACTGCTATGAAGCTTGGTTGTAATGTACTTGCTGAGAAGCCACTTGCTGAAACGATTGACCAATGTAATGAACTAGTCTCAATGGCAGCGGAATATGGAAAAACACATGCTATCATGCAAAACAGAAGATTCGATCCAAGAATTCGTGCTCTTCGTAAATTAATTACAGACAATACGATTGGTAAAGTCGGTTTTGTAAGCGCTGACTTTTTTATAGGTGCACATTTTGGAGGATTCCGAGATGCTATGGAAAGCCCTCTTCTACTAGATATGGCGATCCATACATTCGATCAAGCACGTATGATCTTGGGAGCAGATCCAGTATCCGTTTACTGTCATGAATTTAACCCCCAAGGCTCTTGGTATAAGGGAAATGCTATGGCTCTTTGTATATTTGAAATGTCTGATGGTTCAGTATTCGATTATCGCGGCTCATGGTGTGCAGAAGGCGCTCCAACGTCTTGGGAAGCATCATGGCGAATTATTGGCGACAAAGGGACAGCAATATGGGATGGACATGGTCTGCCTTATGCAGATATCATGAAGCCTGAGCCACAAGAAGGAAAATTTATGAATGAGTATGATCGATTGAACGGAGAAGAGATCGTAATGCCACTGACTTTCCATCAAGGCTGTCTTGAGGACATGTTCACAGCCTTATCCGAACATCGTAAGCCTGAAACAGATAGTAGCGACAACATTTATAGTATGGCAATGGTGATGGCAGCTGTTGAAAGTTCTCGTCTTGGACAGAAAGTTAATATAAACCAGTTTCTGAATAAAGGATAGATATCGTTACTCTTAATCGTAAAATAAATAGAAGCCCTCCTTAATGGTAGTTTGAAACTTCCATCTAATAAGAGTGGCTTCTATTTTTTGTAATGCTTTCGTGTAAACAATCACTAATTCAAACAACATTAATAATATAATTAATTAGTTAGTTCAATACATAACAGTATCCTATCAATTCCCGATATCTTACTATAAAATAGATTGTATTGTTAACTTCGTCTATAATATTCTAACTACATTCGTTATTCTCTAAAAAAGGAATGATACGATATGCTTACGCAACAATCGATGTTTGTTCGTACTGATGAGCAGGAACAAAAAATGAAGATAATAGGTGAGCTAGCTGATTCCTTTATTGAGGAAGCACATGCGGCTGATTTGGAAAATCGTTTCTCATATGCTCATATTGAGGCATTACGTAAAATTGGCTATCCAGCTTACACCGTACCAAAAGCATCAGGGGGCCAAGGGATATCGATATATGAACTTGTTCTCTATCAAGAACGATTAGCTCAAGGAGATGCCGCGATTGCCTTAGGCATTGGATGGCATTTAAGTGTGATGTATGACCTGAATCAGAGGCAACTATGGTCTGAGGATCAAGTGGAGAAAATAAATAAAAATGTTGTAGAGCAACAGGCGATTGTTAATCGCGCTGCAACAGAAAGATCAACAGGAAGTCCTCAGCGTGGAGGAAAACCACAAACCACAGCTATTGCGTTACCCGATAATAAATTTCTACTCAATGGTCGTAAAACTTTTACTTCATTATCACCAGTATTAGATTACTATATTGTCACGGCTGTGTATGAGGAGCGAACAGTAGAATTTATTATAAATCGACATACCGAAGGTATAACGATTGATCCTACTTGGAATGTCGTTGGAATGAAAGGAACGGCTAGTCATGATCTCGTATTAGAAAATGTCATCGTGCCGAAAGAAGATTTAGTCTACTACTATCCAAGCGAAAGATTTTCTACCGCGGCTCCTTCTCTACTGCATATTCCTGCCTGCTACCTAGGCATTGCTCTTGCAGCACGAAGCGAAGCGTTACGATTTGCAAAGGATTATCAACCAAGTACGTTAGCTCAGCCAATTCTTTATACGCCTTCAGTAACTCAACAACTAGGTCAAATGGAGCTCGAGCTTCATACAGCTCGACATTTTCTGTATAGTGTAGCGCAGCGTTGGGATAATAGAGATCACACTCAGGACGACACTAGCTTTATACCAGAGCTTACAGCTACAAAAGTATTTGCTCAAAAAGTCGCGATGTCTGTTGTTGATATCGCAATGAAAATAGTCGGTGCGCATAGTCTAGCAGTCAGCCATCCATTACAGCGCTTATATCGTGATGTTCGATTCGGACTACATAACCCACCTATGGAAGATATCGTTATTACGAATTTAGGAAAGCAGGCTATCCAAGAAGCAGAGCTCTAACATGAGTTGAGCCTAATATATGTACATAGTAGCAAGATAATAGTATGTCAACCTCATAGAGTAATTAACTGCAAGTATATACACACTTGCAGTTATAGTCTTCGCTCGTAGTTAAGCAAAGACTACCTTCACGTTACTTCTTATTTTCCCTCATAATATATTTTACTCTATCGTCATCGCATACAATTCTCTGTAGGTTGTAGGGGTTATTTTCTCATATTCCATAAATCGTTTATTGAAATAGCTAACACTTGGGTATCCCGCTTCATTAGCGATTTGACCAATAGAGCAATCACCGCGCTCCAGCAGCCATTGCTTAGCGATTTGCAGCCTACATCTTGTAATGAACTCCATTGGTGTAATTGACATCGTCTGTTTGAAGAGCTTGCAGAAATAGTGCGGGCTTACCTCCACTTTGCTTGACCAATATTCGAGTTCAAAAGGTTCAGTAGCAGAAGATTGCATTTCAGGAAGTAAATCTAATATTTTTTTATTAGTTCCTCCTTGTTTCCGTTCCGTTAAAGGAATGGCTTGCTCAATAAAATTAACGACTAATGCGTACGTCCTAGCAGATAATTGCGTCGGATTAAGCATAAGATTGGTTTCTGCCTCTAGCATCAATTCATCGTGTAGTTTGATCCAAAGTTCAGTCTGCTTTAAGGTCCACAGTTGACCTGGTTTAATGTTATTGCTTAGTAAATAATCTTTTAGCTTATCTCCATAAAAGTGAATCCAACGAATATTCCAAGGCTGATCTTTACTGGAATAGTAATTTTGCTCCTGTTGCGGATAGTAAAATACAGCATCTCCAGGTCCTAGAACATGCTCAATACCATCTAATTCAACAAAGCCATAGCCCGATTCAACAACATGAATATTATAACTAATCATTTGTTTAGGCTTACGATTTACGATATGATCAGGCTCAGAGATATAATGACCAACAGACTCAGGATAGATGAAATAAATATTCTCAGATAATGTAACCATATGGTATTGACGTCTCAAATAAATTCACCTCGATGACAATATTGTTTTATTCACCAACAAAATACTATTATTTTAATTTCATATTGTTAGAAGTATAATCACAATATACTACTAATTAAGGAGTGAATCAATTGTCTGATCGCAAGCTTAAATGGGGAGTTTTAGGGAGTGCTCAAATTGCAGTTAATTCAGTTATCCCAGGCATCCTTCAATCAAATTTCAATGAAGTAGTAGCTATTGCAAGTAGAAATTTAGATAAAGCAGAAGAAACTGCTGTTAAATTTCAAATTCCGAAAACATACGGTTCATATGAACAATTACTACAGGATACAGACATCGATGTAGTTTATATACCACTTCCAAATCATTTACATTATGAATGGACAATTAAGGCAATCGAAGCAGGAAAGCATGTCTTATGCGAAAAGCCATTAGCATTAACTGCAGAAGAAGCAGAGAGAATGGTACAGGCTGCCAAAGAAGCCGGAGTAATATTAGCCGAAGCTTTCATGTATCGTTATCATCCGAGATACACCCAGCTTAAGGAGATTATTGATCGTGGAGAGATTGGTGAGGTAAGAGGAATTCGCAGTAGCTTTACTTTCAATAACGCTAATGATATTAACAATGTCCGTTATCGAAAGGAATGGGGCGGAGGAGCAATTTACGATGTTGGCTGCTATCCGATCACTGCTGCGAGAATGTTACTAGGTAAAGAACCAGAGGCTGTCACAGTACAAGCACAATTTTCGAGTCTTCATGGTGATGTAGATATGATGGCAGCAGGCTTGATTGAATTTGAAGGCGATGTCTCACTTCAATTTGACTGTGCAATGTGGTCAGCATTCCGTAACCCACTTGAAGTACTAGGTTCTGAGGGAATCATCGAAGTTCCTTCAGCCTTCGTCACGCCAACCGAAGAAAGTGGTCATTTCTATGTCACTAAATCTGGCGAAAAAAATAAAGTATCGGTTCCGTTTCTTAATGCATATTCATTGCAAGCTGATGCCCTAGCTCAGGCAGTTCTTCAAGGGAAACCACTTCCATTTGATGCAACAGATGCCGTACACAATATGAAGATTATAGATGCATGTATAGCTTCAGCACGGGGAAAAACGAGAGTAGAACTAAGCGAATAGAGGTGTAGACAATGGAATATATACAAATCGCAGGATGCGATAAGCCCGTTTCAAGATTAATGAAGGGTACTGATTATTTCTTCCATGACAGTTATGAGCTTGTTCAAAAAAATATGGATGCTTTTATTGCAATCGGCGGAAATTCTTTAGATACTGCACATATATATTGTGGTGGTCAAAGTGAAGAAGTAATTGGCAGATATATCGAGGACAGAGGGAATCGGGATCAATTAGTCATTTTGACAAAAGGTGCGCATCATGATCAGAATGGTCCGAGATTGTCTAAAAAGGACATTGCATACGATCTTTCGCTTAGCTTAGAGAGATTACGAACCAATTACATTGATCTATACGCTCTGCACCGTGATGATCCAAGTACACCTGTAGAACATATTATTGAAACATTAAATGAATATATAGAGGCTGGTACAGTACAGGCTATTGGCACTTCCAATTGGACTTGGCAGCGCATACAAGAAGCTAATAACTATGCAACACGTGCGGGATTGACAGGCTTTACATTCAACAGTCCTAATTTAAGTCTTGCTAAAACTAATGAGCCATTCTGGAAAGATTGTATTTCGGCAGATGAAGAAACTTGTCATTGGCATGAGGAAGTTCAAATGCCTTTACTTTCATGGTCTTCGCAAGCTAGAGGCTTCTTTACAGGTCTGTTCACACCAGAAAATCGAGAAAATGCCGATTTGGTCCGTGTATTTTATAATGATGCGAATTGGGAGCGTCTGAGTAGAGCAAAGCAGCTTGGGGAACAAAAAAGGCTGACTGCTATACAAATTGCACTTGCCTATGTCATGAATCAGCCTTTTCCGACTTGTGCATTGATTGGAGCTCGCAGTGAAGCTGAGCTCTCATCTTGCAACGAAGGAGCAGTCGTTAAATTAACTAAGGCAGAAATAGACTGGCTTGATCTAACAGCGGATCATATACGATAATTGATGGAATAATACTCAAAAAAATGGCGATAAAGGGAAATTTCCCTTTGTCGCCATTTTTACATACTTCATAATGCCTATAATCTCATTATAATAAATAAGTCATACATAGAGCCAAATCGTTGATGTTTCTGGTCAAATAGCGTATATATTAGGACTGTTCATTTCAAGTATACTTTTAAGAGATCATTAACAATCTAAACAAATACAGAGGAGTAACTTTACATCATGTTCAAACGACTCACTGCACTATTTTCTATCCCCTCATATACCTTACTCTTTTTGTGTATGTTACTGCAGGGAATGGCTATTTCACTCAGCGCACCCTTTTTATCAATTTATTTCACGGAACAACTTGGTGTATCTGTCGGAATGTTTGGTATTTTTCTAGCTGCCACGTTGATTGCCGGGATATGGATCAGTACACTAATTGGGAGACGCTCTGACCTCGGCTTGAATCGCAAAAGCATTTATCTTGTCGCCACGCTCTTTAATGCTCTGGCATTTAGTGGATACTTGTTAATTAAGGACTTTACAATCTTATTCATCTACATGACCGTGTTCACTGCTCTTGGTTCACCAGGAATGCCTCAATTGTTCGCAATTTCTAGAGAAGCAGTAAATAATAGCAATTCTACTGACCATGCGTTTGCTAATTCTACTTTGCGGGCTGCTTTTTCCCTTGGCTTTATTACAGGTCCATTAATTGGTACACTGCTAATTGCTGCTGTTGGATTTAACGGGATATTCTCAGGTACGATCAGTGTTTTCCTACTTATTGCCTTACTTGTTTTCCTATTTCTTAAATCAAATACAAAACTTAAAATCAGTAATGAAGAAGTAAAAAGGTTCCGGCTCAGTCAAAATATTAATATACTACTTCCTTTTCTAGTACTAATATTCATATATATCGCTCACTGGACAAGCACCCTCAATACTGCCCTCTTTATTACTAACAATCTTGGGGGAACGACCAACGATGTCGGTCTAGTCAGCAGTATTTGTGCAGCTTTAGAAATTCCTTTTATGATTATGCTCGGTTTACTTAGTGCAAAGTACAGTAACCGAATTTTGATGATGTTCGGGACAATTTTAGGAGCAGCTTATTATCTCGTTGTCCTTATTTCTGGTGAGATGTGGCAGTTATTTGCAGCACAAATTCTACTGGCTGTTTTCGTTGCCGTTTTTTCAGCGATTGGCATAAGCTACATCCAAGATCTGCTTCCCAACATGCCTGGATATGCATCAACACTCTACTCTAATTCATCCACAATCGACAGACTGATTGGTAGTCTTGTTGGCGGAGGATTAGCCACTATTGTAGGTTACCGTTACTCATTTGTATTCTGTTTTATACTTATCATTATTTCTATATTTTTACTTGTGGCAAGCGGACGGCACTCTGTCAAAGAAACTCGTAAATTAACAGTTTAATCTGCACTTTACTCATCTTTATTCTTCTAGCCTTCAATTCTAATGTGAAGATAATACGCAAAAGCCCATTCGCTTATATACTAAGAGAATGGGCTTTTGTATATTATCTATAACTTCATCATCATTTTACATAGTCTTCTTTTAAAATACTGTATATTTCTAAATCGACTATTCCTTTTCCTGCCCATAGGGTAGCTTGTCTCAATGTTCCTTCTTTCATGAAGCCATTCTTCAATAGTACCTTCTTTGAAGTCTCATTTCGAGGCATTACTTCAGCTTGAATTCTGTTGACATTGACATCCATAAACAAAAAATCGATTAATATTTTTACAGCTTCAGTAGCGATACCCTTTCCCCAATGTGATTCCGACAAATAGTAGCCAATCGTCACAACATTTACCTTTTGATTAAAGTCGACAGCTTCAATTATTCCAAGCAAAATATCTGGTTCAGTATTGGCGAATATCCCCCACTTAATCCTTGATCTTTTATTATAATCTCTCTCAAAATGCCCAATCATATTTTTCACAGTATCTTTATTATGTTTTGGTATAATGCCACAGTATTCAAATACTTTATCATTGTTATAGATTTCGAAAACTTCCTCAAGATGATGATCTTCAATCTTCTTCAATATGCAACGATCTGACTTTAAGTTAGGAAACTGCTCAAAAACTGCTTCTATGTTCATTCCATCACCGCTCCCAGTTTTCTATTTCATAATTGACCTCGATACCATTACCGTAGAAAAATTTCCATCTATATTGAATGTGATCAATCACTCTGGCTGATGTACAATCTGGCTCGTAATCATCGATCCATCCTCAAGACGAAGCCAAGACTCTATAGTGCGTTCTCCCTCTGTTAAGCGAATGACACGAGCTCCACGAGGAAAACCTTCTTTCCCATATGTGTTCACTCCCGTCGCTCGTCCATAATGTAAAGAAACTCCGTAAAGATTTCCCCAGTAATCGTTAATGTGGTCATGTCCACAAAATGTCGCTACGACATCTCCTTGCTCCAATATTGCCGAGAAAAATCCTGATTGGACTTGTGAAGCACACACATTCTCATTTTTACTGCCGTAACAAACTTCTTGATCCCACACGGTTTGATATTCCGGAAGTGGAATATGAAAAAATGCAAGCGATGGTAATATCGTACCGTTTAGTCTTTCTTTCCATTGGTTTGACTCATTAATATACCATTGAATTTGATCGTGCTTAATCCAATCATATCCTGCAATATGCGGATTAGCCGGATAATCTCCAGAGTCTAGGCAGTATAATATTGCAGCAGCTTGATCGCTACTTGAACTAAGAATTGGTAGATTATAATTACCTGTACCATGAATTTGTTCTGGTCCTTTTTGAGCTAATGTATAATGATGTGCTAATACTTCATTCATGAGTTCATCTCTTGTGATATTATTCTCCGTATCATGATTTCCAAAGACAACTCCCCAATGGACTTTTGCATCCTCAACAACAGAAACCGCTTCACGAAACGCTTGAATTGGATTTTCACAAAGACTTGCTCCATCTGGTGACTTTCCAGTATAAATAACATCTCCAGTAAACATAACAAAATCTGGTTGTTCTTTGTCTATCGTCAGTTGCATTAGTGCACGAGTTTGTAGATCTAATTCAGCGCCATCTTTCCAATGAAGATCAGTAAATTGAACGATTTTGAATGTACCATCATGATGAAAACGAAGTTCTTTTGACATTTCAATCCTTCTTCCTCTATCAAAAATTGATTGTTATCATTACTATAAAAAACTCACAACAATACAATACAACGTATGGAATTTCAAGTAAATACTACAACACACAAAAAAGCGTTTCTTGCAGTTATGCAAGAAACGCTTCTATACGATATGTCTAAAAGTAGAATCTACATTTACATCAACGTCAATGAGTAACATTAATGAAACTAAGTGTTTGATAAGCTTTATTCACTTAGCCCCTTCAGTTTTTCATCATATTGAGCCAGTAAATTAGTGAACGGTTTTGTACTTTCACTTAGTCCACCTTCCCTATTACGCTCGAGCCAAAGTCTCTTAAACTCGTTCATCGCTATCTCCAACTGCGAACGAAGTTGCGCAACTTGAATAGTCTCATTTTGCTCATCAGGCAAATGAATGCAATGGATAAGTTGATGGAGTCCGATTCCGTGCTCAATAAGTCTGATCGCATTTTCCAATTCGTCTCTGACGATTGGTGCGTCGGATGTGTCAAGACGGAGCTGACTTAGCTGATTCTTACGTTGCTCAAGCCATACTTGCATCGTATCGAATTGATAATCCAGTTGAAACGGACCACCTGGTGATCCGAATGCCTGTTGAATTTTCATCGCTAATTGCGATTCGAATTCTAACTTTTCGTGCGAAGTAACTCCACGGGTCAACAGAAAATTGGTATAGGTCCTATTTTCGAGACTACTATTTTCCAAAAGATAATACTGACCTAATTCCAATAGCAAATTACCGATTAAGCCGCTTCCGTCTTGAAAAATGACCTCATTTAAAAAATTCTCAAGTTGCTCAACACAATCTACATTCGTATCAGTCTGCCAACTTGTACCCGCTGCATATGCAATCCCTGGATAACTAAAAGGCATTGTCTGCCAATGCCCATTATCGCCCCAATCAGTGACAATCAGACCATTAGCTCCGTATGCCTTCCCGTTTCGTGCTGCATCGGCAATATTTTGCAACATATTGTTTGTTCTACCGGTTATCGATGACCACGCGCTAGTACCAGGACAAACATAGTACGGGATGTTGCTTGCCTGAAGAAGCTCGCAATGCTCCTTAAAGGAAACTCGACTCTCGTAATTCCAGTCCAGCACCGTAACATCCTTCGGCAGCATCGGAATCAACTCAGGATGTTTGAATATAATATCGCCCCACATCAACGTCTTTTTCCCATGAGTACGAACGATCTCCGACATTTTTTCTGCGTACTCCAAATACAGTCTTCCAATTCCGACTTCGTCTGCGCGAGGTTTACTTTGACCAGTACCAAGACCAAATGGTTCATCCAAATTAATATTCGCATATTCGGACGAGAAATTCGGTAACAGTTCATCAAATAAGCTCTTTGCGAATTGCACTGATCTCTCATCAATTGGATTGAGCGTCGTTGGTGGAATTGTGAAGCCGATTGGTGTTGGCATCCCGTTTGGATGCTCAGCAAGTTCACGAAACTCCGGGTTGGCTAGCCAGTTTGCCATATGACCAAGACAATTCTGGTTCGGCACGAGATCGATATAACGACTCCGTGCATAAGCATCGATTTGTTTATATTCGGTTGCAGTAATTGGCGTTGCATCCGGGAATGAATCTTTATATTTTTCATATTCGAAGCAGAAACCCTCCATATACAGCTGTAAGTGGTTGAGCTTCAACTCAGACATTCGGTCGATTAACGAATAGATCGTCTCCATTTTCGGAATTTTGTTACGACCGATGTCCAGCATGACGCCTCTCACCGGGAAGTCTGGTTCATCTTCAATGCAACAATGAGCCCACGCAAGTCCCTGACGCTTCATCAATTGTTCGAACGTTACAAGTGCATAATGCATGCCAATCTCGGCACTTGCGCTAATTGTAAGTCCATTGCTACTCCATGAGAGCTTATACCCTTGCGGATGCACACTGTCTAGGTAAATGATCTCTATCATTGTTTCAGCAGATGAAGTATTCTCTATGGTGGAATGACCATTTACGGCATATTGACAGCGATGCTCGACATTGGCACTTGCCGCTAACCACTGTGCTTGCTCATCACCTGCGCGAAACTTCAAATTTGGAGAGAAAACAGACGAACCCTCTTGCAGATGAAAAGAGCGTGGAAGCGGATATAAATTGATAGATTGTGACATTAAAGGATTACCTCCTTCTACCTTCTATATGAATGTATTTGATTAGAAAAATACGAGCATTGCTCTAATAGATTCAATGCTCGTATTTTAATTTAGTTATTCATTTTCACATAAAGAGACTACTCTCAAAGCTGAGCTTCAGTAAATGATATTTCACTCGATCAACTATTCAGATGCTCAAGTAACTCTTCCAAATTCTTCTCCGTAAATTTACCGCTACTGAATCCTGCCAGTGAGCGAAGTGGGAAACTCTCTCTAAAGCCTGCAAGCAAGGCCTTGCTCTCTTCGTCAACAACATTACCAAACGGAAGTAATTCGCTTAGCTTATGTGAGAATGCAATACCTTTCTCTGACATCATCAAATCAGCTAGAGTCGAGTTGCGGTCAAACATATATTTGCGCGCTGATGTCGACTGAACAGTTACCGTTTCTGAAAGTACGATATCCTGCGAGGATTGACCGATCAAGATCTCGAATTGTCCGGATTCAACTACCCAATCCTTCTCACTCACGTCGTAGTATGCAAAGCTACGCTTGTTCAACTCAAAGGAAACTGTCTTTTCCTCACCTGGTGCCAGGGATACTTTATTGAAGCCTTTCAATTCTTTAAGCGGGCGTATTACACTGCTTTCCGTATCATGGATATATAACTGAACAATCTCTTTTCCGGCAAACTCACCTGAATTTCTAACTTGGACAGTAACTGTTAGCGTATCCGTGTCCTTCATTTCTTTCTTGTCTACCGATAAATTTGAATAGGCGAAAGTTGTATAACTAAGACCATGACCAAATGGGAACAAAGGTCGAAGTTGTTTCTTATCATAGTAACGATATCCTACAAACAGCCCTTCTTTGTATTCCACATTGTCGCCTTTGTTCGGGTAGTCTATGAAAGTCGGATTGTCGCTTAGTTGTACTGGGAACGTTTCAGCTAGTTTGCCGGAAGGATTCGCATCACCGAATAGAAGATCAGCAATTGCACCACCTAGCGCTTGCCCTCCTAAGTAAGCTTCAAGCACACCCTTCGCTTTATCTAGCCACGGCATTTCGATCGGCGATCCATTGCAAAGCACCACCACGAGATTGGGCTGTACGGAGGAAATCTTCTCAATTAACGCAATTTGGTTTGCAGGCATGCGCATATGCTTGCGGTCGAAACCTTCCGATTCGTATCGCTTTGGCAATCCTGCGAACAATACTGCTACAGATGCTTCTTTCGCAGCAAGAAGCGCTTCTTCCGTCAGCACCTCGTTTATATCGTCAGTCTTCAGATCATAACCTTGTGTATAAACAATTTGAACGCCTTCTCCTGCAGACGTAGTCATCTCCTCAACGATATCGTCAAGCTTGCTGGCATTAATATGTGAGCTACCGCTTCCTTGGTAACGTGGCGTTTTCGCCAACTCGCCGATAATAGCAATCTTACCATTACGTTTAAGCGGCAATACATTTTCTTCGTTCTTCAGTAATACCATGCTTTCAGCAGCAATTTCGCGAGCAAGTCGGTGATGAGCATCACGATCATAAGTCGCATCAGGCTTTTTAAGATCTACCGCTCTAAATACAATAGTGAGTAATCGTTCTACAGTTGCATCCAACTTCTCTTCTGCCAGTTGCCCGCTTTGAACAGCATCAATAATTTGCTTGATACCTTGCGCGGCATGCGGCATTTCAAGGTCCATACCAGCAACAATACCTTGCACACGGTCATTAACCGCACCCCAGTCTGAAACGACAAAACCTTCATGTCCCCATTCTTTCTTTAGAACATCTGTCAGTAGCCATTCATTTTCTGCCGCATACTCGCCGTTAACTTTGTTGTATGCACACATTACCGTCCAAGGCTGCGCTTTCTTCACCGCACCTTCGAAGCTTGCCAAATAAATTTCACGAAGAGTCCGTTCGTCTATAACAGAATCCGCACTCATTCGGCGAAATTCTTGATTGTTCGCTGCAAAATGTTTAAGTGAAGTTCCTACACCCTGACTTTGTACCCCCATAATATGGTGAGTCGCCATTTCGGAGGAAAGATAAGGATCTTCAGAGAAATATTCGAAATTGCGCCCGCAAAGAGGGGATCTCTTAATGTTAGCACCTGGACCGAGCAGAACAGCTACATTCTCTGCCTGACACTCCTTGCCGAGTGCTTCTCCCATCTGTTCAATTAACTCAAGGTTCCAAGAACTTGCTATACCAACCGCAGATGGGAAACATGTAGACGGAATACTGTTGAACATTCCTAAATGATCAGCATCCTCAATTTGCTTGCGCAGTCCATGCGGTCCGTCAGTAACCATTACTGAAGGGATATCTAATCTCTCAATCGCTTTCGTATTCCAGACGTCACGTCCCGTACAAAGACTAGCCTTCTCTTCCAATGTCATTTGCGCAATTAAGCCCTTAATATCTCTTTTTTCGTTCATTCTCAATTTCTCCCCTCGTTGTGCTCCTATTTAAACAAATGTGAATTCGGTTGCTAACCATTTGGCGCTGCTAGTACCGACGAATGCAATAAACTTCCCTGGTTCTACCGTATAGCCGGCACTTGGTGTCCAGAAAGTCAAATCCGACTCATTGATCGAAAACTCGACGATTTCAGTTTCTCCCTTTGCTATAGACACCTTGTGGAATCCCTTTAATTCTTTAACAGGACGGACAATACTACCGCAACAATCTTGAATATATAGCTGTACGATTTCTTCGCCGTCATATACTCCGAGATTGCTAACTTTTACAGATAAGCGAATACTTTCTCCTGCTGAAATCTGGCTGCGGTCCAGTTCCATATCGCTATATTCAAACTGGGTATAGCTTAGACCAAAACCGAATGGATACAACGGATCATTAGAACCGTCCAAGTATTTAGAGATATACTTCTGATGCTGATTCTCTTTCGTCAGCGGTCTTCCTGTACGGAAATGGTTATAATACACCGGAATTTGTCCAGTATGTATTGGGAAACTCATCGTAAGCTTGCCAGAAGGATTGAAATCACCCATTAACATATCAGCAATCGCATGTCCTGCTTGCGAACCAAGGAACCACGTTTCCACTATCGCGTTCATCTTCTGATCAAACCAATCAAGCGCAAGCGGACGGCCATTGGTCAGAACAAGTACAATCGGCTTGCCAATCGCTTGCAATGCTTCTGCAAGTTTCTTCTGTGCATCAGGCAGTTCTATGCTCATACGCGAGGCAGCTTCACCCGACATATCGCTGTTCTCACCAAGCGCAAGAATAACGACATCTGCCTGCTCTGCCATCAACAGCGCTTCTTCAATTCCACCTTCAATCGGCTCAATGACACCGCTTCCTTTGGCATACAGCAGTTGTTCTTCAGCGATCCCCTTGCTCTGCAATCCTTCATATACAGTCACGGTTTCATGTCCAAATCTTGAGAACTGCCACGGACCGAGCAAATCACGGCTATCTGCGAATGGTCCGATCAGTGCGATTTTACTCTCCTTATTCTTCAATGGAAGCACACCGTCGTTTTTCAATAGAACAATTGACTTACGCGCAAGCTCCAGACTCGCCTTCAAATGATCCTCGTGAAAATGGTACTCCGCTTCCTTCTCGGGGCGGATATATCGGAACGGATCATCCATCAAACCTAATTTATATTTGAGTGTAAGTATACGGCGCGCCGCATCTTCAATCTGCTTTTCCGAAAGTTTGCCTTCTTGCACAAGCTGAGGTAAATGCTCAAACGATCGCGTTGCCATCTCGATATCCATTGTGGCATCAACTGCCAACTTAGCGGCTTCCTTCACATCCTCCGCATGACCATGAACGACAATTTCATCCACCGCGCCATAATCTGAGATTAGAACACCGTCGAAACCAAGCTCATCGCGCAGCAAATCTTTCATCACCTTCTTACTTGCCGCAACAGGAACACCTTCATAAATGTTAAACGCATTCATCACTGATCCCGCTCCAGCTTGCAATCCTGCTTGAAACGGTGACAAATAACTATTACGCATTGTTGCTTCTGACATATCCACTGTATTGTAGTCGCGACCACCTTCTGCGGCTCCATAACCGATAAAGTGCTTCAAACAAGCAACTATCGTTTCCTGATCAAATAGCGTATCTCCCTGGAAACCTTCTACCTGTGCCTTCGCAATAAGTGAACCCAGATATGGGTCTTCTCCTGCACCTTCGGACACACGACCCCAGCGCGGATCACGCCCAATATCAATCATTGGACCATGATTGTATACCGTACCTGAAGCGCTCGCTTCCTTCGCAGAAATTTGACATGCACCTTTAATCATATCGGGGTCCCAGCTACAAGACCAAGCTAGAGGAATTGGGAAGATCGTCTGCGAACCGTGAATAACATCTGCGTTGAACAACAACGGAATACGATGTGGTGACTGCTCCACCGCAATCTTCTGTAGCTCGAAAACGCGATTCACGTCAAATGCTCCAAGAACTGAGCCCGCTCTTCCTTCTGCTATAAGCTTCTCTGGTGGCTCTGTTTCTACTGCGCCTCCGAACGAGAAGTTCGAAGAAGTTACTTGAAACATCTGTCCGATTTTATCTTCCAACGACATACGGACAAGCATTTCATCTACCGCTACACGTATTTCTTCCTCTGTCCGCTCCTTAACAGCGTCCTTTCGGTAAGGCTTCACTTGCTCAATCAGCGCGTCCGAAAGCGAAGGTCCACGTCCTCTTTCACCTTCCAGTGGAATCGTACCAAGCCCAGGCAATTGAATACTTCCTGTAAAACGATCCTCACCAAATTCCAGCTCAACGATAATCTGCTCACCCGGTCTCCAGAACGCTTTTGCAGTTCCGTGAAGACGATTGTCTTCCTTAATCAACGTTTCAATCTGAATCGGGATCGCTAGTGGTTCTGTTACAATATCAAGCGTATAATCCGCTTTCTTAGTAACCTTAAACTGCATCTTCATCTTCATTAACGGTGTCGCCACAACTGTATGCCACAAGCCTAGCATTGCTGTCACCCCAATCAACTTTTTGTTAGCCTTTCACAGCACCGATCGTCAAGCCTTTAACGAAATATTTTTGGAAAAATGGGTATGCAATCAAGATCGGTACGATACCCACAACAGCAACCGCCATACGGAAAGTATCTCTTGGAAGGTTTGCCAGTGCTTCAGTGGAACCCATGCTGCTATTCATAGATAAGAACTCGATGTTGCTCATAATACGATTCAATACGTTTTGCAGGTTAAGCAAATTGGGATCGTTGATAAAGATAAGCCCGTTGTTCCAATCATTCCAGAATGCTAGTGCTTGGAACAAACCGATCGTCGCCATAATCGGCAAAGAAAGTGGCAGAACGATGCGAGAATAAACTTTAAATTCACCTGCTCCATCAATGTTTGCAGATTCGATCACCGCTGTCGGAACTGTATTAATGAAAAATGCTCTCATTAACAACACATTAAATCCATTCATAAGCAGCCACGGTATCATTTGCGCCCAAATTGTATTTTGTAATTCAAACATTTTTGTATAAATCATGTAAGTTGGCACCAGACCGCCATTAAACAGCAGTGTGAAAAAAACAATGAACGCCAGCACCTTGCCACCTGGCAAATCGATACGAGATAAAGGATAAGCCAGCATTGATGTCATAATAAGGCTCGCAATCGTCCCGACTACGGTAATTAATATGGTAACGCCGTAGGCTTGCACAATCATTTCCGAGTTTTCCCACAAATATGTGTATGCGCTAAAGCTAATTTCTGACGGAAAGAATGAATAACCATCTCTCACAATTGCTTTATCATCCGTAATAGAGGATGTAAGCAGTAGGACAAACGGAAGGATGCAGGCAAGCGAGAATAATGCTAGCACAAGATGTGACGCGATCTGCCATCCGCGGTGTTGATTCGTCATGTAATTCTCCTCCTATTAGAACAATGCATTTTCTCTATCAATCTTCCGAACGACGTAGTTCGCTACAATAACAAGTACAAAACCAACTATAGATTGGTAGAACCCAGCGGCTGAAGACATACCGACATCACCAAGCTGCATTAGACCACGGAATACATAGGTATCGATAACGTTAGTTGTATCGTAGATTGCTCCTGAGTTCATTGGCACTTGATAGAACAATCCAAAGTCGGAATAGAATATGCGGCCAATCGCCAGCAAAGTGAGCATTGTAATAATCGGAGAAATCATCGGCAACGTAATTTTAGTGATTTGTTGCCATTTGGATGCACCGTCAAGCTCTGCCGCCTCATAATATTCTCGATCAATACCAATAATTGCGGCCAGAAATACGATACATGAATATCCTGCGCCTTTCCAAATGTGTACAATCGTTAAAATATATGGCCAATACTTAGATTCCAAATACCATGAGATCGGTTCAATTCCAAGCATCGGAAGAATTGTCTTGTTTACAAAACCCGTTCCTGGAGCAAGCAGTGCATACACGAGATAGCTCACAAGAATGATAGATATCAAATGAGGTAAAATAATTACGCTTTGATAAAATCGTTGCGTAAATTTATGCCTGATCTCATTTAGCAAAATCGCGAGCATAATTGCAAAGCTAAGACCAAGAACGATAAACACCGCATTGTACAAAATCGTATTTCTCGTAATGATAAAGGCGTCACTCGTTGCAAATAGATAAGTAAAATTTTTCAATCCGACCCAGTCGCTGTTCCAAATTCCTTGCGTATAATTAATATCCTTGAAAGCAATGGAGAGGCCTGCCATCGGCAAATAATTGTTAATTAACAAATACATAAGACCTGGAAGAGCCATGATGTAAAGAGGGAGATATCTCCGGAAATTAATCTTTCTTCTATAATTCACTTTCGTATTCATCTCATTCCCCTCCTGCTAGATGACGTTATGGAATAATACGCCCGACCAATCTTCGACTGATCGGGCATTTTCATTGTAATATATTACTAATTCACACCGTTGGCCTTCGCCCATTCATCCAATTGCTTTTGTTTCTCAGCAACGATTTTATCGATACCAGCTGCTTTCAGCTTCTCGATGAATTGAGGTAGTATTTTGGCCGGGTCAACGCTTCCTGTCTCTAGAGGTAACTTATACTCGGTAATAACATTCGAAACTGCTGCGTATTCTGTTTTTACATTCGTACCATCAAAGATGAATCCAAGTGCCTTTGAAGGAGTTGCAGTCTCGTTGAATTCTGCAGTTTTTGTCCAAATGTCAGGATCGTTGTTTTCCAACACATAAGCCTTAAACTGATTACCAAACATCCATTGCAAACTGTTAAAACCAACTGAACTAGCATCTTGACCCTCTGGATATTTGATAATATGATCTTGTACCTTCTCATAGTGCTTACCTTCAACACCCCAAGTGAAAAGGTTTACAATGTTTTCATCTTCATACATAAGATTTAGGAACTTCATCGCCTTTTCGGGAAGTTTAGTATGAACGGGAATACCCCACATGGACACAGTTATATTGGATGTTGTGCTGTATGCAGGACTCAACTCCGTTGAAACAACTTCTACTCCATTACTTTTCGATTCCTGAGCATCGAATCCAGGCTTTTGCATCCCTATATAAGAAGCAACTTTCCCCGAACGAATAAGCTCAACCAAGCTTAATTTGTTAGTAGCCGCATCACTCAAGATATACCCAGACTGATACCAATCACGAATTCTGTTAACAAACTCCTCATACTCCTTCGTTTCGAACAAGTTCACAACTTTTAAATCGTTGTCATAGTTCGGTAGAACACCCATATTGTCCCCAAGCTCGTCATAGAATTTGTACACATCGCGGAACGACTGCGTACCACCTGTCGAAATAGGCACCATATCCGGTTCTTTTTCTTTAAGTAATTGCAGTACAGTTGCTACATCATCTAACGTTTTGATCGCACTCATATCAATGTTGTGCTTCTCGACCAGATCTTTACGAATGGTGTAACCATAGCTTCCCGCTAAGTCACGCACGGAAGGTACGCTGTAGATCTTGCCGCCAAGCTTTGATGCGTTTAAGTATTTGGGTTCAAGTGAAGCAGTGATCCCATTGCCATATTCGCTAATAAGATCATCAAGCGGGACAAGCATGCCTTTAGCTACCATATTGCTGTACATCGTACCGTGTACATAGGTCAAGTCCAACTTCTCAGACGAGCTGAAAATCAAGTTCGTCCGTTGCAGCCATTCACCCGCATTAATCGGCATGAACTTTACACGAACCTTGATCTTCGATTCTGTAATTTTGTTCATTTCATCTTCAGCAAGCTGCAATCCTGATAGATCTGAGGATACAATTGGGAAAGCTACGATTAATTCTTCAACTGGGCCATCATCCTCTGTCCCAGCAGATACATTACCTTCGTTGTTACTACCATTGTTATTTACACCGTTTTGGCTTTTGGTATTGCTTCCACATGCAGATAAAATAAGCATGAATGAAAGTAGTAATAACATTGTTCCATACGATAATTTCCTCATTTTTTGCTTCCCCGCCTTTTTTATGTTTTATGTTGCTGAATTAAGTGTACGACGGCAGGGTCGTCTCTCTCTGCTCGTATTCCGACTTCTCACACTCACTTTTCCGACTTTCGCTTATACGATTCAAGTTTGATGTTGATTCCGATATTCACCGGGATTAAGTAGCCTATGTTTCTTAAAAATTCGAGAAAAATGCGAAAAGTTAGCATAGCCAATTTTGCTAGCAATCGCGCTAACTGACATATCTGTATTCACGAGCAATGCGGCAGCTATCTCTAATCGTTCATGCAGCAAATAATCAGAAATCGACATCCCCGTTTCTTTTTTGAATATTCGAGTTAAATAATCCGGATTCAAGTAGACATTACTTGCAATATCCTCGCATGAGATTGCTTCATCAATATGTTCGCGAATATAAACCTTTGTTTTATCTACTACACTTTGCGATTGCTCAATAGAAGCGATGACTTCTAACGAGCAATTGAGAATATGCCTGATCCAATTCAACGAATCAACCGCAGAACGCATCGACATGGATAGCAATTCTGTGGAAAGACGATCCGCAAACAATTGATGCGCCTGAATTCCTTTCACTTTGAGCACATGATAAACCATCTGTTGAAAGTCCTGGACAAACTGATTGAGTGTATCCAGATTCAATAACCCGGAAGTCTTCTGAGACTTAAGATACATTTCAATGGAGCTTAACAGCTGAGTTTTCTTACTCTCAATCAACATAACCGCCCACATATTCATGTCAGGAGGCAATAGTTTGGCTACAGTTAATTTCAAATCTTTGAGCGAGAATACCCCTTGATCATATGCCACATTATATGAATCAAGCTTTCGCAGTCTTTCATACATAGGGGCGATATGATGTCCCTGTGTAATATCACCGATATAACAGACGACAGATCCATAGAAGTATGATTGACAAGCTTGAATAAATCTTTCGCATACAGCGTGAATATTAACCTCAGAAGAATCCTTCGCTTCGCCATTCTTCATAACGAGCATGCAGCCATTGCCAAGTGAAAGGAGCAAGCCACTTTCCAGATCATCGAGTAGTAGCTCCTCGGCAGATTTGCGTATTGCATACTCCAATATTTTCTCATCTCGCGGCGAAATCTCTCTATTGTAAAACCTAATCTGAATTAATATTGGTAAAAAGGTCATCTCATGTGAGTATGGAATATTCCGCTCTTCTGCCGCTTTCTTGACCGACTTCATATCCCCCCGTATCGATTGATTCAAAATATCCATCCAAAATCGTTCAATAATTAGCGGTTGATGCCTCACCCAATACTTTCCATACTGGCTAAATTCGTTCAATTGATTGGCTTGATCAAGCTTTTTTATAGCCTTCATTACGACTTCCTGCAAATCGACATACGGAATAGGCTTTAACAAATAATCAAGACAACCTAGTTGTATCGCTTGTTTGGCATACTGAAAATCAGCGTGGCATGTCAAAAAAATTGTCTCTGTTAATGGATAATGCTCGCGTACCCACTCAAGCAGCTCCAAGCCAGTTCCTTGCGGCATCTCAATATCGCATAATAAAATATCGATATACTCTTTCTGAAAAATTTCTTTTGCCTGGTCAGGACTATAAGCAGTAAATACGTTAGTAATTCCGATCTCTTGCCAATCCACTCCTGATTTTAGACCCTCCGCCGCAATCCATTCATCATCCACGATTAATAGATGTCGCATCTCTTGTCCCCTCCTTGTTATCCAAATATGCCTTTAATGGAATGACAAGCTCAACGATAGCCCCTTGAGGGTCGTCATTATATAATTCCATCCATGCTCGATCGCCGAATTGCAATCTCAGTCGTTCGCGGGCATTCCATAAACCGATATGAGCACCCTTTTCATCAACAAGCTGCTTGCCCGAATGAATCGTCTCAAGCACTCGTTCAGGGAAACCTTTGCCGGTATCTCGAGTCAGAATGCGTACCATTGGTTCTTCTTCCAGCATATCCAGTGTTGCTTCTACTGTCATTGCTGTCATGCCGTCCATCGTAATAGCATGCTTGATTGTATTCTCTACAAAAGTTTGCAGTATAAGCGGTGGGATCAGTGTCTCCTCCAAGTAGTTAGGTACATGTATTTCACATGTAAATCGGTTAGGCATACGCATCTGCTGTATGCGTAAATAATTTTGAATATGACGCAATTCATCCCTTAGCAGCACGAGTGAATGGTTACTTTGAAACATATATCGGAAATATTGCACCAGACACATCGTCATTTCCTGAATGAGATCATGCTGCTTAACTTGTGCCAGATTGTATATGATGTTAAGTGAATTCATGAAAAAGTGCGGATTAATCTGCAGCTGTAGATGCTTAAGCTCAGCCCGATGCTTACTCAATTGTTCTTCATAAACTGAAATCTTTAAATCCTCGATTTGTTTAATCATCTGATTAAAGGTGCGGTTAACTAGTTGAAATTCGTCTGGAACAGCTGATGAATCCTCAATTTGCGGATATAGATCACCCTTCCCGACCGCACGCATCGCTACCATCATCCTATGAAGCGGTAGCATAAGCACTTTGCGCAGAAACCATGTACTTAAAAGTAGCATTAAAATCGCCATAGCAATGACAAACTTAGCTGCATTTGCGAGATAGGGAAGATTTTCGAGAATCTGCTTGTCAGGGAAAACTACCGCCATGCTGAAATCCCCTTTTCGAGATGTTTCACCGACGATTAGATAATCGTTATCCTTTCCAGATAGATAATAATTTTGGAATCCTCTTGTGAAATCAAGTCCTTTTTCCGCTAATAATGTCGTACCGCTAAGTATCTCCCCTTCGCTA
This sequence comes from Candidatus Pristimantibacillus lignocellulolyticus, assembly GCA_023639215.1. Lineage (NCBI taxonomy): Bacteria > Bacillati > Bacillota > Bacilli > Caryophanales > Paenibacillaceae > Pristimantibacillus (SeqCode) > Pristimantibacillus lignocellulolyticus (SeqCode). The sequence goes on from CP097899.1 coordinate 494,896, forward strand.
TTCACGATAAGAACTCCCCCTGCTTCATTAGTGTGCATTACGCGCAGAGGAGCAAGTATCGTATCGGCTTTCACCCACGCACCGATGTAAATATCACCATTTCTAAACCATCGTGAGATATAATTGATACCATTGATATTAATTACACTCCATTCCATATTCGCGCCTTGGGATTGCTCGTTCATCTCTATGATCCGATTCTTCATCACTTCCTGGAAATTCGTCAATTGACTGTAACCCATTGAACGATTATAGGCGTTCACCATCTCATTTCTTGAAAGCGAATACACAAAAAAGCCTTCAATATAAGGATATATGATTAAATCTGAATCTAATCTACGCGAGATACCACTCTTAGCCATCACATAGTCGTCTTCTGTCTCATATACCTCCATATTGTGTAAATTGGAATCGAGCATCGCCAATCCCACCATATGGCGTTCCACTTCTGACAACTGATCATCTATTTGTTTCATATGAATAGAGATCAAGTTTTTATTCGACATGGCTACTTGGTTATGGATCACTTTCACACTGTAATTATTGTTGTAAAGCAATAGAGCAATCAACGGTATTGTGATGCTCAAAAGGCCAAGCACCAGCTTGACCCTTATTGAGCGCCATGGAATATCCATCATATGTCTAAACATGCTGTTCCCCCCTCAATGGATATGCTTCATGTATTCTATTATTAATATCTTAATCGCTTAACCACTCTTAATCTATCATTTTCCTAAATAATCGATATATGTTCATCGTAATTTTCGTCACTTTTAATATTTCCCTTTCAACCATGTGATGGCCATGTTAAACCATTGTCCTACTTCAGGGTGAATTTGACTTGGTTCCGTTGCTGTTGTCTCGTCACACATCGATAAGCCGTGACCGCCCTTTTCAAAAATATGCAGTTCATAAGGAATCTGATTTGCAGCTAGCGCCGTCGCCAAATGAAGAGAATGTGCGGAAGCAATCAACTCATCCTCGGCTGTATGCCATATAAACGTGGGTGGCATCTTCTCCGACACGTGGTTAATCGGATTGCGTTCGTTCAATTGTTCATTAGTCGGTTCCGCCGTACCGAATACCGCTCGGTTCATCAGACCCAAAAACCCACGTTGACGTACATCTGTTACTTGCGCAAATTGCTTCTTCATATATATGAAATCTAGCATCGGATAACCGAGAATAAGTGCATTAGGCTTCAAATACTCACTATCGGTTGCAAGCTTCTCTTGAAGATACGCTTCATGCCAATGCGCACCAAGCGAAGCTGCCAAATGTCCCCCAGCCGAGAAACCCGCTACTGCAATCTGATTCGGATCAACAAACCATTCCGCTGCATGATCTCTAATTGTCTTGATCGCTTGAGCAACATCCAATAGTGGTTGCGGAAATTGAGTGGCTGATGGGTCAGGTAGGTTGAAAGGATTGATAGGTTCCTTAATCGGATAAACAGAGTAATGTAAGACAAAGGCCTGATAACCTTTGCTAGCAAAACGAAGTGCAACCGGCTCTGCCTCGCGATCTGAAGTAAATAAATACCCACCGCCAGGACAGATAAGAACTGCAGGTCTTATCTTATTTGTATGGAACTCATTGGAATTATGAAGTATATAGCTTGTGAGCGTAACTTGCGAGTGGTCTTCCCATAATTGGGTTATAAACGTTTGCATTAGCAGACACTCCCTTATTATCAAATATAATTAAGCTCATCTTAGCCAATGTAAAATTGTTCTGCTACTCTTCATCCGACTTGAGACAAACATTTTTCCGACATGTTCGTTATCTTGAGCCGTGATAGTGTATATATAAGTAAAATAGCAAAAAATCAAGACACTCTACGGGATTTGAAGGTAGAGTGTCTTGATTTTTTTTCCGATTAATCATTTCATTCAATAACTAATTTCACGCTATCTACCCTTACGTATTACAGTACTCGCATTGAGAATTTACGCCATTCTTGATAGAAGTCTATATTTAGCTTGTACATACGATTTAGTCGCTCTAACTCTGGTAATACATCCTCATTGTATAGATCCAAGGTCGTTAGACGTAACTTAATTTCTTCAATCTCAGATTGGATAACCTGTATTTTCTGTTCTGTATTTGTCTTAAATTGTTCTGTAAGCTGTAAAGCTGCTGCATTTAAGTTAGATCGCTCTTGTTCAAACATATTACGAATATTTTGAACTAATAAACCATGCTTCACATGGAATAGGTCTGCTTTTTGCAAAATGAGCATAACCACATTAGTAGCTACAATCGTAAGGATTAACTGAAGTGGCTCCATTAACCAATTGGGCAAGCCAAATTGCTTTTCTGCATATTCCATAATCACTTCAATAATAATCGTTGTAAACGTAGCAGATAATATTTTCGTAATTGCATCTGCTTTTTGAGCTTTAGAAGCTGTTTTATCTCTAAGTGTCTTTACGCAAGTTACTAACGACATAACTACACTTTTGACCATTTTCATAATTCTTTGCACAGTAGCTTTCACAAGACTAATTAATATATCAAAAAAGGATTTCAAAAATTTCTTGATTACATTATCTTTAATATTATCAAACATAGAACGAAGATTTTTAATAACATAAGCTGAAATACGTCCTGTTGCCGCTTTAAGCTTCTGCATAAAACGATCCAAGGTCATTTGTTTCTCGCTTACCATTTGTTTTACTTCATAAATTACTGGAGGCATTGCATAATAAATTAACTGCCCTGCTAGCATTTTAGGAATCGATTTAGCTGTTGTTTTCGCAGCATCTGTAGCTACTTGTCCATATTTAGTATTCTTTAATTGCACCATGCTTTCCTTATTCTGAGAATGACGAATATTACCTTCTAATTCTTTGCGCACACTCTCCTTCACATTCCCGCTTTCATCTAAATATCCTTTATCATACAAGATAGCTTTCTTATCTCCAGCAGCTGTATCCTTCTCCCACTGCTGAACAATCGCATCTGTTAGTTGCTCAGACGTAGCTCTATATGTAATATCTTGACCTTTCTCATCATATACACGAATATCACCTTTTGAAGTATTTGCTGAGGCATGTAGCATTTGAAAATTATCATCTGAATTATAAAACTGACGAAGTCGATCTATGCCCTGTTCTGATACGTAGCGTTCGTTATAACTGGCAGCTTCCCTTGACTGGATATGATCTACATGCAGATCACTAACTTGAATCTCTTTTTCATTTCGAACTACTGTTTTTGCTTCGCCTTCACGACCTGTTAGTTCATCCTGAATATTGCCATCATTCATCTTTTTAGATTGACGATACTGATCCTTACCCTTTTTGTCCAAGGAGTCCTTCTCCCTATTTATAGTAAAAAGCTTAGATTGATTCTCTTTATTGAAATTCTTTAACTCTTGCAAAGTCTCACTGCGAACTTCAGAATCATTGACATTATATAAATCTTTGCGTATACCTTCATTAGTTTTTAACACATCTGGATCATTATTATAGTCAAAATGAATAATTCGATGATACATCTGATCAACTGTAATATAGTAATCACTAGTATCAAAATAATGACGCACAATTTCACCAGCTGCATCTTTCGCAATAGATTTCCCTAACGATACACCTAAATCCTGGGTTAATAAGTCATGATGCTTCATATTTATCTGCTTAACAGAATCTATAATTAATGAATCATATGCCTTTATATATTGTTCACGCTGTTGGACTAACTCTAACAAGCTAGGTTGCTCCATATTCTTTCACCTCAACTTGATTTTATAAAAATATCTTTTTCTAGTTGCTGAGCCTGAGTTTCGATCATCAATTTATATTGGTCTAACTCGATAATATCTTCACTATGTGCGCTATGTGTTAATAATTTTGTTAATACAGGCGTATTATAAAATTTGCATGAAATTACGTAGAAGAAGAAGGCATTCCGTATAAACTGATAATGCTTTTGATATATGGTGTCTTGCAGTAAATGAATATTGTAATCAAATGCTACTTTCTCAACTTGTTGATTAGACATGATCATATCCTTTAATGCTTCTGCTTGGAAGAAGGAAAGAATAAACTGCAGTTCGGGTACAATACGTTCACTAATAAAAGTAATTATAAATCTAACTGTTTCAATGTATAACTGACATATTTTAGTTTCAAGCTCACTAACTTCTTTTTTTAATGATAGTTCATGGATGACTTGCTCAAATTGTGTTGCTAATGTTGTAATATTGAGTTCTATTTTATCGTTTGCCTTTTTATTTCTCCAAGATACGTAAAGGGGCGATTTCAAGATTGATTCAAAGAACATACTTTTATCGCTGAAATCATTATCGACGATATACTGATCTAGCTTTTCAAATTCAGACTGTGGTCTTTTTACCATAACTTTTATTTCTTCTGGGACATAATCGCTAGTTAATTGAGCATCTCCAAAATAACTTAAAAATTTCTGGATAGGCTCTATATTCTGTTCCCACGAAGCAATTCTAATGTCATTCACTTCTTCTATATGTAAATTAAATTGAGTATAAATACTATTAATGATATGAACTAGTGATGAGACTTCTCTATTATAGCTTTCACTTAATTGTTCTAATTCGGATATTAGTTCCCTATTTCGGCTACGACCCATAAACCTATCAAAAATCCCCATACTATTCTCCTTTGTAATAGATAAATTGTTGTGATTTACTTCTATTTCTACTTGCTACTATACGACCATTTTCCACTAGAAACTCATGATCCTCATTTTTAGAAATAATAAATGAATCTTTTTTTCCATTAATATGAAACCAGTCTTGATCAGGAGATTGGTAAGTTTCACTAATGGTTCTCTGTTCATCCGAATTATCATTCGAAGCAGTCTGCTTTCTTTTTAACCAATACCATGCAGAAACGATACAAACGATCAAAATAACTAGACTCATTAACAATACTTTCAATCCTATTTACTCCTTCCTCTACCGAATTTTTTTATTAAAAGTGCTTATCTGTAACCTAATATTCTTTCTTAATCGTTTCGTAAATGGATTCATGTAGTACTTTTCTTAACTCCATGATGACTGAATTTCTACCATAATGAACAGCATTTGTTAGAAATACAACCGATAGATTTAAAGTAGGCTCAATCCATAGACTTGATCCAGTAAATCCTGTATGCCCAAAACTTCCTTTTGGCCACATTAAGCCGCATGATAATGGCGATGATGTAAAGTCTTGTACTTGCCAACCTAACCCTCTACTTGATATTGGTGAAGAAATACATTGTTTAATAGATTGAGGAGTAAGCATTGGATATCTGTCCGGATAAAGCCATGCTTGAGCATAGATACTTAAGTCTGATGCTGTAGAAAATAAGCCTGCACTTCCTGAGACACCACCTAGTCGGAAGCTAATCTCATCGTGAACTTCTCCTTGCAGGTACCGCTGTTTCACTTCATCCCATTCTGTAGGTGCAATCGATGAATAGTGTTTCTTATCAGGTAGAAATTGTGTATGTTTCATCCCTAGTGGTTGAAATATATTTCTTTTCGCAAAGGTTGATAACGATTCGTTAGACACTCTTTCAGCTACTAGTCCTGCTAGAATCATCCCAATATCACTATAGCGTATCTCCTCACCTGGCTTTGATAGTAGTGGCTGAGCAAATATTTCTTGCCAAACATCCTTCGTAGAATAGCGATTTTGAGGATAGGGAAGAGATCCTGGCAATCCAGTAGTATGCTGTAGACATTGTAAAATAGTAACCTCTGGATGAGCAAACTCTGGGATATATGTAACGAGCTTATCGTTAAAAGATAACTTGGATCTTTGTTCAAGCAACAGAAGAGATGGAAGAGTTGCCGTAACTTTTGTTAATGATGCCACATCAAACAACGTATCAATTGAAGCATTTCCAAATGCCCTTTGACCTATGATACTATCACCTAATTGAACCTGAATAACTGCATCTGGTATAAACTTACTATCAACCCAATGCTGTATAAGAGAATATATTTTATTCAATTCTTTTCCCCCGTCTTCTAATAGAGTCGTCAACATATCTGATTCATCACATACTAATTGAACACTTAACAATAATCATCAGACTAGCATCTTAATGCCACTTTATGAGATGCTTTATCATATCTGTTAATTGTTTACTCTTATAGCGTATACCATGAATACCAACAATTTCAATTAGTTCTATTACAATAATATTTAGTTTACTAATTCAAGTTTACACTGTTTCATATTTTCATAGATGTATTTATATCAACAACAAAAAAAGCCCTTGCTATGCAAGGACTTCTAGTTACAAACTACACTCTATTTCAATATTCAGTTGAATATTCAATAAGATCTCATTGCTATCTATGCTACTTTAGCCTCTTTAAGCTGATGTGTTGACTTACTAGTTCTAAATGTGGAAATAGAATACAATATTAATGCTCCCCAAATAAGTATAAAACTGCTCAATTGCCCACTTGTAAAAGGCTCGTTAAATACAAATATAGCGAGCAGCAAGCTTGTTGTCGGTGCAATATATTGAATAAATCCTACCGTAGACAAAGGTAGTAGTTCTGTTGCTTTTGCAAACCAGAAAAGAGGCATAGCCGTAGCCACTCCTGCTAAGAGCAACAATATGAGAGACGAGCTCGATAGTGTAGATAGAGTTGCTGTACCTTGAGCATGAATAAAAACTAAATAGAATAGCGAAATAGGAAATACAATTAATGTTTCCCAAGTGAGTCCCATAAGGACATCTAGTTTAGCCACTTTTTTAGCGAGACCGTATAGTGCAAAGGAAATAGCTAGTGATATTGAAATCCACGGAATATGTCCGTATTGAATCGCTAACATTAAGACTCCAACTCCTGCGAGAATAATAGCTAGCCACTGACCTAGATGAAGTCTTTCCTTCAAGAAAACGACAGCGAATAATACACTGATTAACGGATTCATATAATATCCTAAACTTGTTTCGACGACATGGTGAGCGTTGACAGCCCAAATAAATATGAGCCAATTACAAGTAATGAATAGTGAACATAAAATAACTGCTACCTTACTTTTCCGATCTACAACAGCCGCTTTCATATGCTTCCATCGCTTGGCTACAGTAACGATTATGGCAACAAAGACGAATGACCATAGTATACGATGCGATAGTACTTCCAATGCAGGCATTGTATCGAATATGCGCCAATATAAGGGTAAAAGTCCCCAACATAAATAGGTTAATACTGCATAAATTATACCTTTCCTCATAAAAAAACTCCTTCTGCTGTTATGCTTACTCTGTGCTGGGATGATTAGAAGATCATCCCGATATTATATATCAGCCCAATCAACTTGTACAATTCTAAAAAAGCCCAGCTAATTGCTTATCATAAGCAATTAGCTGGGTTTAATCATTTGATACGAATTGTTAGAGTAACTGATAATATTATTTTTGACCAACGTATTGATCTGTTTAGTAATGGATTATTTTATAATCTATTATCAAACATTAATTGTATTTGAATACCAAACGGGTCTTCAATAATACCGTATGCTTTGCTAAAAACATTATTAGATAAAGGAATAATGATTTTCACTCTATCATCTGTAATTAAGCTATTATAAAAATGTTCAATTTCTTCTAAGTCAGCACTTTGAATACATACTGAAGTGTTATTACCAACTGTGTATTCTTCACAGCTATTCATCGTATCTTCTGCTATCATTACTTTTGTTCTTCCTATTGATAAGACAGAGTGAGAAATATAATTCTTATTTTCATCAGTAAGCAGTATTGAACTGTCATGTTTAGCCATGTCTTGATAGGTAACAAGTAACAATTCCTCTGCGTTAAAATGGTTTTTGTAAAAATTTATTGCTTCTTTTGCTTGTCCGTTCATCGATAAGAAAATAGCTATTTCTAGTGTTGTACTCATGGTATATATCTCCTTTTATCTTATGATTCTAAGCATTTATCTTATACATTTGCTAAATGCCCTTGAACACATCATAATATATAAAGGTATCAAAATATGACACCTTTATAAGGGGATTTATTATGAAGAAATCAGAACGGTTAAATGACATGATAAGATACTTAAACGGTCGAGAGTTCTTTAATCTAAAAGACCTAATGAATAAATACAATATTTCCAAAAGTACAGTTCTACGTGATATTAACTCATTAGAACATTTAGGTATGCCTATTTATTCGGAGCATGGCAGACATGGACGATATGGTATATTAAAAAATAGATTGTTATCCCCCATTATTTTTACGATTGATGAAGTGTATGCTCTGTACTTTGCAATGTTGACGTTAGAATCTTATCAATCAACACCTTTTCATTTAAGTGTTAATCAACTAAATGAAAAGTTTGAAAACTGTCTTTCCAAAAAACAAACAGAGCAAATTAACCAAATGAAAAAAGTCCTACAATTTGAAATGCATTATCATCATAATATTAGTCGATTTTTAGATAAAATCCTAAAAAGCATTCTTAATGAGACCATCTGTAAGATTCAATACTTGAAAAACAATCAAAAAAAATACCATGTTCAATTTTTCAAAATTTCCGCTAAGTTTGGTCAATGGTATGCTACTGGATTAGACTTAAATGCGAATAAATATAGAATTTTTAGATGCGATAGAATAACCTTTATAGAAGAAGAGGAAATCAAATCTCACTTTTCTATAGATGAACTCGTTAGTCGTTCATTAGAAATTTATCAATCTGAGAAGAGTATTGACTTTGAAGTAGAGATTTTTGAACAAGCTAAGGATATTTTTTATAAAGAACATTATCCTTCTATGAGATTAGAAATTGGTAATAAAACAGTAATTAAAGGATTCTATACTCTTGAAGAGAAGGAGTTTATAGCTAACTATCTGATGAGATATGGTCATTCTGTTGTATCAGTAAAGCCTGAATCATTAAAACAAATTATCCAAGATAAAGTAGAGAATCTCCTAAATCACTATCAAAAATTATAAATCAGCATGCAGATCACAACACTGTAGGGTATCCCGATAGACAAAAGCCGTTGTAGAAGGTCGAAATAATCCGATGAAAGCTTTCCAACTGAATAGGTAATTCCTCTAGTATCAAGATAAATAGGTACTGCTAAAAAAGCGTGATTCTCTTTAACTTTTCTATCACAACTTTATTAATAATCTGAATAATGCCTTGATAAAAAATAGGGGAAAGGCTTATCGGATAAGGGTTTCCCCTATTTTCCTCATGCCTTTCCCCTTGTTTATCACGGGTTTATTCGTTGATTACAACACTCTCTCCAACCACGTAACTACTTCAACATGTGTCGTCTGCTGGTCGCAGTACTTTTGTGTTGCTGTTTGAGTGAGGATTCGGAGATGCTTGTGGTATATTTACAGTAAAATCTAATAAAGAGCACATTCACTATGAATAATAAGGATTTTCGAGTGAAGCTATAACTTGCTCCAATTGATATAAGTATTCAGAATTACTAGTTCTACCTTGTATAAAAGAAGTATTCATACCGGTTTCTCTAATCTTATCAATCCATTCTAATGCCTTCTCTTTTCCAACACCTTTATAGAGCATACCATAATATAAATAAGCAATTTCATTACTAATATTAGTATTAAATACAATAGGATCATCTGAATTAATATTTACCATAATATTTTTAAGAATATCATCTTTTACTTTGTTTAAACTAAAAAATTGATTTTCAAAGATAGAATCATTTTCACCAATAACCAAATTAGAGGATGGATTTATCTCTATAATAATACCCTCATTAGCAACTTTTAGCTTCACATACTGCTGCATTTCTTCTATTATTTCAGCTTCAACACTAGATATTTGAATATTTATCGGTTCAGCTAAACGAGATAAAAAATATTCTTCGTGGAACTTCTTAAAAAACTGCCATATTCTTTTTTCACTCTCTTGCATATCACCGTTATTGTCTCTTTCAAGATTTTTATTAAATAATTCTTTTATATTTGAAAACCTCATAATGTAGACCTCATACATCACTTCTATTGTTAACTCATGAAACTCTTCTAAAAAAACCATTTTAAAAAGCTCTTTAATTTTATTTTGTAAATAAGAAAATGCGTTAAACTGATAATCATTACCTTTTTTATATACTCCCCAAACCCAGAGTAAATTGTCTAAATATTCACCTGTTGGAAGTACTGTAACCTTGTTTTTTTCCACCCATTTTTCAACATCTATACCGAGGGCAATACCGTGTCCTATACGATCTCCAGAATGAAACTTGCAACTATCAATAACCTCATCAATTCTCCGAATACCGGAAAGTAGATGCCTAAAATCTTCACCCGCATGAAATGTGAAAAACAATGTTTGCATCTCAGCTATCTTACCTTCCGCATCGAGTATTTTAAGTGGCTCCCTATCACTATTTCGGGCAATACTGAATACAGGTGAAAAAACATTAACGGGGGTGTTATTTTCCAAACTAGCTGCATCTAACCCTACTATGAAATTGGAAATGTAGGGTATCTTATTCCTCAAATCAACAATATAATTCGTTTCATCAATATATTTATTTTGAATAGCACCATAATGTAAATACGTTAATTTGTCATTATTTTCGCTAAATAGTCTCCACGATTTATTAATATTATCTCTTTGCTTTATTAGATGAAACACAATTCCGATTTTAGGGAAATTAACATCTTTAACATCTTTAACCTTGTAATCCTCTTCAAGAATCTTCTTATAGCTCTTAAATATTCTAAGCAATGCCAAACGATTATCTTGTTCCTTTGGTAAGATAGAAAACCTTAACTCTATTTGTTTTAAATATTGGTTTTGAAAAACATTTCTTAACATATCAATAAAATAACTGTCATTTTTAGCACTAAATGCACGAGTTCCTCTTGCAAAATAGGTCCTAAAATAATCTAATCCTGGAGTGAATTTTGTTTGACACACTTGTTGATAAAATTCATTTTTGATACGTAAATATTTAAATATTAACGATAAAAAAAGATTTTTATCTGATATATTACTAAAAATATGGTTCTTTTTAAATTGAAATAACTGATACATAAAAATATTTTCACTATATGTTTTAATATTAATTAAATCTAAATTAAAAATATAAAACCAGTCTTTAAATCTTTCATTATAATTTATTCCCCAATGTTTCTTTAATAGTTCAAGATTACTTAATAAATTATCTAACGAAGATATACTATGTCCAAAACAAATATCAATAGGATTAACGTTTGCTCCGCGGAATTCTGTTTTAATCCATTTTAAAATATTAGATTCACTAGAAGAGACATTTCCCATATACTTCGCTAATATTATTCTTATTACTTGAGCTGTTAAAAGCAGTTCCTTAATTTGTAAAGAACTAGAATTAATCGATATTTGTAAATTATTAATATATTTTCCAATGCTAGAACTGTTAAAATCACCATTAAAATTCATTATCTCTTGCCATAATAATGAGAAGGTAAAAGTTGCACTAGCGTGTACATGATTTTCTGACACTCCCTTTTTAAGAATATCGTGCAGTGGGGCATCAACTAAATTTATATGCTGGTACACATCAGTAAGTTGGAAAGTATCGTTTATTTTATTTTCAACTAAATAGTCAACAATAAAGATATCCATTGGCAAAAAACGACTTATGTGACTAAATACATGAACCTTTTCTAAGCCACTGTAAGCCTTCCATACATCTATAAATCTATCTTTACCTTCCTTTATATTATGATTCCAATACTTATAAACTAACTCACCATCACGATGTGAAATCAATGCTCTTGTAAATTCTGAAATTAAAGTAAAAAAATGTTTATGTAGAAAATACCTAAATTCAACATCAGATGAAAGATGTTGGGGAATGTCTCTCCCAAATAAATAGGGATGATACTTTTCTAAATATAAATCAATTTCGTCTAAACTCACTTTATTGTTACGACTCAAAATGAATTGATATACTTTAGTCCGAATTGCACGATTAATGTTATCAATATTTTCATGATTGTTTTTTATTTTTTTTACTGTCTCAATCAATATAGTATCATCATAAAATGTTACATCTTTTAGTGGAAAAAATGCTATTTGAATCATCATAATAATTTTATTATTCATTAAATCGAGCCCTCTTCATCTTCATCTTCAGAAAGTTCTATGCCTATCAATTCTAAATCTTGTCTTGTATTTTCCATTGCATTATCAAACGCTATTTGCATATTTTCCTCTAATGCCAATCGGGCTTTTTCAAATCCATCATCTTTGTGTATTGCATCTGTAGTTTGTTCTAAATACTCTTTGATAACAGATATACCTTCTAAATGCACATCCAGAAAATTATCAAAGTCTAAATAACAGTTATGATCGAGCACTTTTAATAATCTCTTTGCTTGGTTCCTACCATACCATACAAAAATATTATTCGCTAACTTGCTTAGTATTTCTCTCATTACTATATAATCAAGAAAAGGAATTGTTGAATCAATATCTACTTTATTAATTATTTTCGAGATATTTGCTTTTGTCTTCTTGTAGTTGGTGTTTGTAATACCTGCAGATCCGTTTTCGAATAATCTTAATTCACTTTGAAACTTTGAATTTTCTCCTAAATTGACTTTGAGATCTAATATATTTAAATCATCAAACAAATAAGATTCTAAACTATCCTTAAAAATCTCAATCTGTCTATTTAGTGCATTTTTTTGATTTATATTCAAATTTTTAAATGACTTACCTTCATTTAACTTTCTAAAGGTTTTAACTAATTTCTCAGTTTTTTTATCGTTTTCACTTTTATCATCTTCAATCAGTTGATTACCAGTTAATATTCCCCTGATATTATCTTTGTGACGATTAATATGGATTATCGTCTTAACTAGTAACGCTAATAATAGTTCTTCTTGCTTACTTTTAGTTATTTTATCAGCCATATCCTTTAGATCAATTATATTTTTATAATCAGTAATTAGTTCGTCTATCTCAAATTTTCCTATCTTAATTTTCTTGAATCCATTAATAAAATATAAAGTTCTGTAATATGTTTCCTCAGGTTCCTTTTTAATTGCATCATTAATAAATTGTAGTACACTAGTAAGCTCTAAAACAGATTTATAATTCAGTTTAGCTTTACTATATTGCTCTAAATATAATTTTTTAAGCAATACATATTCATCTCTACTTAGAAACTCATTTAGAGCTATAATAAGTTGCCGTTCATGAATTTCAAATTCATATAATGTCATTTGACCTTCTTGTTGTAACAACCATGACTTATAAGGATCTAATTCGTTTATTAAAATCAGTGTGTTTATCTCTTCCATGTAATTAAAAAGAATTCTAATTAATTGACTAAAGTAATGTCGATTATTCTTCTCCATTTTATCTAAAGGATATGTCAAAGAATCAAAATTATCTGATTTAAATAATATATTAACTACATTTTTCCACCAAATCTTACGTTCATCTAGGTTGAATTTAATCTTAGGTAATAACTCACTTATAATACTACCAATAATATAAAGAGCTCTTATCATACAATTTGTTTCATATTTTTCTATCTCATTTTTTGAGTTATCTAACTTGGTTTTTAAGTTCAGTAATGCTCCATATCCAATATAACTACTCTCTTCATCACTTCCCCATTTAATAAATTCACTGAAAATAAAAGACTGATTTTTTGTTAATATTGTGGACGAATGTATTATTGTATCAATAAGAGATTTAACATAAAGAAATTTGGAATCATCATTTTCGTGTCTATTTAATAGTTGTGATAAATGATAATAGACATTAATAATACCTCGAGGTGTATGATCAAAAATCACATAACTTGATTCTATTGGGATTGGATATAGAATTTCTAGTTTTTGATAACTAAATAAACTACTTTTTCCGAAAATATCTTGAAGTAAAGAGGAAAGTTTATAGTCATTCATTGAGAAGTTAGGAATTGTCTTTTCATTCCATTGAACTAGTTGAAATCTTCTTGCTGGAGGTATGATTTTTTTTAGGTACTCATGTGCAAGATATTCTTTCCTACTTTTAATCGTGTTTTTTTCATTTTCAGTAGTTAGCGAATTAAAAGAAAACTCTACATTTAAATTGCTACTAGGTAAATTTTCTTCCTGAATTAATGCTAACATCATTGATTCTTGTAATATAGCATAATCTCCTGAAAGGATTGTTACTACATTGGGATGATTAATATATTGTAATAATGACTCTATAAGTTCCTTCGTTCTTGTCATTTTAAGATCAATATCATCAATAAATATAAATATTAATGGTTCTCTATTTTTTCCTTCATTTTTTTTCTGTTGACTTAATAAACGTCTTTGATTAATAATTAGTAACGATATTAAATCGTTTAATTTTTCTTTAAACTCGACATCAGAGATTAGTAAATGTGAAGATTTTTTTATATGTGTTGATAAATCGTCGTAATTATGAACTAATAGCTTTCTATATTCATTTGCAGTATACATATGATACTCTATAACTTCATCTATTTTTAACTTTAATGGATTATTAATTTTATAATTACCTTGTTCATAGTATTCATCAAATTTTTTTTCTTCACCCTGGTAACTATTATAAGCTTTCTTTATAGCTTCAAGCTGATTATTAGCTGCTTTTTTTAAGAAACCAACAATAGAGCCCATAATTTTAGTATTTTCACCAAAATGATCTGGTTCAATTATCGGTAATAATATATTTTCTGAAATTTCTCCATTTTTATTCTTAAATTTATTAATTAAGGTGTATAAAACTGATGACTTACCTGTACCACGTTCCCCAAAAATAGCTATAGTATTATTAATACTTTTTTCATATTCGCTTTTCTTTAGTATCTTAGGTTGTTCGGGACGTAAAAGCTCAATTTGTTTAACAAGCATATCGAAACCTGGTAAAACTTTATACACTTCTTCTTTTAGATCTCTTGCTCCAATAAATATACCGATAAATTTGTTTTCTTGATTCATTTTAATTTCCTCCAAATAATTAAGTTTTACTAGTTCGAATCCTTACTTATCTTGTAAAGTACTAAAATTGCTTCGTTACTTAATATTTTTCTTTTGATTAAGAAATCATGAATTAAATGTAGAATTAATATAATAACTAATACACAATATAAAAAGACTACTATAAACATATAGAGAGAAAACCCATTAAATATTTGTTCTATAGTAAAAATAATGATTGTAAATAACAAATGAAAAAAACATACTAGAGAGAGAGAACGTATTAATGTGATCTTAGACAGTAAAACTTGAAGCTTTGAGTAATCTTCTTTATTTGCGTACAGATTCGCCCATCTATAAAGCGTTAACCATAAATTTTTAGGGTTTATATTTCCCCAATCTATTAACTGTTGATTATTTAAATACTGCTTTACATATTTCAATAGTTTAACATTTTCACTGAATATCATTTTCTTTTGATAGAAATCCTCTGAGGATAGAGCAATACTTTTCTTCTTACTCTTTTTTTCTGCTCTTCTAAAGTTTATTTTCTCTATACAACTGATACATGTACTTGAAATAGAATTAAATAAATTTCCTGAAATGTAACTGAGAACAATGATTACCGCTAGAGTAAATAAATTATTATCTATGACTAAACGATTGATAAAATAATCTTTTTGAAATATTATTTTTGTACTAAACAGGTCTACTAAACCTTCCACTATATCACTACTAACAATTAGAACAACCGAAACCCACGTTGAAAACAAAAAAATGAAACCTGGAATAAAGATTCCTATAAAGTCGTATAGATAATCCTCCAATTTTTCCATATATACCTCCACAATTGTACTGATAGTTTACTCTCTAATTTTTTATACACAGCAACTAAGTATTTATTAGACATTGTTTTAATAAGTTCATTAAAATAAACAATTAAATTTCCTAATTTTACATCTAATTCATTATTAACTTATTTTCGTTTTTGTACAATAAATATCTTACAGTTCTAATAATAAATTAATATATAAATACTAATCTAAAAATGTACATGTATATCCTTACATTTACAATTTAAATGTTTGTAATGCATATCTATCGACTAAAACTCCCTCTGCAATCCTTTGTATCAAATCTATATTTTCAATATCTACCGCTTGGTGCCTTTTACTCATATATTCTAGAAATTAATTGATATATTGGTACTGACCACATTTATTATCTCACCCCTTCTAAAATTTCTAATGGAATGTTTTCTCTATTTTAATTTTCCACTTCAAAACTTAATTTTAGTTAGTTAATAACTCTTAATTTTTTTGAAATACTTCAAAAAATTTTCAAATGACATAATATTCACTTCATGTTCGGTATCATATGTCCCATCTAAAAAATGAGGATACTTATGAGTGATATATATATTTATATCATCAAACTCACTATTAAAAACATCTTCCATTATCCGCTTACTCTCAAATATAACTTTCTTTAATCTACTTAATTTCTGTAAATCCTTCTTGGCTTTATCAATAGATTTAGAAACTTCAAATAAACTCCTTTGTAAATCTCTATTCTTCAATTCAATAATGTACAGTTGATTCTTAACGATAAAATAACAATCAACTTCTTGCGGCAAGTCTTTCTGGTTTTGAAAAATGTGCTTGCATTTATTATTGTTATTTAATGAAAAATTAATCTCACCTATTAAATTACGCTCAACTATTATATCCTTCAAATAATGTAAACCTATTTCATTGAAGTTCTCTTTTACTAAATTATTAAGGCTCCTATTCAAGTTAGTATCTAACTCATTCTTAAGGATTCTATATCTAAAATAATTTGACGCTTCTAGTAACATTTGGTACGAAACTAAATAAAAACTAGAAATCTTTATTATTGGTGTTCTGAATATTCTATTATTACTAAAAACTTCTTTAATTAGAGTCTCCCTTTGCATAGACTTTAGAGTTAAATCATTTAGCAATTGTTGAACGACTTCTTTTTGTTGTTTAGATTTGTATTGAATATCTCTAATAAGTGCCTCCTCTTCAATAAAAGCAGCCATTGTTCGTGTTTCTAAAAACTTTTCATCATAATTAAATAAATAATCTTCTAATAAGAAAGGTGAATATCCTCTCCTCTTTTCAAACTCTTTGAATATATAATTTACTTCCGCACTACTAATATTTATCTTTTCTTCACTAGCATTTTTCATATAGTCTCTAAAGCGTATAGCAAAAGGTTCCGAAACTATAAGATGATTATCAATAATACGAATAGAGCTGCCTGATTTATATATAAGTGAATGATTACTTTTTAGTTGTTCAATGTATAATAGCAATCTTACATAAACTAATATCTCCATCAAATTCTCCGTAGAATTAATATTTTGGGCATTGAACTCTGCATCGCTATTCAATAATAAGTGAACTAAAAACTCCATAGTTTTCTTTTCAGTACCTATAAAATTAGTAGCTTCATCCTTGTAATTATCCATAACTATACTTAATGCTTCTGCGATGAGATTCATTTGGTTAATATCAACACCCCCTGACCCCCAATTATTAGAATGTATGGACAAATAACTCAGAATACTAGCGTTTGTATAAAAAATTTTTAGTAATTGTTCTTTTGAATATATTTGTAAATTACTAATAATTTTCTTAATTAATTTATCGGATAACATTTTCAATACAACTAGATTATTTTCTTTTATCGAAATATCAATATGGTCCGGTAAGAACAAAGCCTCTATTTCTTGTCTCTCTAAATCATCAAACTCATCCTCGACACTAGCAATTTCCAGATTTTTGTAGCATCCAAAATATTTTACTAATAAGTTCTTTGCTTCATCATGAATTTGATTTTTAACTAATAAATAGAGGGTATTCTCAAATAAATAAGTTAAATACTCATCTGCTCTACGTTCTGCTTCAATAATAGGATCATAGTTATTATCATCAGATTTACTTAGAATAGTAGATTTAAACCTATCTAAATCTATATACCTCGAAAAGTCCATACCAATTTAATCTCCTTAATTACATAACTTATTATTTTGTATCAAAATCACTATTGATAATATATTCAACATAAATCACCAATAACCTCCAATTTATTACATTTTTTATTTTATCACACCTTCTCCTTCCTTTATATACCTATAGTTTATCTCCACTCAATAACCATGTATAATTAGCAACAACTAGAAGAATTTTTAATTTCCTGTAAGAAATCCTAGTTGTTTGATAAATTTCACAAAATTTTTTTCTATGAATTTAGAAGGCAATAATCGATTTATTTGAGAAAATGATGAATATATCTATACATTTCTTTTTTCCTACAAGAGTTCCTAGCTTAAATTAATTATTTTTAAAATTAATAGTTTTGAAGTATGGTTAATAAAAATAAGCAAATAATAGATAGCACCACAACATCTCCGATAAAAAGGAGATAAATTGAATGAAATGAGCAGTGTATATTCGTGTATCCACGGATAAAGAGGAACAAAAAACATCACTTGAAAACCAACAACGCTTCTTTTATGACGTCATTGCTGAAAAAGGGTGGGAGCTGTATCAATTCTATGTAGATGTAGAGAGCGGAACATCATCGAAAAAGCGAACCCAATTGCTTCAATTAATTGAGGATGCGAAACAAAAAAAGTTTGATGTGATTCTATCGTAGGAGCTTTCGAGGTTAGCGAGGAATGGAAAACTTTCGTATGAGATTAAAGAAATTGCCGAAAATAATCGAATTCACATTATTACGTTCGACAATGCGATAAATTCTATGGACAATAACAGCCATATGTTTGGGCTATATGCATGGATTTATGAACAAGTATCTCAACGAACCTCGGAACGTATTAAGATTGCTCTCACCACTAAAGCCAAGCGTGGAGAATATAAGGGTTCAATTCCTCCATACGGATATCGTCTAGAGAATAAGGCATTATATCTTGCAGATGATGGATCACCAGAAATTGTGAGATATATCTATTCGGAATATATCAATGGCGTCGGCTTTGATAAAATCGCACGTTCACTATCTAAAAGGGGAATACCTACTCCCTCTACAGTTGCTCAAAAATCAAATGCTTCAAAGTATTGGCATGGCTCAACTGTTAAAAAGATACTAAGTAATCTGCATTATGTAGGGGATCTCGTTCAAGGCAGAGAAGAGACGATTAGTGTAACGTCTAATATTCGAAGAAAATTGGATAAAGAAGCGTACATTGTTATTCCTGATACACATGAGGCGATTATTAAACGAGAGGTATTTGAACTCACTCAACAGTTAATGCTTGAGCGTCAAAGGAAGCGTCCTAAATCAAGTCCGCATCTCTTTACTAACTTTGTGTTCTGTTCAGATTGCGGATCAGGCATGTGGTATCGCTCTAATCGTAAAGGCTACTTATGTGGTTCGTATTCGAAGCATGGACGGATTGCTTGCTCTCATCACTTTGTCCGTGAAGTGCATCTCGAAGAAGTAATTTTAACTAGGCTAAATAAAGCAGCCGAACGTCTCAAGAATGTTGACCATAATAGTGAACGAAGCGTGCTGACAACGGAAACCTTAAAGCAATTGCATAAGAGCATAAAAGAGGTTGAACAATCCCTGCTCGAAATAACAACAAAAAAGAGAAAGTACTTGACATTACTTTCTGAAGATGTACTGACGCATCCTGAGTATCGAGAAGCGATGGATAGCTTACATGAAGCGACATTACATTTAAACATAAAAAGGAGTGAGCTAAATCGCTCACTCCAACTGATTAAATCTAATGTAAATTCTCATGTTCATGCTTTTCTAGAGCAGGCACCTTTTAAGAAAGTAACCAAAAAGCAGTTAGCTACTTTTGTAAAGCGGATTGAAGTAAATGAAACAGGTGAGTTTATTACATAGTTTCACTCACCATTCATTTAGTTATTTTTAGGTTCACCTGTATAAACTAACAGCGAACAGCACTCCACATGCCCCGTATGCGGGTGAGTTAGCATGTTGGATTAAGTATGGTTAAGTAGGAAAAAGCCTGATGCATCAGGCTTTTTCGGGTTCGTAATAGGTTACAGTATGAGGTAATATGTTGGTTAGTGTTAAAGTTTAACACCAACTTCGCACCAATAATCTAAATTTTTTATTAATTGAAAAGTAAAAAAAACATTTATTATGAACAATCTAATTTGTTCTGTAACCTCGGTAACATCCAATCTGAATAACCTCAATTACGGTTAGTATTTAAAATAAAGAGCCTCGCAAACTATATCAAGAATTATTTCATCAAACTCTTTCTTCGAGATATTCATTGACGATAAGAACTTCTTGTTCTTTTTATAGGAATTCCACAAAAGTTTTTTATCCGTATCATCTAATTTAATTTTATATAAAAGATTTAATAATGCGATTATTAAATCTTTATGTGAGGAACATAAAACTGCATTAGCTTTTCCGTTACCTTCAGAAATAAATTTGATAAAATCTTCTTCATTTTACTTTGGTTGCAAACCTAATATCGGATTTACAAGCAATTTTGTTGATGCTGACATCAAATTCACATAAGCTCCTAATTCATACTGCTGAGCTTCGGGCATTTGATTATAATCTAATCCAAATGATTCTATCTTTTCAATCATTACTGAGATCGGTAAGTGTTTTTGTTCTACTTCGTCTTTTAAAATGACTTTGTAGCCTGGTTCCGACCAGAAAACTTCTCTTATTAATCTACCAAAAAAATTCCGACTATCATCCTTATATTTCGAAAGTCCATTCTCAATAAAACCCTCCATTTGATTATCGAGCAAAGGATCACTTAGTCGTACTAGTGTCCTTGTAAAACATCATAACGTTACTACATGTTATGGTATTATATCAAACATACGTTTTCGCCATCAAACAAAAAAAGACACCTTTAGGTACCCAAGCCCAGCTTTGCTAATGCTTTTACGTCTCTTTCCAAGGATTAATATAAACAATAGACCGATTACGTTTGTCTCACATATGGGCAATTTCAAATTATAGAATTGCGATAAACTTTTGGTCAGGTTGCCTTCTCAGTGTCTATATCGAGATAGAGTATTGTACAGTTGCGATGGATTTTGAAGAAAGCCGCAGAAAACGAAGCTAACAAAAAACAGGTCAATCATGGTAGTACCTGACCATAATCGACCTGCTTGATGTATCGGCATAGCAATATTTAAGTTACAAATTCAAGCGTTAATGTACGCACAACAAATTCGATAAATCTTTATACGGATACTACATGGGTTAGATGTGTTATTGGTTGAATGATGAGTTCATTCGGCACTGGGTAGCCCCCGTCAAAAAAAAGCCCTAAAGAAATGAACTTTAGGGCATGGCACCTTAGTTATAACGATTTGGGAAACAACTCCAAATATGTTCTGTACCACTCATGGCGATGTGCTTTAATTAGGGAAATCACCTCATTGAAGGCAATTCCTTTTAGTTGAGATAACTTTTCATAGTTTATCTGTTGTGTCGCTAGCCAAATTTGACCGACCGACTCTCCGCAGCTTCCTGCAATCATCTCATCACAGTTGCTTTCATTTGAGACATTGATTAAGAAATCCACTGTCTCATCATCTTGGAAGTTTTCTCCCAATGCAATCACTGCATCATCTTTTTCAGCATCTGATGCCGTTGGGTCAACTACTATTTGAAATAGTTTTTCCTTGTTCATACCTATCACTTCCCTAATGGAATATGCGTTCCAACACTCTTCCCACCCGTTTGCCCTGTAAACGGATTAATGTAAGTTCCTTTATCATCTAACCGGGCATCGAAACGTGGTTGATTGCTTCCTGCCTCCAATCCTTCCCTTGTACTAGCTTCGGGTTTTATCTTCAGTCTCCAACTAAACGTTCCATCGGCGTTTTTTATTCCCCATTGCTCGACACCACCTGCAGTATCTTGTCTTACCCAACCTTTTCCTTCTGCCCAAGACCTTAAGTTAGCAATGTTATCTGCTAATTTGCCAGTGTCTTTGACTATAGCTTTTCCCGCACCCTTAGTTTTTCCCCCATTTATTATATCTAATTGTTCTTGCCTTAAAACATCACTTGAATTTGCAGCATTCTTATTTGTATTAATGCCTGGCCTTGCATTAGAATTATTTTTCCCGGTTGCTGGAGTAGTGTTTCTAAAATTAAAACTTACTGCTCCACCTCCACCACCGCCTCCTCCTGCACCTTGGATAAATTTATGTCCACTAGGATCGATGTAACGCAATGGGTTATTCGCAACATACGAATAAAGATTCAAACTTAACGGATTATTCAGTTCCCCTTCATACGTATCTTTATTAATAAAACGTCCAATACTTGGATCATACCAGCGTGCACGTAAATACTGTAATTGAGCATCTTCATCCCAGTATTCTCCAGAATACTTGAACAGGTTGTCTATCGTTTCACTTGAGCTAATAACGTCTCCCCACGTATCATACTCGTATTCGTTTTGAAGAGCACCGTTCTCATCTCTTATTTCTACTACATCTCCATGTCCATTAAATGTGTAGTAACTCCTTAATCCTCCTTGATCCTCTCTCAATACAATTTGATCATGAACCAGATAACTAGATTTTTCTGTAACTTCTCCATTACTGCCTACAATACCTTCAGCTACAATTTGATTGCCATCATAATAATACCTAGCCTTGACTCCACCTTCTTTTCTTTCGACCAGCAAGTTATCTCCATTATAAGTATATTCAATTATGTTCCCATCACGTATAACTTTAATTAATCGATCCCACTCATCATATTCATATTCTGCATTAACCAAATCTAATGGTACTGTGCTAGATAATGTACTTCGATTATGTTGTTTATCATAAGTGTATACTTCTTCAAATTCAGATGATGTATCAATGCGATTTAACTCATCATACGTATAAGAATTATTCTTTACCGGATTAGAAACAACATTCACAATATCAGTTATGTTTTTATTATCATCATATGTGTACTGATATTGATTCGCAACGTTTTGGTTAATGGTATGCTTTAACGATGACATTACTCCATCAGAATTGTAATAACTTGTTTCCATTCCATTAGCTTGACTACGTGTTGAAAGTCTTCCGAATGCGTCATACGTATATCTCTCTGCTTGAGCTTGATTCCAGTCAAGACTAGTAACTCTTCCTATTGAGTCATACGTATACTTAATCTGATCACCGAATGGCAAAGTAACATTCAATCGTTGCATCGCTTTATCATACGTATAGCTTATCACTTTTTCATCTGGAGATGTTACAGATATTAACTCCCCGGTATAAGTTTGATATTCATATTTTGTTACACCAGTTTGATCGGTCATGGATAAACGTTGTCCATTAGAATTATACGAAAAGGAAATCTCTTCAGTAGGTCCGTTCTTCTTCAGTAATCGATTTAAACTATCATATTTATAGCTAAACACTTGCCCGTTGTTATCAGTTTGTTCTAACAAGTTACCAAGGTTATCATATTGGAACGTCCTAATAAGTCCGCCTTTGTCTGTATTAGAAATCATACGACCTAATGAATCATATTCTTTTTCTGTGAAAGCCCCATCTGCATAGGTAACCTTAGTTAAGAGATTGTTTCCATTATATTGATATGTCACACTCTCTCCTAACGCATTAACAACTTCTATTAAATTACCTAATACATCATAATTATATTGTGATAGATTCTGCTCCGCATCAGTTGTTTGAACAACAGCATCACTTACAGGATGATAGCTATTAGTCTGAACTATCTTGGATGTATTATCTAAATACTTATGCTCCCTAACTTCTATAACTCTCCCATATCTATCGTATCTTTCAGTTTTCCCATTTTCAATTATATTTTGTGCTGAACGTGCCGTTGTTGTCAATTCACGATTTGCATCGTCATAATCAAATATATGCGCCACTCCATTTGGAAAAACAGTCAGGTCTTTTCTATTCCATTCATCATAATGATGGATAGTTTGAGCATCCCTAGTGTCACGTATGCTCTTCACTTGACCATTCGCAGTGTATTCGTAACTAACTAACTTACGATATCCCTCTTCTGCTATTACCCCTTGTTCGACTTCCCATCCCAAACCATTCCAACGTGTAATAGAATGCTGATTAAGTGCGTCGGTAACTGTAACTTCATTTGCTATATCATCATAGTTAGCACGAACTGAGCTTGCATCTGGCGAATTGATTTGTATGATTCGATCTAATTCATCATATTGATAAGAATACTTATTTCCTCCACCATCTATATAGTCTAACAAATTCCCAGTTACTGAATCATACACATATGACGTAAGAATTGTTGGTATGTCTTGGGAATCAGTTTTAATTTGAGATAAGAAGCCATTTATATACCCTAAATTGTGCGTTACGATATGATCTGAATCGCTAACTATAACTTTTCCTATATTACCATTTGAGTCAATATTAAGTGAGTCAATTTGTTTTATGAC
The DNA here is from genome assembly GCA_023639215.1 of Candidatus Pristimantibacillus lignocellulolyticus. Classification (NCBI taxonomy): domain Bacteria; kingdom Bacillati; phylum Bacillota; class Bacilli; order Caryophanales; family Paenibacillaceae; genus Pristimantibacillus (SeqCode); species Pristimantibacillus lignocellulolyticus (SeqCode). Next base: position 519,292 of record CP097899.1, read on the forward strand.
TTCGCCAGTGGAGTCATTATGCTTCATTACCTCTTGAATAACAGTGCTTTGATCATTATACGTGTATTCACTGTATAATTTTTCATTTGTATTTGCAGGTACGGTTACAGACTTTAATAGTCTGTTAGTAGGATAGTACGTATAATCAGTTGTAAATCCTTTAAAATTGATATGTTTTGTTTTATTTCCATAGTCATCGTACTCAACATTTTCTACTAAAGGGTCGTTCGTTAAGTTATCACTGCTTGTAATAGTGGTCGGTATTGTAACAGCATAGGTATTACTCCCAACCTTCTTATTGTACTGATAGGTTGTACGCTTCTCTTGAGTTCCAACATTATTTTTCTGTTCATTGAGATAGTATTTGTTCCCAGTAGTAGAGTCCACATAATCCTTAAAATAAGTATGAGTAGATATGATATCGTCATTAGCGACTTCAGTTGTAATTGTTAAATCACTATTATAAGACTGACCAATATCTGTAGTTCCATAGGAATAATTATATTTATTATAAATATCAAAATTACTGTTCTCATACTCAATTCGATCTTGTCTAGCAGTTATTTGATAATACTGATTCAAGGAGTCAGAACCTATATATCTATTGATTGGTGTTGTTTCATACTGATAATCTGTTATTGCACCAGTAGGATGCACAACAGCTGTCAATAGTGTATAGGGATTCTTAACAGCTCTATCTGGTCTATTAGCAATTAAATTAAAAGATGCATCTTTTAATTCATATTGGTATGACGTATTTCTTCCAGCTACATCAGTTACTGATGTTAGAACTTCAATTCCCTCTTCCACTGTTTTATGATATACCGTACTTTGATTATTGTAGGTAACACTCACTTTGTTATCAGCATAAGAGATTCTAATGACGTTTCCTATGTTATTGGATATTTCAGAAATTAGTTTTCTTTTATATACACTATGCTGGTCATATTTGAAATCAACATAATTATTATATGCGTCTGTCATTCTAAGCAATCTACCGTCACTATCAAAATATTGGGCCCATGTCCCTTGCACATTGGTTAAACGATAGGCTGATTTTTCATTATTTACAGTAATCGTAGTATCGGTATGTATGGACAAATCATTCCATTCATAGTCTTTTAATGTTGTACCCGAAACTTCATATGATCCTCCACCTTGAAGATGAATAAAATTCTTACCGCCATCATTAGTCATATAAGGTAAATCCCAAGACCATCCTTTACCAATTGGATATAACCTCTCATTATTCGACATTTTTGTATCATTATAATATGTGTAATAATAAGAACCTGGTATTGATTCAAAACTATAATAAGCATTTGGAGTGTTAGTCAAAAACAAAGCATATTGTTGTCCGTTTTCTTCTATACTACCAACGGGTGCACCAGGGCTACTGTTTATTAAATCACGCATACTTTTCGCATCAGCTTCAGAATTATGTAGTGTGGATCTAACTCCGTTAATCCCTGTACTAGCTATTACATCTATAGAGTCTATCCATTTCGTATCTATTGCATCTACTACTCGGACATAAGAATTTCCTTCAGTTGTCCACTCACCTGGTCTAAAATCACCGATTTTCGGAATAACCACTGTTCCACTGTAGTTTTGTTGATATTTCCTTGTGTCTACAGCAGGTTTTGTTACTGTTCCAGAATAATTTGCAGAATATTGTTTGGTACATGTCCATCCTGCTGTTCCTGGGGATGTGCAAGCTTTAATTGTTTCTGTTGTCGTTCTATTTAGAGTCCCTGTAAAGCCCCCACTACTGTATGGCATAGTCGTGTAACAAGTATTGGTTGCTGATCCTGTTGCTACCCATTGCCCATCAGCTCCATACTTACCAGGAATTGAATTAGGACATGTGCCTGTCGCTGTTTTACTTTCTGCTGCTGTATAGGAACCAGAAGAAACATAGGACGACCCTGATTTTGTTAATGTTCCAGAGTAACCTTTTGAATCAGAATAAGATTTTGATATTGGAAAAGAATTAGTTTTACTCTCTTCAGATGTTCCAGTCGCTTGTCTAGTAAATGCCGTTAAAGTAGTGCTACTTAATGCAGTTTGAGCAGCTGAAAGAGTACTATATCCACCTACAATTGTATTAAAATTACTTGGAAATGTGATAGAATTATAATCCCCTATACCGTCCTTGTTTCTATCATATTCAAAGTAGTAATAGGTTTTATACTTAGCTTCATATCTTTTGGTAATTAGTTTCTTGATTACATTAAAATATACATTATAGCCATAGTTTTGATTCAGTTGTGATTTTGTAGTTAGATCGTATTGCTGAGATTCATTTGAATCATAAGTTCGAGTTAATGCAAAGTTCAGTCCATTTAATCCAGGCATGATCACATCTGTACTGGAAAGGCTTAATGAGCCTGATAAAGGAGAAATAGCTTCGTTAGTTGATGTAGCCATATATGGAGCTTTCTGAAAAGAATTAATATTGTATTCTGGCTCCGGCATGTCGAATTCTAAAGTAGAACTCTTCAAAAGTTCAGTAATCTCTTGATCTTGCCCAGTTATTTCTTCTTTTAGCTCTTCACCTTCATTATTATTTGAATCTTCTATATTTTCTTCATTATTGGTTATTTCCTTCTTAGAATCCTGATTAATTAAATCTTTATTTTGTACAAGTATTGATGGCTCGACAATTACTGATGCCCCTTGTAATTCGTCTTCATGTTCTTCTTTTTCTCCTACTTGTTCTTGTCCCTCTTGCCCTTCTTGTCCTTCTTGTGCTCCTTGTCCCTCTTGTCCTTCTTGTCCTGCTTGTCCCTCTTGTCCCTCTTGTCCCTCTTGTCCTTCTTGTCCTTCTTGTCCTTCTTGTCCTTCTTGTCCTTCTTGTCCTTCTTGTCCTCCTTGTCCTTCTTGTCCTTCTTGTCCTTCTTGTCCTTCTTGTCCTTCTTGTCCTTCTTGTCCTTCTTGTCCTTCTTGTCCTTCTTGTCCTTCTTGTCCTTCTTGTCCTTCTTGTCCTTCTTGTCCTTCTTGTCCTTCTTGTCCTTCTTGTCCTTCTTGTATAGAGTGTAAGTCTAGCATTTCAGACGTCATATGCGGTGCATCTACTATGATCACATCTCTAAGCTTCTCGTCCAGTAAAGAGTTATTGATACTTACCTCGGAATTTTGAGATAATTTTTTTTCCTTCGTGAAAAGATATTCCTTTACTTCAAAGTAGGATAGGTTCTCTTTCTTCCCAAATTTGAAAATATCAAAGATTTCATTTAATGAAAGATTATCACCAAGTTCACTTTCTATAAAAGAAGTCGAAGCATTATATTCATTTATTAAAATATCAAGTAATAATCGTTCTTGCTCGTTATAATTCTGCTCCGAGCTTACATCAGAGTTTGACAGTTCTTGTGCCTGAACACCGGTTAACGAAACATATTCTAAACAGAATGATATTACAAGAAGTAAACATATTAATTTACTTAATATGGTCTTTTTCATTTCTATTTCTCCTTCTGTATTAAGTTTTTTTTATTACAATCCAACCAGCTTTACTCGATTTGAGTTAGTTTCTTAGAAAGCATATTTCCATTGGGATCATAGCTGTAAGATACTTCGTACTTTTTGCCACGAATACTAATAATCTCCTTCATTAACAAGCCCGCTGGTGAGTACTCATAATTCCGGATATCTTTATAAGAACCAATTTTACGTATATCAAATGAGTCAGAAGTTCTGTTATACTCCCATGCAATGAGTGAACCATCCGGTTTAAAACTCATTCCCCCAAGATGTGAGTTCCCTATTGATGTAAACTTACCGTCTGTCACTAGGCGTGGAACCCCCAACCCTCCACCCCAGCTATAGAGAGAACCTCCCGTATCAATTGCGGATATATATATTGCGTAGTCACTGAACCGTCGACCTACTGCAACATCAAAAGATTTAATATTTTCCAATACTTTTCCAGTCTCGTAATCTGCATAGATATATTCAAGAACTACTAAATAACCTTCCCCATTTCCTAATTCACCAGAACCATTTACACCTTTGGCAATCATTCTACCATCTTCTAAAAGTATAATTGTATTAAGTGCGGTTGCCTGAATATCTTTAACATTTATTATCGGATTATTATACATATCCGTTTCAATTAATCTCGGTATAAAAGTTGGCAGATCAATTTGCATACCAAAAATTTTCCACTGATTACCCCAAAAATAAGCTGTTCCGTCTGCCTTTAATGCAACTGAATGATACGCACCTGCATCTGCATAGATTACATCTTCGAGATAAGTTTCACCTTCATTTTCGGCTGCCAACACAAGTACAGGAACGGGACTATCTACCCAATTATTACCACCATCACCCAATTGACCGTCCTCATTTAATCCCCATGCAAAAACGTTTCCATCTGAGGTAACAGCTAAATTATGATCCCAACCTGCACTTATGGAAACAATGTTATTCAAAAATCCCTCTCCATTTTCTCCAACTACTTGAACTGGTGTATTTCGAGATTCGTATGTGCCATTACCTAACTGACCCTGAGTATTGTCTCCCCAAGCCCATACAGTACCATCTGATGCTAATGCAAGTGAATGACTTTCTCCTGCACTTACTGAAATGATTTCCTTATTCGCCAATGGTTCAATTAATGTTGGAAGTTCATCATACAATGAATTATTATTCTTCCATTCCAACACTTGCTTATTGGCATTAATAATTAAAGAATGATTAGTTCCAGCCGAAATCTTTTTATGATAATAACTACGATCTATTTCATCTATAGTTGAAATTGTATTTACATTGCTTCGTGCAATTGATAGATTCGAGTTTAGTACATACTGAAGGTCAATTTTTTCGTTGAAATCTTCTCCTATTAGACCTTGAATTGCTCCTTCAGGAATCTCAATTCTCAACTCACCTTCTTGTTGTTCTTTGGCCTTAATCTTAATCTCCATACTCATCCCGTGTACTGTTGATTCAACTTCAACAATCTCATCATTTATGGTTCCTCGGATGTCACTAAAATGTTTCCCGATAACAACGTTCTTGTTAAATAACACTTGTATAGGCTCAGAATCATTTGACATGGTGCCTGGAGACTCTGGCAGTACTCTTACCGCTGTTAAATTCAGGTCACGAAGTAACTCCGTTGTAAAGAAATTCTCATAATCCTGTTCCAAATATTCATTGGCTTTAGAACTAACACTCTCTCTTTTAACTGTAACTTTATAAGAAGCCGATGAGCCTAAGCTTGTTGTTGGATCAATCAATAACTTATTCCCTTCTACTGCTTTCATGGTTTCTATTACAGTTCCGTTACTTGTAACAGATATTAGTTCAGAGTCTTTCAGCAATAATTCTTTATTAAAAATAATAACAATAAAACTTTTAGCTCTCATATTTACTTCATCATCTTGTGGCATCATTCCTAAGACTTTTAGAGAGTTATCATTATTACTTACAACTTTTTCCGATAATGTTTCATTTTTCGTAGGACTAGTAAACTTTGTACTTTGTTTCTCAGTTAGTAATGGCTTTGCACAAGCTACTGTAATTATTGACAACATGACAGCTAATGAAAGCAAATAAATAAATTTATTTTTCATACATTCTTCACCCTATTTTAATTTTTTTCTTTTAATAATGATTGTTTCTTGGGATCTTAAATTTTCTTTCCTTATTTTAGATAATTTTTAAGTGTCTAATAAAATAATAAAAAACCGATAAAATACTTTCTGAGAATTGAAATCAATATCTTGAAGAGAGTAAGCTGGAACAAAATTTTATAAAAACATCCTTGGTATAGAAACTCTAATGGTGTAACAATCAATTGATCTCCAATTATGGAAATGGAAATCTCATTTCTTAAATTAACTAATTCTTTTTTGATAATTGTAATTAAGTTAAGATCATACCTTCTTTAATCTCCCTATAGAAGCTCACATTAAATGAGGTATCAATGGGAACGAATTGAATACTATCTTCATTAGTATTAATCATTTTTTAACTATACTGCTTGCACTTACTATAGTATCTGAAATCAATGAAATAATACCGTTCAGGAATAATACCTTTATTTTATGCTTCAATTCTCTGCCCTTTCATTCTCATTCTTAATCACTGTTTAATCTTCTGTATGTTTTCAAAACATGAATAATCAGAAACACATAAAAAGGCCATCTTTCAAAATTGAAAGATGGCCACTAATGTGAATGCTGAATTAATCAGCAGACATAGAAAATATGCACCCTCCTCCCATCCTCGTGGGGAAAAATAAAATCATTACTGGCAGGTCTCCTGGCTTGCATCATCGCAACTTATTTCCTTCCCGTATTAGTCAAAAAGTACAGTGGATATATAATAAGTTACTCCGCTTTACAGTGGCGGGACCGCATCGGAATTTAACCGAACTTCCCTTTTAAGTTACTGTAACAGACTATACAGTAACACCATTAATGAAAAATATTATGTTTTTAATTAAATCCTAACTAAGGTACCATATTATAGTTATAATAACAATATTATTATTTGATTAATAGTTAATATCCATAGATAATGTATTTATATTTCTATTATTTATGTTTTTATTATATTTTTTGAATTGACACAATCTAAAAAGAAATTCGACAATTATAATTCATTTAGCTTAATCTCCAACTGGATCGAGTCCTATCTTAAGATTATCAATTGGAGTAGAGTCAGTACGCTATAATTCTAATTCACACACATATCCATTAGAAACATGTAAATTTACAAGTATAGGTACACTTTCTTCATAAATAATCATCTCTAAGGGAACTAGAATATTGGTAAAATACGATTCTACTCTTTGGGAAACCTCTATATCAATTGTCTTACACCCAATCCAAAAATAAAAATCCTTTCTACTATTTCATTAAATCAGATCCATAATAAAAATTAAATACACTTCCTCTGTAAGTTGAATTTTTTGAACCTAGTGGCGTCATTGAAATCTCGCAAAGTATGATATACGCCGTGAAAGGAGTAGTAATCGTTAAGCATCCAAAAACAAGAAATTCCATCCGAAAAGTTGCTTTACCGAATTCAATGCTTGTGGAAATGAAAGAGTACTACGCTTTTCGATTAAATGAGCGCAAAGAAATGATTGACGAATGGCAAGGCGGAAATTGGTTCTTCATGTTCTCCCATTCCAATGGACATCCTTTCCATCATGAGCGACCTTATCTTTGGTTTAGACAATTCATTAAGAAAAATGATTTCAGATATATCCGATTTCATGACCTGCGGCACACCTCGGCTACAATCTTGATTAATCAGGGAGTTCACGCTAAGATCATCTCTGAGCGCTTAGGTCATGGAGATATTTCCACAACGATGAACATATACGGTCATGCATTGAGATCAGCTGATCAAGCTGCTGCTGATAAATTTGAATCGTTATTTAAAAACAAACCTTCTGAATGACAAAGATGACGCTCAGGATAAACAGTTCCTAAGCGTCATCTTTATGTTCTTATAGGTTGATCTCCGGTCAATTTTTACATCAATTTTACATCAACGCTAGTTTGTTGAGGCAACAGTATTACCAATGTTAATGACGCTGCACACCATCAGTAAACCCAATGTACATAAGGGATTACAGACATCTGTACTACACTCTCTCCAACCACGTAACTACTTCAACATGCCCCGTATGCGGGAACATGTCTACTGGTGTTACTTCCATCGTTCTATAGCCACCATCTTCGAGCAATCTCAAATCCCTCGCCAACGTTGATGGATTACAACTTACATACACTACACGCTCAGGACGAATTGCAAGAATCGTATCTAGTAGCTCTGCATCACAGCCTTTACGAGGTGGATCGACTACGATAACATCTGCTTTCATCCCTTTTTTCTTCCATCTTGGAATGACGATCTCTGCAGGTCCCGCTTCAAACGTAGTATTTTCTAGTCCATTCAACTTCGCATTACGCTTAGCATCTTCAATCGCTTCAGGCACGATTTCTACACCGTACACATGACCAGCATTACGAGCTAGGAACAACGAGATGGTACCAATTCCACAATATGCATCGATCACTTGCTCTTTACCTGTTAATCCCGCATATTCAACTGCTTTACGATATAGAGAAATCGTCTGTTCAGGATTCACTTGATAGAATGATCTAGCTGAGATTGCAAAGCGAATACCATCTAACTCATCATAAATGACTTCGCTACCCCAGATCACTTTCGTCGTTTCACCGAAGATCGCATTCGTAACTTTATCATTCACATTGTGGACGATACTCTTCACATTCGGAATACGTTTACGAATATGTTCAATCCATTCAGGTTGACGTGCAATACGAGAAGTATTCGTAATAAGTACAACCATTACCTCACCAGTAACTACGCCGATACGTGTTACAACATGACGCAATATACCTGTTCCCGTCTCTTCATCATATGGCAACACTCGCAATTCTCGAGCAATTTCCTTCACTTGATGTATGACTTCATCATTACGTTCCTTCTGAATCATACAATCTTTCATATCGACAATACGATGACTACCCTTAGCATAGAAACCACCGACTAGCTCTTCACTACTCTCGCCTCTACCAATTGGCACAGCAGCCTTATTACGATAACGCCAAGGATTATCCATACCTACCGTTGGATGTACAATCACTTGATGTTCTGTAGACGTTGCATCGCCTTCCGCGCCAACTTGTTGTTCTCCCGTTACTTGTAGCTTACCAATACGAGTTAAACTATCGATAACATGCTGACGTTTCCACACTAACTGACCTTCATAATCAAAATGCTGTAGCTGACAACCACCGCATTCTTTATAGATTGGACAAGGTGGTTCTACACGTTGCTCACTTACATTTTTGAAAGCTGTCACTTTAGCATAGCCGTACTGCTTTTTGGACTTCAATATCTTCGCTTCAACTTGCTCACCTGGCAATGTGTTAGGAATGAACAATGTATATCCCGCACTTGTACGTCCAACACCTTCTCCATCATGAGTTATTCCAATGATATCTGCTTGCACCGTTTCATTCTTCTCATGTAACGTTGACAAGTTCTTTTTATTAGGTCCACGACGTGTATGACTATTTTTCGCACTTTCTGCTACTTTAGTTGCCGGTGCAGAAGCAATTTTCACAGTACCTTTAGCTGCTACAGGACGCTTCGGCTTACCATTTTGAGCAGATATATTACGCTCAGTATAGTTACTGCCTTGCGCTTTTCCACGAGAGCCTGTACTTTTCGCCGACTTACCACCTTTAGCATTATTAGATGGCTTCGAACTATTGGAATACTCACCGTCTCGCTCACTAGAACGCTCGCCATATTTACTTCCGCGTCCACTTGTGCCATTCACTCCGCCACGCTCAGCATATTTACTACCTTGTTCAGCCATTCTGCTCTTACGCGCAGCACTACCGTTAACACCAGCACGCTCGGCATATCTACTACCTCTTACAGCGGATTGCTCTCCAGATTTACTTTCACGCGTACTCTGACTAGTACGTGATCCAGGACGATCAGAAGATTTATCTGCCTTATTAAATTGTGGTTTTCTATTGCTAAACTTGTTCCCCATAGTCTTTTTTGATTTCATCATTACGCTCCGCTCTAATTATGACTACCTTTTTTGCACCTTGTATCAGTTCAATCACAGTCCGCTTTTTGAACTTCTTCTATTACATTGAGAGTTCAAATCAGTTGCTTGTCAGCACCAAGAAGATGCCATGAAGCTAGTGACGTGAGGAGCGCAACGTACGTTATTGGTACGTGAGCACCACAGCAAACGATGAATGGCATATTCGCAGCCGAATATACTACGTCAGCTTAACATCGTGATCACAAGTAGCTGATTTGAACATCCTCTTCAACTATAAGTTCAAATCAGTTACTTGTCAGCACCAAGAAGATGGCTTGAAGCTAGGAAACGAGAAGCACAATGTACGTTATTTGTACATGCGCATCGCAGGCTTCCGATGAAAGCCATATTCGCAGCCGAGTATGCTACGTCAGCTTCACATCGTGATCACAAGTAACTGATTTGAACATCCTCTTCCAATCTAAGTTCAAATCAGTTGCTTGTCAGAAGATGCCATGAAGCTAGTGACGTGAGGAGCGCAACGTACGTTATTGGTACGTGAGCACCACAGCAAACGATGAATGGCATATTCGCAGCCGAATATACTACGCCAGCTTAACATCGTGATCACAAGTAGCTGATTTGAACATCCTCTTCCAATATAAGTTCAAATCAGTTGCTTGTCAGCACCAAGAAGATGGCTTGAAGCTAGTGACGTGAGGAGCGCAACGTACGTTATTGGTACGTGAGCACCACAGCAAACGATGAATGGCATATTCGCAGCCGAATATACTACGCCAGCTTAACATCGTGATCACAAGTAGCTGATTTGAACATCCTCTTCCAATATAAGTTCAAATCAGTTGCTTGTCAGCACCAAGAAGATGGCTTGAAGCTAGGAAACGAGAAGCACAGTGTACGTTATTTGTACACGCGCATCGCAGGCTTCCGATGAAAGCCATATTCGCAGCCGAGTATGCTACGTCAGCTTCACATCGTGATCACAAGTAACTGATTTGAACATCCTCTACTTAGCTGTATGTTGATATGCCTGTCTCGTCTTTATATATCTCAATATGAGACGGCAGTATTTCAAATGTTCCTGGCAATGTTCCGCCGTATTCTCCATCCAAATTCAATTGTACCTTATCTGGTGATTCTACTGTTAGGCGGTTTGTCCTAAAATGCTCAACATGATTATCACCAAAATGCTCACCACGCAAAGCCAATGATACTAAACGGATAAATTCTGCCAGATTACATTTACGAATGAGTAATACATCAAACAAACCATCATCAAGCTTGGAATCAGGTGCTAATCGCTCAAACCCACCTACTGAATTACTGTTGCATATTAAGAACAACATGAACTCGCCAGTAAATGTACCTACACCTTCCGCTTCAAAAGTTAACTCTGTCGGACGTAGATGTACCATCTTCTCCATGCCCTTCAAGTAATACGCTAACTGTCCGATCATCGTTTTCAACTTTATCGGCACATCATAGGAGAGTTCCGTTAAGAAACCTCCACCTGCGATATTAATAAAGTAGCGTTCATTGGCTTTTCCTACATCAATTGGCACAGAATATTGATTAATAATAAGTTCACATGCATATTCCCAATGCTTCGGAATCCCCATTGCACGGGCGAAGTCATTCGTTGTACCTACTGGCACAATGCCAAGCGGTAACCTATTTTCCTTGCCTGCTAACCCATTAATCACTTCATAAAGCGTACCATCGCCACCTGCTGCAATAATTAGATCGTAGCCACCACGTTCTAATAACCGTTCCACTTCTAAAGTTGCATCACCTTCACCAGTCGTTGCATGACAAGTAACCTCGATGCCGCCTTCATCAAGTTTTTGCAATATATCTGGTAATCTGCGTCGCATTTCTTCTCTACCCGACGTAGGATTATAGATTAATCTAGCTCTCTTCATCGCAATTCACTCCTCACACGTTACACATACTAATAAACCTTCTATATAATAACTTTGCCATCTCAGGATGTGGCAATAATGTTTCACCTGTATATACATAGTCTAGCCCAGATAGACGTGAAGGAATCAAAGTTCGTGTGAAATAACCAGGGCTAATAAAAATCGGTAATACAATAACTGATTTCACTTGGTCCAGTGCTTGCATTTGTTCTAAATGTGCTTTGGACTGCTCTGGTAATAATGGCGCATAATCCATTGCCGCAAAGGAAACACCGATACTTAGTTTATCCATTAGCTGCTTCATACCCTTATCCCATAGCTGATAGAAGTAATCATAGCTACTACCATGACCTAGTAGTAATACGCCCTCATGACTTGGATTATGACTCAACCTTTGCAGTTGTTGCTGCAAAATAACAATAACCTCAGGATCATCGACAATCGGTTCATGAAAATCCACATGTGCTTGTACGTCAAATGGCTCCAAATCCCCAATAAAATCAGACACGGGTTCAAATCCGAATGCTTGCTTAATTTCATCTATATGTGAACTACCATATGAAACAAATAAAGGCATTACATGAATATGTGTAACACCTTCTTGTTCCAATGCAGTTATGCCGTCTTGTATAAGTTTTCCTTCTACCAATTCCAAATAAGATGCATATATTGGAATAGACGGACTCTCTTTGCTTGCATCTACATGTTGTTGCATACTTGTCTCGCTACGTTCTTCACCTAACAAATACTGCTTGAATAGTACTGTTGCCTCACTAACGAGTTCCTCAACTTGCTTTACCCAAGAGACTTCACGCGAACCATGACTAATAACTAATATGCCTGGCTTCATAGGTAATCACCTATTTCTCAAGACGATCTAATGCTAATTTATAACCATCGTTACCATAATTCAGGCAACGTTTAACTCGAGAAATGGTAGCTGTACTCGCACCAGTCTCAGACTCAATCTGATTATATGTATTTCCATTACCAAGCATACGAGCTACTTCTAGTCGTTGTGATAACGATTGAATTTCATTTACTGTACACAAATCCTCGAAGAAAATATAACATTCTTCAACATCCTTCAATGTTAGAATAGCTTCGAATAATTGATCTATTGATTTATCGTTCAATTTTTTTAATTGCAAAGGGATCTCTCCTTAAATTTCAATACTACTCGATATATTACCATGAAAATAAACATACATCGAAAGTATAGATTTACAGTCTATTTCTACTATTGTAGCTTGTTTGTTCTAATAGTTCAAACAGTACCGTATTCACGCGTTAAAGAATAGAAGCTTATCCTGCCATATACCCAAATATTCAACAAAACTCTAGGCATATATCCAATCCATATAAATGCCTATTTCATATAATGTACGAATCATAATAAAAAAGGTTGTGATTCAAAGTGAACGCTTCTCCACATGGACAGAATTATGCATATCGAAGAAATCCAACTCGAACGATTCATGCATCAACCTTTCAACCTCAACAATTCGGTCATTCACATGGCTATACTGTGATTCCGAGTCAACATAGTGGATATTCAACAACTTCGAATATTCAAAATGCTACTTCAACTTCGCAAGTTACTCTACCAGTTGCAACTACAACAGATGTAGCTGCAGCTCCTCCAAAACCTAATAGTAGTGGATTTAGCTTAGCGAGCTTGACGAAATATGCCAATGTTGATGAATTGAAAGGTTTAGTAGATCGTTTTGGTGGACTTGATGGTATTCTTTCAACCGTTACTACCGTACAAAAGGTTGTCAGTACCGTCGGTCAAATCGCACCAATGGTTAAAGTATTTGCAGGTACGATGGGAAAAGGAAACAAAAGTGCTGCTGCAGAAACAACCACCACCCCTGCACGTCGTCGTTCGACAACTAATCGAACAAGACGAACTAGAACGACCAATAGTAACAGAAGAACGACCTCAGCACCATCAAGTAGAAAATCCACTCCGTTAATGAAGAGACAAGGTGGTAATCGTTAATCTTTCAAAGTACCCCCAACAAAAAAGTATCACTTTAATCAGATTTTTTCTGATTGAAGTGATACTTTTTATCGTACAACCTATAATTGAAATACCTCTTATAACGAAGGTTCAATAAGCGGGATTCTAGAACCGAGAAGATGGAGCGCTACTTGTGGAAGGAGGAAACGCAAGTGTACATGGTTGGTACACGCGTACCGGACTTCCCAAGTTCGCTTCATATTCGATGTCGAATATGCTACGAAACCCATTCATCGTTATCAAAGTCTGCTTTTTGAACTACCTCTTACAGGAATAACAAATCATAGATCCAGAAGATAACCATCGACAACAACGCCGTAATCGGAATGGTAATAAACCAAGCAATAACGATTTTACCCGCTACGCCCCACTTCACTCCTGAAACACGCTTAGCACTACCAACACCAAGAAGTGATGAAGTAATAACATGAGTTGTACTTACAGGAAGATGTAAGAATGTTGCTGTAAGAATAACCATTGCAGAACCCATATCCGCAGCAAAGCCGTTAATAGGTTCGATTTTGAAAATTTTTGTACCCATTGTTTTAATAATTTTCCAACCACCTACGGAAGTCCCTAATGCCATTGCCGTTGCAGCAGAGATTTTAACCCATAGTGGCACGTCTGTAGTATCTTGAACACCTGCTGCAACTAGAGCAAATACGATAATCCCCATTGCTTTTTGTGCATCATTCGTACCATGTGCGAATGATTGGAACATTGCTGTAACGACTTGCGCCGAGCGAAAACCCTTGTTAATATTATGCGGGTTAGATCTTGCAAATATTCTCTTAAGTAGAAACATTATGATGAAACCTATAGTAAAAGCAATAAGTGGAGACAGAATTAATGCTTTCAAAATATCTAAAAATCCTGCCATATTTAAACTATTGAAACCTGCACCTGCGATTACTGCGCCTGCTAGTGCCCCAATTAGCGCATGAGAAGATGAGGAAGGAATTCCAAACCACCATGTTACTAAGTTCCAAATAATTGCACCTATTAGCGCACAGATAACGATTTCAACACCAAATTCTAGTTTTGTTGGATCAGCAACACTACCGCCGATTGTTTTTGCTACTCCTGTAAACGTCATAGCACCTATGAAGTTCATACTTGCTGCCATTAGAATGGCAACACGCGGCTTAATAGCACGAGTAGAGATTGAAGTTGCAATGGCATTCGCTGTATCGTGGAATCCATTTATAAAATCAAATGCTAAAGCCAAAAATACAACACTCACTAATACGTATATTTCCATCTATCTGACCTCTGCTCTCTCGCTTAGCTGTTACGCATCACGATAGTTTCAAGTGTATTTGCTACATCTTCACAGCAGTCAGTTGTTTGCTCAAGACGCTCATAGACTTCCTTACGCTTAATTAGCTCGATCGGATCCTTAACATTTGCAAATAATTGAGTTACACTTACGCGAAGCAAATCGTCACCTTCATTTTCAAGACCATGAATCGCAATGTTATGTTCACGGATTGGAAGAAGTTTCTTAACAGAAAGTAAATTAATAGCGCTCTTGATTTGATGTGCAGAGCGAACAAGAATATCAGCAAATGCTGTTATATGATCATCTTTTTCAGTGATATGATACATTAAGAAACGTGTGCTTGTTGCTTCAAGACCGTCCATCACATCATCCAGGGAAGTTGTCAAAGCCATAATATCTTCGCGCTCAATTGGTGTCATAAACACTTTATTAAGTTCACTTAGAATCGTATGTGTATATTGATCACATTGGCCTTCATAATCTTTCATACGCTTTACAAATGTCTCTACGTCAGAAAGATCAGTAACACCTTTCGCGAAATATTCCGCTGCTTCAACTATAGTATCAGCCATTTCTTCGAAAGTACTAAAGAAAATATCTTTTTTCGGTTTCTTAAACATGTCAATCCCCTTATCGGCTTTAAGATAGTAGCATACAACAAATACATTTGCCTGCCATGAAATAGTGTAACCTAGAATTGTTAACGGAATGTAAACATTCATGAAATATTAATATTTTTTTTCATATTTTTTATCGAAATTTGTCGATAGTGTCAACATTACCCCTACTATTCCCATTTGACGTGTTCAGTAATTGCTTTCCCTGTTGGTATTATATGGATAACACTCTTCCCTTGAGCTAGAGTGATCTCTGCTCCGTTTTGAAGAAAACGAATCATACCATCCTCTGCTCTAATCCAATTTCCTTCTATTTTATTACCATGATTAATAATAAGAGCATCACCACCACTTTGTAGATCAACAGAAAGTCTACCTTCATTATCGAGTACTTTATGCTCAGCCTGAATAAAAATTAGATTTGTTGTAGATAATTGTTCGTCATTATTTTTATCGATGTGAGGCTCGTCATTAATGCTACGTAAATATGTACCTTTGGCATCATCATATTGATACCCTAAACGATATCCTTTTAATTGGAAATTCACTTCTAATTGCTTAATAGTTCCCACTTGGGGTTTTGTATTCTGTTGATCGAATGTATAACCAGCTACGAGAAGTTCCGTTTGATATGATTTTTTGTTTGCGCCTTCTCTAAGTTTTCCAAGATTCGTATATAAATTATGCGGAGCTTTACGCTCTTTGCTTCTCCAGAAATAAGATCCAGCATTCGAAATTTCATCTAAGTAAGACTTTTTTTGTCCTTGAAAAATGGCATAAGCATCATTGCTTGCACCAGCATGGGCAATAATTGCACCATAACTGCCCGCTAGATCAATAAAATATGGACGATTACTTCTTACAGGACCAATATCAAATTCATTTTCTGTTGTACTTTGGAATAGTGCTACTAGTCTTGTAATTCCACCTTCAGCTAGCACTTCCCAGATGACATCTGCTTGACTTAAGCCACTTTGTGGTCTAGCTGGAGCAAGATTGTTAATGAGTACGACAATTGGAGCATCCTTTGCATCCACTTCTAACCCCATACCCGTAAATGGCGCGTTAAAAGCAGGCTCTAGTATTTCTGGTGTTGGGGTAACTTCAGTTGGACTCGTAACAGCAGGGGGAACATTTATTACTGATCCTTCAGAACCATTACCACAACCGACAACACTAATTGCTAGCAATACTAATACGCTTAACTTCCATGAGCGGAACTTCCTCATTACAAAAACCTCCTAATGGTCGCAAAAAATTTACATGGTTGATCAATATTTCTATTTAATCACAGTTTTTTCGTGATGTCTCCACAATTTAATTCAGCACATGACTAAAAATGTACTTAAGTTGACAAAATAATGGAATCATTGGTTATTGGAGGCATGGAAATTGGATCATCAAAGGGGAAACATTACAATATGGCTATCTATTTCTATCATCATCTTGAGTGCTGGTATTGTTGCTCATGTTATGTCAATACCTGTAGTTCTCAATGTAGCTGGTCGTGATTCTTGGGTTTCAGTCATTATTGCTGCTCCATTTTTTATTATCTGGTTTTTGATCTATAACTATCTTATCAAACAATTAAATGGTCAATCCTATATTGAGTGGACCAAACAACATTGGGGTAACTTAGCTAGCTGGATCGTTAAATTAATATTAGCTTTTATATTGTTTTTTTCAGCGTTTTATAGCCTACTAGATACCATGATGTGGGCAGTAACTACATATATGGTACAGACCCCTTTCATTGTTGTTTCTTTGTTTGCAACTGTTATTTGCGTATTAATTGCCTACTGTGGCCTACAATCGATTGCCATTGTTGCGTCATTATTACTACCTGTCGTTATGTTCCTTGGATATTTTGTTGCTTCAGCTAATATGAAACATAAAGATTGGGATTTGCTTTTCCCGATCTTTGACAAGGGGTATGTTCCAGCTATTAGTGGAAGCTTGTACGTCATCTCGGCGTTAATGGAAATTTGGGTTATTATGCTTTACTCTCACCATATTAAGCAGAAGATGAAATGGTGGCAAACAGTAATACTGGCGCTCTTTTTGTTAATGATGGTCATGGGACCAACAACAGGTGGCATAACCGAATTTGGTCCTGATGAAGCTTCTAAACAAAGACACACAGCCTTTGATCAATGGAAAATATTATCTTTAGGTGAATTTCTACAACATGTTGATTTTCTATCTATTTATCAATGGCTTTCAGGTTCGATTGTACGCATATCGATCTCCATGTATCTGATGGTTGACTTGTTTCAAATCAGAAAAAATAACTATAGATTATTATTTCTGAGCTTAGCTGGAGTAGTTATGATTGCTCTCATGTATTTACCTTGGAGAGAAGATACAATGCTGAGTCTGTTACAACATATTTACTTTCCAGGCATACTAATATTCGTTGTGCTATTTACCCTTCTTATTGGAGTTTCTATATATATTATTCATGCAAAGGAGCGACGTAACAATGAAGGATCAACAAGTTGAATTAACAGAAGAAGCGTTAAAAGATTATTTTAAGCTTTGTAAAGATGTCATCATATTGAACAAAACTTATGGCAATACTCAATCAGCAAGTAACAATGACAATTATGCCAAAGGAATCACTCAACCGCTTAATCACAATGTTACATCTTTTCATAATAGCATGTCTCACTTACCAAATTATGGGTACGCTAATTCTTCTCAAAAAAAGGAGAATAGTAAGCAAGTATTTATCGTTTATTCCGACGTCGTTATCAATAATAATTCGCTCAGTGAAACCGTCTTTCCTGAGTTAAATCTCATCTATGAAAAATCAAAATTCGAAAGTATATCTGATATTCAAAATGTAACTTTATTGAATTGGTCAACAATTAGTTACCCAGATGAACCTATTACTCTAAGTCAATTTTCTGCTTTACTATTTGAAGGGAACTTTATGTTTATCGTCCCTGATCTACAAGCGATTTGGACGATTAACATATCAAATTTTCCGACTCGTTCAACAGAGGATTCTGCATCGGAACCATCAATTCGAGGACCTCGCGATGGTCTAATAGAAGATATTAGTTCTAATGTCGCGCTAATTCGTCGTAGAATTCGTAGTCAACATCTTGCCTGCGAAACATTTACTTTAGGAACAAGGACTTCAACGAAACTCGCATTAATGTATATGGATGATATCGCCAATATGGAGACGATCAACAATATTCGAAATACATTGGAAGCGATTCATGTCGATCAAGTTGTTACAACAGGTAATTTGGAGGAGCTTATTTCTAGCCAATCATTTGCTCTATTTCCGACAATGGACTACTCAGGTAGACCGGACTTTGTGGCAGATAGTTTGCTTAATGGAAGATTTGCTCTTCTATTAGACAACAATCCAACAGCTATTATAGCTCCTGCCAATTTTCTACTGTTATTAAAGTCACCTGAGGATAGCTTTTTCCCACTTCTATCTTCGAACATTGGTCGGTTATTACGGTTGTTCGCATTATTATTAACTATTTTCCTTCCATCGTTCTATGTGGCAATTACTACATTCCATCCTGACCAAATACCGTTCGCATTGCTTGCTACCATTTCAACTTCAAGACATGGCTTACCTTTGGATGCTGGTCTAGAGATGATCATCATTATGTCTTTAATGGAATTATTTCGTGAGGCAGGAATACGTCTTCCAAGTTCAATTGGTCAAACATTAACTGTAGTTGGTGGACTAATTATTGGGGATGCTGCAATACGAGCTGGTCTTGTATCACCTATTATTATCGTTGTTACAGCTATTACTGTTGTAGCTAGTGCCACTCTTGTCAATCAGTCCATAAGTAGTACGGTTGTTTTGATTAGATTCTTCGCATTTCTATTCGGAACATTTCTCGGAATTTACGGGTTTATTTTATCAATAATTTTGTTTTGCTTGTATTTATCGACGATTCGATCTTTCGGAGTACCTTACTTAGCTCCGTTATCACCATTGGATCTACGTGGATTGATGCCAACTCTGTTTGAGGTACCATTACGATGGATGAAGAGAAGACCTAACTTCTTGCATACGCAAAAACCTAAAAAGGATGAATAACGATGTATGTAAAGAAATGTATATTACTAATAAAACGAATACTGATCTGCACTTTATTTCTACCAATGACTGGTTGCTGGAGTGCGATCAGTATTCAAGATCAATTATATATTTCTGCAATGGGAATTGAATACGAGGATGAGAAATTCACTATATATGCCCAAATGTTTGATTTCAATAGTCTCTCCCGAAGTGAAGGTGGAGCAAGGAATTCTCCTGAAGAATCTACTTTTATTGGAAAAGGACAAGGCAAAACAATGAATCAAGCGGTCTTTAATTTATATCAAACATCTCAAGAACATGTAGAATGGGGACATATGGGAGTTGTCGTTGTAAGTGCCAAAGCAATGGAGCAGTTAGGATCAACCATAGTTGAACGATTATATCGTTCGCCAAGCACTCGATATAATACTTGGCTGTATGTAACTGAAGAACCAATCGAGAAAATATTAGCGACTTCATCATTTTTCAACATGACATCTTTGTTCACGATTCTTCATAATCCTACCGGAAATTATGAACAAAACTCTATCTTTCCACCTACATTGATGTTCAAATATATAGTTAATAGTAACGAAAGTGATCGTATTATCTATGTTCCTTGTATCGGAATTAATAATTCCGCATGGCTTCAGTCAGATAAGCCAGTGGGAGCCCTTACAATTAAAGGTGCTTACTTTGAGTCTTCTGCTAAGGAAACTGGATTATTTAAGCGTGAGCAATTGCAAGGCATACAATGGCTAGACGATAAATTCAATCGTGTAACTTTAACTGTTCAGGATGAAGAAACTGCTTACGCCAATCTCACAATTTTCGAGCCTAAAATTAAAGTGAAACCTTCAATAAAAAATGGGGAAGTAAAATTCCATATAAAAGCTAAATATCAAGCAATTATGCAGGAGTATATTGAAGAAATTTCTTATGAGGAACTGGTGAAGCTTGCTGAAGATATAATAAAGAAAGAAATAATGAATGTCTATACTCTCGGAGTAGAAAACAAATTAGATCTTTATAGCCTCATGCACCCATTCAGAATGAAATACCCGAAACAGTGGATAACTATGACTGATAGAGGAGACAAGTTTATTCTGAATGAGAACTCTATTGAAAGCTTAGATGTTAAAGTATCTATTCCAAGTAATGGGAAGTATAAGCGAAGAATTCAATAACTTTTTGCTGATCTAAATTAATATTCACGCCAATTAAAAGGACGATAACGTAAATGTTATCGTCCTTTTGGATTTAAATCTAGATGCTATATCGACCAGTTCAACCACTGTTTTTTCTGCTCTTCTAATTTCTTAAGCCAATTCGCCGTTACTTCTATAACTTCTTGTTGATGTTGGTGGCTTGAGTACGTATGGTTCGCTTGGAAGATAATTTCCTTATCACAAGTTCCATCACCACGTGTCCAAAATACTTTCTGATATAAAAAGGCATAATCTGCAGGAATCGTATCATCACTTGTACCATGAACGACTAGGACATCTCCTCCAAATCTTGTCGCAGCCTGAAACGGTTGATGTTCCATTAATGAATCAAAAAATACAGGTGTTAAAGAGTAACCAAGATGATCTGTAGTACCTGTTGTATGTGCTTCGTCAAAACTCTTTCTACCAACAATGCGTACTATATCATTGAATGGATAACCTACTGCCGACCATAATATAAGACGTTTTACACGTTTGTCTTTCACTGAAGTCATGATTGCCACTGCGCCACCTAAACTATGTCCTAGTAATGTGATTCGAGCAGGGTCAATACAATCTAAACTAGTAACATAATCTAGAATGGTTCTAGTCTGATTAATCATGGAGTCGAATCCTAACTGACCATAGTTTCCATCACTTTCACCACAGCCAGCATAATCAAAGCGCATTACATAATTACCTTGTTTTGATAATTCTCTTGCTGTCTTTACAAAAAGTCTATCTACACCGATTCGACTACCTACAAAACCATGGCATATGACAATGACTTGCTTCTTTCCTTGATCTGCAATTACATCGGATTGATGAACAGGATAATGTAAAGTTGCTGTAAGGCTAAGTTCTCCATGATGAATCGTTAATTGTTTTTCCACTGTTTTCTCCTCCTAAAAATTCTGGTGACTTTCCTATCGAACAAAAATAGCTATGAACGCATCATTCTAACTTTTTTTGAGTTAATCTATATTATTCCGACCTGTATACTATGAATTATAATATAATTAGAATATCATCAAGTGATCTGTCTGTCAATATTTATGAAACCCAGATGGTAAACGGTTATCTTGAACAACAAAAAGCTAGAAAACGGAATGAACATTCTTTGCACAAGAAAATTCATTCTGTTTCTAGCTTTGTAATTATTTTATGACAAACTTTATTATTGCAATTCATCGATCGTAACAAATATGTATCCTAACTCTTCTAGTTTATCGATAACTTTTGGTAATAGACTTACTGTATTGGCTACATGCTTACTACCAAAGGAATGAAGTAATATATTACCGCCATCTCTAGCATTAGACAAAATATTATCTAGCATATCGTTAACGGAAGTACCATCCCAATCGCGCGGATCAATATTCCAAATAATAACTTGCTTACCATAAGACTCAAGATTCGCTCTAACCTCATCATTAATTGCCCCATAAGGTGGTCTAACGATTTCAGGTGTGTAACCAACGACTCCTTCTATCTTTTTATCCGTACTATCAATCTCTTTCTTCAATTGTTCAGGAGTTAATTTTGTAAAACTCGAATGGGTATAGGAATGATTCCCTATCATATGTCCTTCGTCTTCCATTCGTTGAACAACTTCTGGATACTTATTCACTTGAATCCCAACAACAAAAAAAGTAGCCTTCACATTTTTCTCTTTCAAAATATCTAATATTTGCGGTGTGTATTTCAAGTCTGGCCCGTCATCAAACGTGAGTGCTATTCGCAACGTTTTTTGATCTTCTTTATTCGGCTTTTCTTCCTCAGGAGGTGTAGCATGCTCCGTTACAATTTTTTCTTCTTCAAAATCTACAATAAGGCCTGGAGTTGATGTTGATACCGGAGAACCTTCTACTTGAGCAGGAGGTGGTCCCTCACTGTTGATTTGATTCTTATCAAGCGGAGCTATCGCTGGAAAATACGAACAAGCAGAAATAACGATTAGCAATACAAATAAGATCGCGAATTGAAATGACTTGAAATAGAAGTTAAATCGCCTCATATTGCTCATCCTCTATTCCCTAGTATTTCATTCAAATTCAAGTTACATGTAGTCCCTATCATTAACCAATAATAATAGATTTCAAACATAACAATAATCTATTATACTTTGTAATTTTCGATAGACACTATTAATAGTATAACATAGATTTATGAGAAAAAATTAATTTAATTTAATTTTTTAGAGTTAGAAGAAGAGTTATCCAGTAATTTACAATGCTAGTTTATTCATATTAATAAATGATGTCTTTTTCATTAAATTATTCTTTTTATAGATCTCTTACATTGGACTAAACTTTATTATTGCCTCACCCGTTTTAACTATGAATAACATAACAATGATAGGGATGAATGCAGTAATGAATGACATCAAGAAGCATAACCGTGGTAAAAACTCAAATTTTTCACTAGCACAGAAAGGGGAAAGCAAACGATACATGCCAGGATTAGATGGCTTAAGAGCATTATCTGTCTTAGCCGTTATTGCGTATCATCTTAATCTCAAGTGGGCACAAGGCGGGCTAATCGGCGTTGGTATCTTTTTCGTTATCTCTGGTTATCTCATCACTGATCAAATCATTCAAGAATGGAAGAAAAATGATCAATTTGACCTTATTAATTTTTGGGTGCGTAGAATGCGCAGATTAATGCCTGCAATGATCGCCATGCTGATTTTCATATCCGTGTGGTTAATTATGACCGACCCATCAAGATTAAAAGTACTTAGCGGAGATATTGTATCTTCTTTGTTTTACGCAAACAATTGGTGGCTGATTTTCCATGAAGTATCGTATTTTGAAAGCTTTGGACCAGTATCTCCAATCGGTCACCTCTGGTCGCTATCTATCGAGGAACAATTTTATTTGATATGGCCTATCGTGCTTTTACTAGCATTGAAGTTTTTACGTCATCGCGGGAAATTATTTCTGTTCATTATAGCTTGTGCCGCAGTATCGGCAGTGCTCATGGGAGTGCTGTATGAGCCAGGCATGGATCCGAGCAGAGTTTATTATGGTACAGACACCCGAATGTTCGCACTATTGATTGGTGCTGCACTCGCAATTGTATGGCCAAGTAAGAAATTGAGCAGAAACGTATCAGCTCCAGCTCGAATTGTAATGGATACGGTCGGTTGTCTAGGCTTAGGGGTACTTATTCTGTTGATGTATCAAATGAATGAGTACGATGAAATGCTATATTACGGTGGTTTTGCAATCATCGCACTCATTACCGCAGTTGTTATCGCCGTTCTCGCTCACCCTAACAGCATACTAGGTAAGTTGATGGGGTCGAAACCTTTAACATTTCTTGGAGTTCGTTCCTATAGTCTTTATGTTTGGCATTTTCCTGTTATTATTTTAACTACTCCCAAAGTAATTACAGAAGGCGTCAGCGTTTCACATACTGTTTTACAGCTCGCTGCTAGCTTCATCCTTGCTTTATTATCATATAAATATATTGAAGAACCTTTCCGCCGTGGTAGATCCAAAAAGATGCAGCTGATTCAATATGCAATCCCTCAGCGCAAGTTCCAACCAGCGGTATTGACCGCCTTATTAGTTGTAATTCTTTTTTCGCTTACTTATAATACAACGTCTTCTCACTCAGAACCACCTCCATCACATATAGGTAAGATTGACGATGCAATGAGTGATATTAATGAGCAAAAGAATGATAAATATGAAGAGAAAACACCTTCGAAGCCGTTATTGGATAAAGATAAGCAACAATCAGAGACGCCATCAAAGCCTATTGTAGATTCTAACCCAACTGATGATTCTCCTCCTGTTCAAAGTGAAGGTAAGAACAAAGAACATCATGAAGTAAAGTCCGGTAAAGATATTACTGTAATTGGAGATTCTATCATAGTTGATGTTGCACCATTTCTTAATAAGAAACTTCCCGGAATAGTCGTTGATGGTAAGGTTGGTCGTCAGATGCATCATGTCGGTGAAGTAATTGAGGGACTCAAAAAAGATGGGAAGCTTGGAAAGACCATTATTATTGAGCTAGGAAACAATGGTGCATTTAATAAAAAACAATTACGTAACGTATTGGACTCACTTGACGAGTCTACGCAAGTTCTTTTTGTTAATATTCGATCACCTAAGAACTGGCAAGATACCGTCAACGAGGATCTTGAAAAAATATCCAACCAATATGATTTCGTAACTGTAGTAGATTGGTACTCAGCAAGCAAAGATATAGCAGAAGATTTTTACGAGGATGGCGTGCACTTAAAGCGTAATGGCGCCGAGTTTTTCGCAGAGATGCTTGTGAAAGCATTGGATGGCTTAAAACAATAAACAGTTAATCGTCGATAAATGCATTTCGTATATCCTTTAACCAATTGTGCTTTGAGTTCATTATCAGCCACTTTTCGATTATGGTACATATAACAAAAAACTGCTGCTTTCAAGACGAAAGCAGCAGCCACCATAATTTATTCAGAAAACAATCGATTATACTAATGCTTTCATAGCAATATCTGTACGACTTTGCATACCCTCAAACTGAATGCTAGCTACTGCATCGTACGCATGTGCACGAGCAGCTTCAATATTTTCTCCAAGACCTACAACACCTAGAACACGACCGCCATTCGTTACGAATTGACCATCCTGCATCGCTGTTCCAGCATGGAATACTAGAGCACCCTTCGCTTCAGCTGCTTCAAGACCAGTAATAACTTTTCCTTTCGGATAGCTTGCTGGATAACCTTCAGAAGCAATAACTACGCATACTGCTGCATCGTCATTCCACTCGATCTCAAGTTCTGCTAACGTTCCGTTCATTGCAGCTAGCACAATCTCTAATAGATCAGTTTTTAGACGAGGTAATACAACTTGTGTTTCCGGATCACCCATACGAGCGTTAAACTCGATCGTTTTCGGGCCATCTTTCGTAATCATCAATCCTGCGAATAATACACCACGGAAAGGACGACCTTCGCTTACCATTGCTTTTGCCGTTGGAATAATAATATTCTCAATCGCATCATCAATGATACTTTGCTCAATATGTGGAAGTGGCGTATACGTACCCATACCACCAGTATTCGGACCTTTATCACCATCAAAGATCGGCTTATGATCTTGGGCAGGAACCATGGACTTAACTGTCTCGCCATCCACGAATGCTAGAATAGACATTTCTTGACCTGCTAGAAATTCTTCGATAACAACCTGATTACCAGCATCACCGAATACTTTCTCTACCATAATCGAACGAAGTGCTTCTTCCGCTTCTTCATATGAAGTTGCTACTGTAACCCCTTTACCAGCTGCAAGACCATCTGCTTTAATAACGATTGGAACTTCTTGTGCTTTCAAATATGTTAATGCAGACTCAAAGTCTGTAAATGTCTCATACTTAGCTGTTGGGATATTATATTTTTTCAGCAAATCTTTCATAAAGATTTTACTTCCTTCAATTTCAGCTGCTGCTTTATTAGGACCAAATGCAGGAATACCAGCAGCTTCAAATGCGTCAACAATACCTTGTGCTAACGGATCATCTGGACCAACAAACACTAGATCGATACTTGCTTCTTTAGCAAATGCAACAAGCTCATCAAATTGGAAAACACCGGTAGGTACACATTCTGCAATTTGAGCAATACCAGCATTACCTGGAGCACAATATAACTTGCTAACTTTTTCACTTTTATTCAATGACCATACGATCGTATGTTCACGACCACCACTACCAATAACTAGAATATTCATTACAAAGAGTCTCCCTTCATTTTCAAATTAGTGTTTGAAATGACGAACGCTTGTGAATACCATAGCAATGTTATTCGCATTTGCTACTGCAATAGATTCTTCGTCTTTAATTGATCCACCTGGTTGAATAATCGCTGTAATACCAGCTTTTGCTGCAAGTTCAACAGTGTCACCCATTGGGAAGAATGCATCAGAAGCAAGAATTGCCCCTTGAACATTTTCAGCAGCTTGCTCAATAGCAATGCGAGCAGCACCAACACGGTTCATTTGACCAGCGCCAACACCGATAGTCATATCATCTTTTGCAAGTAGAATAGCATTAGATTTCACATGTTTAACAACTTTCCATCCGAATAGAAGTTGTTTCAATTCTTCTTCAGTAGGTTGACGATCTGTTACAACTTGAAGATCGCTTGCTTTAATATTATGAACATCGTTCTCTTGAACTAGCATACCGCCATCAACAGATGTTACTACCCAATCTGCTTGACGATCTCCTGCTGCTTGGAATTCACCTAGCTTCATAAGACGAATGTTTTTCTTCTTAGTCAATATTTCAAGTGCTTCAGCAGTAAAGTCTGGAGCTATAATAATTTCAAGGAAGATGCTTCCTAGAAGTTCAGCAGTATCCGCACCGATTGTACGGTTAGCGGCAACAATACCACCAAAAATAGAAGTTGGATCTGCTGCATATGCTTTTTGGTAAGCTTGGTGAATATCGCTGCCAATACCTACGCCACAAGGATTCATATGTTTTACAGCAACAACAGCTGGCTCTTCGAATTCTTTCAAAATAGCAAGTGCTGCGTTAGCATCATTAATATTATTGTAAGATAGCTCTTTACCGTGAAGTTGTTCAGCTGTAGTAATGTTTCCACTAGCGGCAAGTGGCTTTTTGTAGAATGCTGCTTTTTGATGAGGATTTTCACCGTAGCGCAAATCTTGAACTTTCTCATAAGTAACAGTGTATGTTTCAGGAAGAGGATCACCTTGAAGTTTAGACAAATAATCAGAAATAAGAGAATCATAAGCTGCAGTATGACGGAATACTTTAGCTGCTAGACGTTTACGAGTTACTAGTGTAGTATCGCCTTCCGCTTTAAGTTCTTCAACGATCCCAGCATAGTCACCAGCATCAACAACAACTGTAACGAATGCATGGTTTTTCGCAGCAGAACGAAGCATCGTTGGTCCACCGATATCGATGTTTTCAATCGCATCTTCATATGATACATCTGGTTTTGCAATCGTCTCTTTGAATGGATATAGATTTACAACAACTAGATCGATATAATCAAGTCCAAGCTCTTCCATCGCTTTTTGATGTTCTTCGCTATCACGAACTGCTAATAAACCACTGTGTACGGCTGGGTGCAAAGTTTTTACACGTCCATCCAAAATTTCAGGGAAACCAGTAACATCAGAAATACCGATAACAGGTACGCCTTCTTTTTGCAAAAGATTGAAAGTACCACCTGTAGAAATAATTTCAACACCTTGCTCAGTCAAAGCTCTTGAGAATTCAACGATTCCTGTTTTGTCAGATACACTAATTAACGCTCTACGAATTGCCACTATTTATTCCTCCTAAAATTTTTATAGCTTCACAACATACATACTATATATGAAAAAATACTTCACTATTAAAAGCAATGAAACAAAACCCAGCAACGTTTACGTCACGAGTACACCAGAGGTCAAATGCCCGAAGCTGCAATAAAGATCAAAAAAGTTGCTTGTCAGCACCAAGAAGCTAGGGAAGTGAGTATCGCAGCGTACGTACTTGGTACGTGAGAAACGGAGTGACCGATGAATGGCAGCTTTGCCGCCGACTAAGCTACGTTAGCATAATCAAAGTGATCACAAGTGACTGTTTTGAACTACCTTTACGTGCCTACCATCGATGCTTACTTTACCTTGCGCAATCCACCCAATAACTTGCGGATACAACTGTTGCTCGATGATATGAATACGAGCTGCAAGACTTTCTTCTGTATCGCCATCTTCAATAGTTACTGCTTCTTGCGCAACAATTGGACCACTGTCTAAGCCACCATCTACGAAATGAACTGTAACTCCTGTTACCTTCACTCCGTAATCAAGCGCTTGTCCTATTGCATTAACACCTGGAAAGCTTGGTAGCATTGACGGGTGTACATTAAGCATACGCCCATAATAAGGCTCCACTAATACGGATGTAATAATTCGCATATAACCTGCAAGAACAACAAGATCAACTTGCTTTTGTTGCATCATTGCAAGTATTTCTTCCTCATAAGCCTCACGAGAAGCATAATCCTTGGGCTTGAATACAAATGCTTCTACTCCTGCTTGCTGTGCGCGTGCAACAACAGGAGCTAGTGGCTTATCACAAACAAGAAGCTCGATGGATACATCGAGCTTCTTCTCCTGCATGGCATCAACAATAGCTTGAAAGTTCGAACCTTGACCCGATGCAAATACAGCGATACGTAATGTCATTATACTTCTGCTCCAGTAAACGTTACGATACGGTTACCTTCCGTTACCGTTCCGATAGCGTAAGCTTGCTCACCTAACTCATTAGCAATACGAATTGCTTCTTCGGCTTGCTCAGCTGGAACAACCACAACAAGTCCAATGCCCATATTAAATGTTGTGAACATATCACGATTCGTAATATTACCTTTTTGTTGCATCAATTCGAAAATTGGTAGAATAGGCCATGAGCCATAATTCACATCTACGTTAACGCCTTCTGGTAATACACGAGGAATATTTTCAATAAATCCACCGCCAGTAATGTGAGCCATACCTTTCACATTTACTTGCTCGATTAATTTCAATGCTGATTTAACATAAATTTTCGTTGGCTCTAATAGAACGTCTCCAAGCTTAGCTCCGCCTAGCTCAGCAACCTCATCTTGTAGAGAATATCCTACTTCTTCAAGAAGAAGACGACGTACAAGAGAGAAACCGTTACTATGAATACCACTTGAAGCAAAACCAAGAACCGCATCACCAGGAGCAATAGTTGAACCATCTATCATTTTAGGACGGTCAACGATACCAACAGTGAACCCAGCAATATCATATTCTTCTTCAGTATACATACCAGGCATCTCAGCAGTTTCACCACCGATTAACGCACAACCGGATTGTACACAACCTTCAGAAATACCAGCAACAATCGCTTCGATTTTCTCAGGTACTACTTTGCCACAAGCAAGATAGTCAAGGAAGAATAAAGGCTCAGCACCTTGTACAATAATATCATTTACGCACATAGCTACTGCATCAATACCGATCGTATCATGCTTATCCATTGCAAATGCAAGCTTCAGCTTTGTTCCAACGCCATCAGTACCAGAAACCAATACAGGCTCATCATACTTCTCCTTATTCAAGCTGAACAAGCCACCGAATCCACCAAGATCAGCCATGACTTCTGGACGGAAAGTACGTTTTACATGCTTCTTCATACGTTCTACTGCTTCATTACCCGCCGCAATATCGACGCCAGCTTTTTTGTACGCTTCTGACATTTATGTCAACTCCTAAAATTTTTCATTATCTTCTCAAAGTATCTTCTCGCAAAACGAAAAATTACTTCGGAAGCATAAACCACTTTTCATTATCTTCTCGAAGTATCTTTTCGCTAATGAAAAGTCACTTCGGAAGCATAAACCTTTTACCCAAAATCATTTTAAGCTCTAAATCAAAATCAGCACTTGATTTTCGAGCAAAATCTATTTTGAATACTTCACTCGATGAACAGCGGACACCAGAGACCTTATTTCCTGTATATGCACTATTTTCGACTTTTGTCGGACACAGATGCACTTATTCCAGACCAATTGATACATTTGGGTTCCTTTTAGTACAAATAAAGGATTGTGTGTCCTTTAGAATGCTATTTGACACTAAATTTCACAAATAACGGATTCTGTGTCCGTTCGGATAACTCTTTATTACATCAAGATCAACCCTCAATTAGCTTAGCTTTCAGCTCCGAGAAGATTGGACGCTAGTAGAAATTGAGGAGCGCAGCGTAGGTACTGACTACGTGAGCACCGGAAATTTCGCTAGCGTTCAATATTCGATATCGATTACGCTACAACGCGGTTCATCGAGATCAAAGCTAAGCCCTCTAGCAGCTGCAGCTTTTATCAGATGTTTCATCAACAACAGTTGGATAGTCATTATCAAAACATCCCATGCACATGCCGTGCTTATACTTCCCATCATGACCGCCAACAGCTTCCATCAAACCTTCATCCGATAAGAAGGTGAGTGAATCTGCATTGATCTGTTGACGAATTTCCTCAACGGTACGATATGATGCGATTAACTCATCGCGACTTGGCGTATCAATACCGTAGTAACAAGGATTTTTGAATGGAGGTGAAGTAATTCTAACATGTACTTCAGTAGCACCTGCTTCACGAAGCAAATTAACGATACGCAACGACGTTGTACCACGAACGATAGAATCATCAATCATAACAACACGTTTGCCTTCTACTACTTTACGAACAGCCGATAGCTTCATTTTAACCCCTTTTTCACGAAGTTCCTGTGAAGGTTGAATGAACGTACGACCTGTATATTTATTTTTGATCAAGCCAAGCTCATAAGGAATACCTGTTTGCTCTGCGTAACCAATCGCTGCTGAAATACTTGAGTCAGGAACACCTGTTACAATATCCGCATCCACGAAAGATTCTAGTGCAAGACGTTTACCCATACGTTTACGAGCTGCATGAATGTTTATTTCGTTAATATCACTATCTGGTCTTGCAAAGTAAATATACTCCATAGCACAAGTTGCACGACGAGATTCACCAGCATCATAACGATCGTAGTTAATACCGTTCTCATCAATGACGATCATTTCACCTGGTTGCACATCACGTACATACTCAGCTCCAACCGCTTCAAAACCACATGTCTCAGACGAGAACGCGTAGCCATCACCAAGGGTCGCCATAGATAATGGACGCAAACCATGTGGATCTGATGCAACAATTAATTTATCGTTTGTCATGATCAAAAACGCGAAACCGCCTACTAGACGACGTAATGCATCACGTGCTGCTTCTACGAAATCTTTCGATGAACGAGCAATTAAATGAGCGATAACTTCTGTATCACTTGATGTTTGAAATATTGAACCACTCATCTCTAGCTCTTTACGAATTTCAGGAGCATTAACAATATTACCGTTCGTAGCAACCGCAAGGTCACCATCACGATATTTGAAAATTAGCGGCTGTGCATTAGCTAGCCTACTTTCTCCTGCTGTAGAGTAACGTACATGACCAATCGCACGTTCTCCTTTTAATCTTGTAAGAATCTCCTGTGTAAATACTTCTTTCACAAGCCCCATCTCACGGTGGTAATTAAATTGATTATTGTTGCTGCCATCAACCGTACAAATCCCTGCACTTTCTTCACCACGATGTTGAAGAGCATGCAAACCATAGTACGATACGCCAGCAGCGTCAGGGTGTCCGAAAACTCCGAACACACCGCACTCTTCTCTTAACTTATCGAAGATATCGTCACGACCGATACCTTCGTTATAATGATCACCCGTCCATAATTGTAAGTCTTTTACTTCATTAGACATGGGATCGCATCCTTCCACGCTCTCTCAAATTTAGCTACTGGAGCGTTAATAGCTGCTTTATCATTAACAGTAATATCTAGATCGTTGCCTCCAACCGTACCAATTACAGCATGAGCAACACCTTTTGCTGATAAATGAGCAAGTAATTCATCAACTTTTGCTGGAGTAGCAGACAATAGAATACGAGACTGAGACTCACTGAATAAATAATGATCTGTGCGTAGGCTAGTCGTTGTAGATACTTTTGCACCGATTTTACCGCTAATACAGCTTTCTGCAAGTGCAGTTGCAATACCACCTTCAGACAAATCATGTGCAGAAGCAACAAAACCAGCTTGAATTGCAGTTAATACTGCTTGTTGTACATTTTTCTCAACAGCTAGGTCAAGTACTGGAGGGCGTCCAGATGGAGCACCATTCTTCACATATTGAAGTTCAGAACCACCAAACTCAGCCTTTGTTTCGCCTAGAAGGACAATGATATCACCTTCTGATTTGAAACCTTGCGTAGTAATATGATCTATGTCGTGTACAAGTCCAACCATACCGATTACTGGTGTTGGGTTGATTGCACCTTTATTATTTTCATTGTATAAACTTACGTTACCACCGATTACTGGAGTTTCAAGTGCCACACAAGCTTCACTTATTCCATCAGCAGATTTCTCGATTTGCCAGAATACTTCTGGTTTCTCTGGAGATCCGAAGTTTAAGTTATCTGTAATTGCAAGCGGCTCAGCACCTGAACATACGATATTACGCGCTGCTTCAGATACTGCAATACGTCCGCCCATTTCTGGATCAAGATATACATAACGGCTATTACAGTCAGTAGTCATAGCAAGTGCTTTACGAGTACCGTCAACTAATACGACAGCCGCATCTGAACCTGGTTGAACTGCAGTCGCTGTACGAACCATGTAATCATATTGGTTATAAACCCACTCTTTGCTCGCTACAGTTGGGGAAGCAAGAATCTCTTCTAGCGTTCCGTTCAAATCTGTAATTTCTGCAAAGTCACTTGTGTTAACATCTGCAAAGTCGCGATAATAAGCTGGCTCAGAAGATGGCTTATTGTAAACAGGGCACTCATCAACAAGCGCTTGTACTGGCATATCTGCCACTTGCTCACCTTTATGAATAAGGCGAAGACGTCCGTCATCCGTTACTTTACCAACTTTGGCACAAATAATACCCCAACGATCGAAAATTTCTCTCGCTTGTGCTTCATGCTGTGGTTCAACAACGAATAGCATACGCTCTTGAGACTCAGAAAGCATCATTTCATAAGGTGTCATACCTGTTTCACGTTGTGGAACTTCATCAAGGTACAATTCAAGACCATTACCTGCTTTAGATGCCATCTCAGCACTTGAACATGTAAGACCAGCAGCACCCATATCTTGAATACCAAGAACGATACCGGAATTGATTAATTCAAGAGTAGCTTCCATTACAAGCTTCTCCATGAATGGATCACCAACTTGAACGGCAGTTTTCTTCTCTTCTGATTCTTCAGAAAGTTCAATCGATGCGAATGTTGCACCATGAATACCATCACGGCCAGTAGCAGGACCAACATAGAATACTGGGTTACCTACTCCTTTTGCAACACCACGTTGAATTTTATCATGATCGATTAGACCAACACACATCGCATTAACAAGTGGGTTACCTTCATAACTCTCATCAAAGTTAACTTCTCCACCAACCGTTGGAATACCGATACAGTTACCATAACCAGCAATACCACTTACAACATTCTCGAACAAATATTTCACACGTTCATTTTTCAGGCTACCAAAGCGAAGGCTATTAAGCACCGCTACTGGACGAGCACCCATAGAGAAGATGTCACGAATGATACCACCAACACCAGTTGCTGCACCTTGGTAAGGTTCAACAGCAGACGGATGGTTATGTGATTCAATTTTGAATACTACCGCTTGGTTGTCACCGATATCAACGATACCAGCTCCTTCACCAGGACCCATTAGAACTTTTGGTCCAGTGATCGGGAATTTCTTCAAAATTGGCTTAGAGTTTTTGTAAGCACAATGCTCAGACCACATTACACTGAATACACCAATTTCTGTATAGTTGGGCTTGCGTCCAAGGAAGCCACAGATTAGATCAAATTCTGAATCTGATACGCCGAATTGTTGATAAATTTTTTGCTCCGCGATTTGTTCTGCGGTTGGTTCCTTAGCCGTTAATTGCTGTGCCATGTTGTTCCCTCCATGCATTCAAAATCGATGTAAACATACGTTTGCCGTCCGCAGAACCTAAGATTTCGCTAACCGCGCGCTCAGGGTGAGGCATCATACCTACGACATTACCTGCTTTATTACTAATACCTGCAATATTTTCAACAGAACCGTTCGGGTTAGTGTCATCTGCATAACGGAATACAACTTGATTATTCGCGTTCAATTGTGCCAATGTCTCTTCATCACAGAAGTAGTTACCTTCACCATGCGCAATAGGAATATTAATGATTTCACCTTGTGCGTAATCTGATGTAAATGGTGTGTTGTTATTCACTACTTCAAGCGGTGTTTGGTGACAACGGAATTTCAATCCATTGTTACGAATTAATGCACCTGGTAGCAAATTAGCTTCCGTAAGAATTTGGAAACCATTACAAATTCCTAAAATATATTTACCTGCATCAGCAGCTTTTTGAACTTCATTCATAACATTAGCGAAGCGTGCAATTGCTCCGCAACGAAGATAGTCTCCATAAGAGAATCCACCTGGTACTAGAATACAGTCATATGCGGACAAGTCCGTAGCTGTATGCCATACATAATCTACTTCTTGACCAATGGCTTGCTCTACAGCCTTGTAGCAATCGATATCACAGTTAGAGCCTGGAAATACAAGTACAGCAAACTTCATAACATTAGTCCTCCAGTTCAAATCGGTAGTCTTCAACGACAGTGTTAGCTAACAACTTTTCACACATAACTTTAAGGCGAGCTTCAGCTTCTGCGCGATCAGTTGTATCAAGATTAACTTCAAGATATTTACCAATACGAACTTTCTCAACTTCATTGAATCCCATTGAATGAAGCGCGCCTTGCACAGCAGTTCCTTGTGGATCTAGTACATTCTCTTTAATCGTTACATAAACAGTTGCCTTCATAATATCCTCCTGGGGGACTTTAAGTTTACTACTGACCAGACTGCATACAAGCAATAGGTATGTGTGGCAGTAGAGTCCATAATGTTATTATTTAGATTAGATTAGCCTAATTGTTTACCAGTAATAGAAGTATAAATATTGCGATATCGTGCCGTTGTTTCTTCAACAACATGATCTGGAAGTGGAGCAGGTTTACTATCTCTATCCCAATCAGAGCTTAATAGATAAGCACGAACGGGTTCTTTGTCCATACTATCGATTTCAATATCATATGCAAATTTGTCTTGTGCCCAGAAACGCGAAGAGTCTGGTGTAAAGATTTCATCGATTAAAATAATTTCACCATCAATGATACCAAATTCAAACTTACAATCTGCAAGGATGATACCTTTTTCCAAGCAATAAGCTTGGGCGAAGTTATATAGTGCAATACTACGCTCACGCAGTGCCTCAGCAAGTTCCTTGCCAATACGTTTACCCATTTCAGTAAAAGAGATATCCTCATCATGACCGATATCATTTTTAGCTGATGGTGTGAAGATCGGCTCTGCAAGCTTTTCATTCTTACGTAAACCCGCTGGTAGCGGTTCTCCGTTAATACCGCCTGATTCTTGGTACTGTCTCCAACCACCGCCCGTAATATTGCCACGAACGATACATTCCATATCGATACGTTCAGCTTTACGAGACACCATAATGCGATGTTTAAGCAGTTCAGGCTCAGTAATAATATCACCAAGCTTATACACATCGGTATGAACAACATGATTAGCGATGATATCTTCAGTAATAGCAAACCAATACGCAGATAATGAGTTCAATACATTTCCTTTGTCTGGAACTGCAGGATCTAGAACATAGTCAAATGCAGAGATGCGGTCTGTAACAACAATCAAGAAATGCTCACCTAGATCATACAATTCGCGAACTTTACCCTTATAGATAAGGGGAGCACGAACATAGTCAACTGCTGAAGATATAGCTTGCACTTGCGTAGTCATGAACTAATTCCTCCTAATTTGTACGTGATCACGATGATTATGCTGACGTAACTTATTCGACAGCGAATATGCCATTCATCGCTTGTTTACGATGCGCGTGTACCAATAACGTACACTTACGCTTCGCACTTCACTAGCTTCATGTCATATTCTTGGTGCTGACGCACAAATACTCGATGAAGCTTTATTGTACGTGATCACGATGATTATGCTGACGTAGCTTATACGACATCGAATATGCCATTCATCGCTTGTTTACGATGCGCGTGTACCAATAACGTACACTTACGCTTCGCACTTCACTAGCTTCATGTCATATTCTTGGTGCTGACGCACAAATACTCGATGAAGCTTTATTGTACGTGATCACGATGATAATGCTGACTTACGAGCTAAATCAAAGCTAATCTTTTAAAAATAGTATCCACATGCTTCAAATGCCATTGCGGATTAAACGCATCTTCAATCTCTTCTGGAGAAAGAACCGCTGTAATTTCTGGTGTTTCTTCTATAATTGTACGGAATTGAACTTTAGTTTCCCAAGCTTGCATCGCACGCGGTTGAACCGTATCGTACGCTTCCTCACGGCTGAAACCTTTATCAATCAGTTTCGTTAATACACGACCAGAGAATGGAACACCATAAGTTGCACCCATATTGCGTTTCATGTTTTCAGGGAACACAGTTAGGTTTTTGATAATGTTACCTAGACGGTTAAGCATGTAGTTCAGAAGCATCGTTGCATCTGGAAGAATGACACGCTCTGCTGATGAATGAGAAATATCTCTTTCATGCCACAGAGTTACGTTTTCGTATGCAGTAAGCATATGTC
Organism: Candidatus Pristimantibacillus lignocellulolyticus; assembly: GCA_023639215.1. Classification (NCBI taxonomy): domain Bacteria; kingdom Bacillati; phylum Bacillota; class Bacilli; order Caryophanales; family Paenibacillaceae; genus Pristimantibacillus (SeqCode); species Pristimantibacillus lignocellulolyticus (SeqCode). The sequence goes on from CP097899.1 coordinate 556,326, forward strand.
CACGAATTACACGAGATAGACCAGAGATGTTCTCACAACCAATTGGATTACGTTTGTGAGGCATTGCAGAAGATCCTTTTTGACCTTTTGCAAAAGCTTCTTCTACTTCACGGAACTCACTCTTTTGCAACGCACGAATTTCTGTTGCGAATTTATCAAGAGAAGTTGCAACTAACGCAAGGGTAGCCATATATTCAGCATGACGATCACGTTGCAACGTTTGTGTTGAGATTGGAGCAGCTTTTGTACCTAACTTATTACATACGAATTCTTCAACGAAAGGATCAATGTTAGCATACGTTCCAACAGCACCTGAAATTTTTCCGTATTGAACGTTATCAGCAGCATGCTCAAAGCGCTCAAGATTACGTTTCATTTCTTCATGCCATAGTGCTAATTTCAATCCGAAAGTCGTAGGTTCAGCGTGTACACCATGTGTACGACCCATCATTGGTGTATCTTTATATTGAATCGCTTTGTCGCGAACAATCGCAATAAAGTTCTCGATATCTTTTTTAAGTATTGCATTGGCTTGAAGTAACAAATATCCAGTAGCAGTGTCAACAACGTCAGTTGAAGTTAGACCATAGTGAACCCATTTACGTTCTGGACCGACTGTTTCAGATACGGCACGTGTGAAAGCAATAACATCGTGACGAGTTTCTTGTTCAATCTCATAAATACGCTCTACATCAAAAGTAGCTTTTGCACGAAGTGCTTCAACATCTTCAGCTGGAATTACTCCTAGCTCTACCCATGCCTCACAAGCACAAAGTTCTACTTCTAACCAAGCTTGGAATTTATTTTGTTCTGTCCAAATGGCTCTCATTTCAGGTCTGCTATAACGCTCTAACATTCAAGTAACACCCTTCCAATATCTAATTTATTTATTCCAACTTTTCCATTCTTCTGTCCAAATGCAAGTAGCTTCAATCCATTGCATTGCGTCTTCAACGGTACGAGCTAATACATTGACATGACCCATTTTACGGTTATGAACAGCATCTGCTTTACCGTACAAGTGAAGCTTTGTTGTCACAACTAACTGATCAGCAAGTTCATCATGAGTTGCAAATCTTTCTAGCAAAGGTGCGACATGTTGACCAAGTACATTAACCATCACAACAGGAGTTGTTAGGCTAGTATCGCCAAGCGGTAAATTACATACAGCGCGAACATGTTGCTCAAATTGCGATGTGCGACATGCCTCCATTGTATAATGACCGCTATTATGTGGACGAGGTGCAAGCTCATTTACGAAAAGCTCACCTTCCTCCGTTACAAACATTTCTACTGCAATTAATCCTACAGCATCAAGACCTTTTGCAATTTGCAAGGCAAGTTGCTCAGCTTGTTGTTGTAATGCTGGCTCGATGCGTGCCGGCACAATAGACAAATGAAGAATATTGCTAACATGAATGTTTTCTGATGCAGGAAAAACTTTCACTTCACCTTGCGGACTACGTGCTGCAATAACAGAAATTTCTTTAGAGAATTTAATGAACTTCTCTAACACGAGTTCCGTTTTCGCCTTAGCTAACGTCTGGTAGGCTTCAGCAATTTCTTGCTCGCTACGAATTACCCATTGTCCCTTACCATCATATCCACCTGTAGCTGTCTTCAACACGCAAGGCATACCGAACTCGGCAACTGCAGCTTCCAAATCAGCTTGTGAAGTAATTTCACGATAAGGAGCAACTTGAACCCCAGCAGCTTCGATCGCATGTTTTTCACGTAATCGATGTTGAGTCGTATACAGTAAGTGACTTCCTTGAGGGACATATGCTTCTTCCATTAACATCGAAGCTACATTTGCATCCACATTTTCAAATTCGTACGTTATGACATCAGCGCGCTTTGCAAGCTCACGAGCAGCATTAGCATCGTCGTATTTCGCAACAATTTGTTCACTCACTTGCCCCATAGGTCCGCCATCTGTTGGATCAAGAGTTACAAAGCGATATCCAAGTTCACTACCAGCGTTCGCAATCATTCGTCCAAGTTGACCGCCACCAAGAACACCAATTGTAGAACCAGGTAGTATAGTCTTTATACTTGCATTTAGTTGACCATTACTCATATTTCTTCACTACTTGCTAGCACTTCTTGCTTCACACGTTCTCTACGAGCTTCAACGCGCATTTGTAATTCGGAATCGGAAGTCGCTAGCATTTGTGCAGCTAACAGACCCGCATTTGTCGCTCCTGCATTACCAATCGCCACCGTTGCCACTGGTATACCACCTGGCATTTGTACGATGGAAAGCAGGGAATCTAGTCCACTTAAATTAGAGGATTTCACTGGAACACCAATAACCGGCAATATTGTCTTTGCTGCAACCATACCTGGTAAATGCGCAGCACCACCTGCACCGGCAATTATTACTTTGATTCCTCTTTGTAGTGCAGTTTCCGCATATTCAAACATCAGATCTGGAGTACGATGTGCAGAAACTACTTTTTTCTCATAGGGAATTTCAAGTTCTTCCAGAATATCGCAAGCTAATTTCATTGTTGCCCAATCTGATTTACTTCCCATGATTACGCCAACCTTTGCAGACATTACGAATTACCTACTTTCTTATATGAAGTTAATGATGATCTCTATTTAGCAAATAAGATAAAAAAGCACAAAAAGTCCACTAGCAAACCATCTCAGACTTGCTACCGGACTTCGATGAAACATGCCTGTTGTAACAGCAAAAAAATTATGCTAAAACGGCTGTTTCTACTTATGAATTGATCGAAGTTAAGAGCAACCCTCATCGAGGTAAGAATATCTACTAGAAATAACTTAGAAACTCAACTGTTTCAAGTTCCCCCGATTAGCAGCATTACATGTCTTCACTGTCTCATTCAATCGCATCATTAAGCCCGTAGTCCAGAAAGTGTTGGTTCTGGGTAGAGACGTTTGAGCCATTCCCTCAAACATATACGAGATATTTACATATTTTTCAATAATTATTTATAACACCTATTAAGTTAACTAACGCCTTCTATCCTACTTTCAAATCATCTTCGCGATGTTGAAAATCTGGATTTTTGAACATGCACTTATAGTTTATCTAACTCTATGAGTACTGTCAACAAAATACGAACATTAATCATTTTTCATTTCCTATAGTTCGCTTTTCTAACATAAACTCAAATGCTAACACCTAAATATCGACTATTTTCACTCAAGTTCACTAATAACTAACATGAAATGTAATCTATAAAACGAATGAACATACATAGACTACAAATATTTCGATTTCTTATAATATAGACAATTTTATATGAATATATATGAGTATAATATGCTAACCCCCAGAGAACTTGTAACGTGATAGCCAATGCTTCGAGAACTGATCGGTGGTGTGATTTTCAACGCTGCCTGAACTGATCGCTGTTACAATCACCTTTGGTATAGCAACGCTCCGTGAGCTACTCGCTGTTACAATCGCCGTTGGCCTCGGATTTAATGTAACAAATCATCGGAGTATAAATCCGATGACACAAACGACCGCTATCGCTTCTCCACTAGCGATTTGTTCTTTCCGCTGTAGCATATGTGAGAGTGAATATTAGTTCTCTCCGCTGTAGCATATTTAGAGGAATAAAAAGGGATCCAACCATTATCAAGGATTGAATATCAATCCGGGTTGATTTTGATTTCTTCACTCGATTGATCGCGGACATCAGGAGCCTTATTTGCCGCATATAACTCTATGATCGATCTTTATGGACTCAGATGCACTTATTTCATATTATTTGATGCGTTAGGGTTCCATCACGGACGAATAACGACTTCTGTGTCCGCTAGAATGCTATTCAACCCTTAATTTCGTAAATAACGACTTCTGTGTCCGTTTGGGTAAGCTTTGATCTCGTCAAGCACGGATTAATGCGTTGATCCTTTCAAAATTAAGCCATCGCTTTCGAAGTCACTTTTTATCGCAAGAAGTATATCTAGAGATTAATAAAAAGTTTTAGGAGGGAAGACATGCAAATACATACTGTTGCGCGGAATGATTCATTGTGGAATTTGGCACGGACTTATGGCGTACCGCTTGAGCATATTGTTGAAGTTAATAATATAGGAGAAAGTGATGCTCTTGTAGTTGGTCAAGCTTTAATTATCCCTACCCCTTCAAGTAGTAAAACACATAAAGTTGCGCGAGGGGAATCGTTATGGGCTATTGCTAGGCAATATGGATTAAGTTTGCAAGAAATTGCCGCAGCGAATAATATTAGTAACCCCGCCCTTATAAAACCTGGACAAATCATTATTATTCCTGCCCCACAATTAATGACGATAGAAGTGAATGGATATATTGAACGTTACGATGATGTCGCACAAAAAGAAGTTAGGGAACGCGCTAACGAGTTAACCTATCTTTCAATATTTAGTTACCATATTAAAGAAGACGGAACTCTCGTTTCAATTGATGATGAGGCACTTAGAGAAACAGCCATTGCAAACGGTGTTACCCCCATGATGGTAATTTCCAACATTTCAGAACAAGGATTTAGCGGTGAACTTATTTCCCATGTGCTCAATACACAACAATCGTACACTCATTTAATTACAACGGTGGCCAATACAATGGCGGAGCGTGGCTTCAAAGCACTTAATATTGATTTCGAATATATTCCTCCCGAAGATCGAGAACTATATAATCAATTTCTGCGTGATATAACTAGACATCTACATCAATTTAACTATTTAGTATCTTCAGCAGTTGCCCCAAAGACTAGTAGCGATCAGGTAGGAAGATTATATGAAGCTCATGATTATAAAGTTCATGGTGAGGTGCTTGATTTTGTAATTATTATGACATACGAATGGGGTTGGACTGGGGGACCTCCTCGAGCTGTCGCCCCACTCAACGAAGTATCGAAAGTTATTAATTATGCTTTAACCGAAATTCCAGCTAATAAGATTATGCTCGGAATTCCACTGTATGGATATGAATGGACGTTACCATACGAGTCAGGAGTCTCACGAGCTAGAGCATTAAGTACGGAAGCCGCTACCTCACTTGCACGCGAGAAAAAAGCTGCCATCGAATATGACTCTACAGCACAATCACCTCATTTTTCATTCTACGATGAAAACAAAAAGGAACATGTCGTCTGGTTCGAAGATGCTCGTAGCCTACAAGCCAAATTCAATCTTGTGAAACAACATGACCTAAGAGGCGTTAGTTATTGGAAGCTAGGAATTATTGCGGATACAAATTGGTATCTTCTAAGCGAAAATTTCAATGTAGCTAAACTTGAACTGGAGTAAATATATTCCCTACTTTATTATAAAAGGCTGTTCATGAACGACGTCACTTGGACGTCTTCCACGAACAGCCTTATTTTGTATTTATAATGTAGTTATCAAAGTTAACTTTTTGAACTACCTCTATTTTATTCTAGCCACTGCGAGACTTCATTTACTGGCCTCCGCGAAGCCAACGGCGGTACCATTTCTGCATAACCGATATAAATAAATGCTACTATTGATTCATCTTCACGTAGAGCGAAATGTTTATGCATAACCTCATGATACATCGGTGCACCCGAGCGCCAAATGGCACCTAAGCCATACGCATGTGCAGCAAGCAATAAGTTTTGTACTGCTGCTTGAGTAGCTGCTAATTCTTCTTCTAATACCGCACGAGGATCATCTGAAGGAGAACAGATAGCTGCAATAACTACTGGAGAACGAAAAGCTTTCTTAATTTCCTTAGATCTTTTCTCTTCATCCGTCTCACCTGTTACTGCAGTAAATACTTCTGCATAGCCCTCGCCAAGTTTTGCTCGACCTTCTCCAGTCATAACGACGAATTTCCATGGCTGAGTGTTATGATGACTTGGCGCCCATGTAGCGGCTTCAATTAGTTTCTCAATAATAGCTTTCGGAACAATATCCTTCTTCACTCTACCGATTGTTCTTCGATCATGCAAAGCCTGAATTATTTCCTCATAATGATCAATTGGACGATTCTCACATTGGTCTGTCATACGATTACACCCTTTCTCTTAATCCTTATTGAAATAATCTCAAATATTGTCCAAAGCCATTTTCCTCTAATTGATCTTTCGGAATAAATCTAAGTGACGCCGAATTGATACAATAGCGCATTCCAGTAGGTTCAGGTCCATCTTCAAATACATGACCTAAGTGAGAATCTCCTTCTTTCGAACGAACCTCTGTGCGAACCATACCATGAGTGACATCAAGTTCTTCTAGTACATTATGATTTTCAAGTGGCTTCGTAAAACTCGGCCAACCACAATGTGCATCGAATTTATCTAGAGAGCTAAACAATGGCTCGCCGGAAACGATATCTACATAAATACCATCATCCCGGTGATCCCAAAACTCATTACGGAACGGAGCTTCCGTGGCATTATTTTGCGTTACTTCATATTGAATTGGCGTTAGACGTGCTCTAAGTTCGCCTTCATTCTTTTTTATTGTCCAATGCTGTTTAATAAAACTCTCTCTACCAGATCCTTTAGCATACATTTTGTAGCGGAATGGATTTTTCTTGTAATAATCTTGGTGATATTCTTCGGCTTCGTAGAAATCATCAGCCTCAACAATTTCTGTCACAATAGGTTTCGCAAATCGACCACTAGCTGCTAGCTCTGCTTTGGAAGCTTCCGCTAATTTTTGTTGCTCTTCAGAGTGATAGAAAATAAATGTACGATAAGAATGGCCTTTATCGTTAAATTGCCCTTCAATATCTGTTGGATCGATTTGTTGCCAATACATCTCTAACAATTTCTCGTAGCTTAAAAGTGTTGGATCGTATTCTATCTGAACTGCTTCAACATGACCTGTCGTATCCGAACACACTTCTTCATACGTAGGATTTTCAGTATGACCACCTGTATAGCCGGATGTTACTTTTATTACACCAGGAATTTGATCGAATGGTGTAACCATGCACCAGAAACAGCCTCCTGCAAATGTAGCTAATTGATTCATAACTTTAACCTCCATTATATGCCTCTTACTTTTTTCATTATACACCACCATCAATCAATTCAAAATGTTACAATATATAACGTTGCAACAATTATTAATGTTGTTAACGTCTAATTACAGAGGTGAAAAAGAAATGGCAGAATTACAAACAGAAGATTTGACAGTAGTACGAAGAAAGGAAAGTAGTAAAAAACGTAGGCTTCGACTCGCATTTATTAATTTTTTCATGTTATGGCTACTATTAATTGCAGGTGGTTTTTACGCCACTCATTCCTATATGGAACATTTTAAAAAGACTGTCACTGGACAAATCGAAGAACAAACATCAGCACAAATTAAAACTCTTCAAACGAGCTACGATGAACAGATAGAAAAACTTGAAACGAGCTATATTACACAATTATCCGATCTACAGATCAAAATCGAGCAACTAAATGAACTATTAACCTTTACAAAAGACAATGCGAATTCTAGTACAGATAATAGTAATATGTTGTATACCCAATTGAATGCGATGAAAACTCAACTTAATGAATTACAAAAAAGTTTGGAGTTAATGAAATAATGAATACCGTACAATGGATGAATCGAACTTTTGTATTTTTAGCCGCACCAATAATGGGTTTGTTTATATGGATGATTGTTACTACTGTTCAATTTGATTTGCAAGATGACCTTACTCCTAAACATATGACTTCAGAGTCTACTAAGCAACGGGAAGAACTATATATTTTAGCTAATGAACAATTAGGTGCAAATGTTGATCTTGCGAATGAAACTATTAAGTATGTCGAAGAGCATTATGAACTTTATGAGAAGACAAATAAGGAAATTAGTGCAGTAAGTAAATTAATTACTGCAAGTAAACAGATACCACTAACTATTTATGACAACAAAATAACAGCTCGTCTAGGTAAACCTTCCGCTACCATCGATACGAAGAAACTACGCGCTCAACTATTCTATATTAATCAGGAAAATTTCAACTCCTATGTAGTTAAGGTGAAATTAAAAAGTTCGGATGCTATGAAGATGGTATTAGGTGGAGATGAATTGGGTGATACGATGACAACTCTTACCGCAGCAAAAACTTATGGTGCAGCAGTAGCAATTAATGCAGGAGGTTTTGCTGATGCTGGGGGCAAACGTTATCCACTTGGAACAACGGTTATGGATGGAGAATATATTCAAGGGTTTCAACCGAGTCAGTCGGATTTATTCTTTGTTGGAATGGACACTAAGAATAAACTAATCGGCGGTAAATTCACCAAAAAAGAGCAATTGGACAAGTTAAAGCCATCATTCGGAGCAACCTTCGTACCCGTATTATTGAAAAACGGTTCTTCACAAACTATACCTAATAAATGGAAGACTAATCCCGCTAGGGCGCCACGAACGATTATCGCCAACTACAAAGATGATCAACTATTAATTATGGTGACCGATGGATATAACACAAATGGCAGCAAAGGTGCGACTCTTACTGAACTTCAAACCATTCTCAAAGGATATGGTTTAGTAGATGCCTATAATTTAGATGGTGGCGGTTCTTCTTCCCTAATCTTTAATGGGAGCATCATTAACAAGCCTTCAGATGGCTCCTTAAGACAATTACCAACACATTTCTTATTTTTCAAATAAGTGCGATTGCTATTCAATTACTGCTTACTCTTTAATTGAATGGCAATCTTTAATCGCTTCATATCTTGCTCCGAATCAAACAGAAGTTGTTCTGCCTCTTCAATTGTTACCTCTACAAATGTAATTGCACTGCCTGGTTTCAACTGACCAAACATTGGAATATCAACTGACGCCACAACGGCGACACGAGGATAACCCCCTGTTGTTTGACGATCTGCTAGTAGTACAATCGGTTGTCCATTAGCAGGCAATTGAACCGTTCCATGAACGACACCCTCGGATATTAATTCTTGTTTTTGTATCATGTTCAATGAGGGGCCTTGCAATCGATATCCCATTCGGTCAGATTGAGAATCAATTACCCATTTTGACTCCGTAAATTTCCGCTTATTTTCTTCATCTAACAAATTATACTCAGGCCCTGCAATAAACCGTATTGGAACATTTTCTTCATGTGCGATTCCAAAGTGCTGAGCGTTAAATGCTTTAGAGTCGATCTGTCGCAACTTCTGCCACAGCCCGACTGAACATGATTGATTACTCATATCACATACTTCAATGATATCTCCATTACGCAAAGCTCTACCTTCATAACCACCAATACTAGCTCGCATATTCGTACTATAACTATGAAGGACCGCTTGAATTTTTATTCCACCAGCGATAGCTATATATACTCTACATCCACTTTTATATTGACTAAAATTTATAACGGAATCTTTGTTTACAATGAAAGGTTGCCACATCGGTACTAATTGACCATTCATTGTTGCAGACATATCCCCACCGCATATGGCGATGAGATGATCAGCAGTCATCTTTAATGACGTGCCTGCCAACGTAAGTTCTAATACGGCTTTATGTTCGTCATTACCAACTAAAATATTGGCAACTCGTGCTGCACCTTCATCCATCGCTCCATTATTATTGAGTCCAAACTTCTGATAACCATATCTACCTAAATCTTGAATCGTAGTAAGCATGCCTGCTCTAATGACTTCAATACCCACGCACCGCACCCCCTTCAATTATGTCCATTGCGATGTACTAATTTCTAGAAATTGTTCTTCCGTAATTGGAATAAATTTGATCCAATCTCCCGCTTGCACTAATGTCGGCACATTATCGAGCGGATTGAACATTCTTAATGGCGTACGACCGATAATTCGCCATCCACCAGGTGTAGAAACTGGATAAATCCCCGTCTGTTCCCCCGCAATTCCAACACTGCCTGCTATTATTCGGGTTCTAGGAATTGCTTTGCGAGGTGTCGCAATACGTTTGTCCATCCCACCTAAATACGGAAAACCTGGTGCAAAACCCAGCATATGTACAAGGTATGATTTACCACAATGTATGTGAACAACATCTTCCGTCGTCATATCGTTAAATCTTGCTACGTCAAATAAGTCAGGGCCATAGGCACCGCCATAACAAACAGGAATCTCAATAACTCTATGTTCCGAATAATCAACTTCACTCTCTCTTTTCTCAAATCGTTCAATACATTGTTCTAATTGCCTTTGCATCGCTCGTGAGGCAGATTCAATGTTTCTGCTAGTTGCTTTCATAATGAGTGGATTATAGTGAACAGTTATCGAGCAATAAGCAGGTACGTATTCGATGACAGCATCTAACGGCTCACTTTCCAAATATTTTAATAAATTCATAACTATATAGTGTGTCTGTTCGTTTATTTCATGCCCGAGTCGAATAATAACTGCCTTCTCCCCTAAAGGCAAAAGTGAATATTCCATATATAAGCCTCCTTCCCAACGATAATACAGCACCCAGCAACGTGTACAGTGAGTACACGAGCGGTCAATGCCCGTGCCCTAAGATTCCTCTTCAAATTTAGGTTCAAAATGTGGGCGTTCAGAATCGAGAAGATGCACCACGGCGAAAACGAGTAGCACAGCGTACGTTTTGGGTACGTGAGCACACGCAGGCTTTCGATGGGTAGCATATTCGATGTCGAATATGCTACCTCAGCTTAATCATCGTTATCAACGTCCACTATTTTGAACTTCCTCTTCAAATGTAGGTTCAAAATGTGGGCGTTTAGAATCGAGAAGATGCACCACGGCGAAAACGAGTAGCACAGCGTACGTTTTGGGTACGTGAGCACACGCAGGCTTTCGATGGGTAGCATATTCGATGTCGAATATGCTACCTCAGCTTAATCATCGTTATCAACGTCCACTATTTTGAACTTCCTCTTCAAATGTAGGTTCAAAATGTGAGCGTTTAGAATCGAGAAGATGCTCCACGGCGAAAACGAGTAGCACAGCGTACGTTTTGGGTACGTGAGCACACGCAGGCTTTCGATGGGGAGCATCTTCGATGTCGAATATGCTACCTCAGCTTAATCATCGTTATCAACGTCCACTATTTTGAACTTCCTTACACTGGATGAACGACTTCAATTCCTGCCTCGGACAACGCTTGCGATAGTTGAATCACATGCTCTAGAGCATCTGGTGAATCACCATGTACACATATCGTATCTGCACGCATGTTCATTTCTTCGCCTGTTCTACTTTCAACTTTATGTTCAAGCACCATACGAATGACACGCTCTGCAGCGTATTTAGACTGTACAATTAGTGCTTGTTCATGTGATCTTGGCGTTAAGGAACCGTCCTTCTCATAATTACGATCAGCGAAAACTTCATTCAACGTACGAAGACCTGCTCTTGCACCAGCTTTAACAAGCTTGCTGCTTGATTGACCAACCAAATACACATCTCCATCAATACGGTATACCGCTTCAGCGATAGCCTCGGCAATAGCAGTATTCTGATTCGCCATTTGATATAATGCCCCATGAGGCTTTACATGAGTAATCGAGGTTCCTTCCGCTTTCGCAAATGCCTGCAAAGCACCAATCTGATATAATACCAGTCCGTATATTTCTTCAGCACTTATATCCATTATACGTCGACCAAAGCCAGCCATATCTGGTAATCCTGGATGTGCTCCGATAGCAACACCATACTGAAGCGCTAGCTTTACCGTTTTGCGCATTGTCATTGGATCTCCAGCATGATACCCACATGCGATATTCGTCGACGTAATATATTTCATTAATTCTTCGTCTTGTCCTAAATTATATATGCCAAAGTTTTCACCCATATCACAGTTTAAATCTACCTTATACATATTTTCACCTTACCTTAATGTTAATTTTCCACTCTGAAATAAATACATACTATAGTTCTAATTTTGCTACTGAATAATAACGCTTTCAACTAATTCTATCAGATTTTAAACCATTAGTTCACTATTATGTTCATGTCATCTACCTTCAAGTAACTTTATATGTAACTTAATAGGTATAGAATTCATATTAATTGTCATGATAAAATAACAATACGTATCGTTAGTCATTTATTGTGCTAGCATACATTACAATTAAAGGAGCAATCAAAATGTCAGTAGATGTATATCTTAATTTCAATGGAAATTGCCGTCAAGCTGTTGAATTTTATGCCAAAGTATTCAATCAAGAGATTACACAGTTAATGACTTTTGGGGAGATTCCTCAAGCTCCAGAAGAAGCAAAACGCGAAGATATAAAAGATCTAATTATGCATGCTAGGTTACAAATTAGTGGAAGTAATGTCATGTTCTCTGATGTTTTCCCAAGTATGCCCTTCATCCAAGGGAATAACATCACACTTGCTATTGTGAGTACTGATCGTCAAGAAATCGAATCTGCCTATGAACAATTACAAGAAGGTGGATCTATCGGTATGGAGCTCCAAGAAACTTTTTGGAGTAAATGTTATGGCATGGTCACTGATAAATTCGGTATCCAATGGCAGTTAAGTCTAGGAGAATAATACGATAAACATAACTTCATTTAAAATAAAAAAGAAGCAGCGCCGGCCAAGCGCTGCTTCTTTTTGTTACATTATTTATTCGCCGCCCATAAATACGTAGCGATAGATAATTAATAATGCAAGTACCCACATTAACCAGTGAACTTTATACTGACCTTTTTTCGCAAGGTTAGCAATTGTAGCAAGTACTACGTAGAACACGATACCGAAAGAGATACCGTTAGCAATACTGTAAGAGAAAGGCATGAACACGATAATGAAGAATGCAGGAATTGCATACACCATATCAGAGAAATCAATTTCTTTCACAGATTGCATCATAAGTACGCCAACAATAATTAGTGCTGCAGAAGTTGCAGAACCTGGAACTAACATAACTACCGGTAAAATGAAAATTGAAAGCAAGAAGCAGATACCTGTCGTAACAGCTGTAAGTCCAGTACGGCCACCTTGCGCAATACCAGATGAGCTCTCAACGAAAGCTGTTACTGTACTTGTACCAAGAACAGCACCACCACTTACGCCGATCGCGTCAACGAACATCGCTTTACCAACACGTTTTTTACCAGTTTCTTTATCTTTCATAATACCAGCACGAGTAGCTGTTCCAACTAATGTACCGAATGTATCAAACATTTCTACGAATGTGAATGTAAGAATTACTGTTACTAAACCTACTTCAATGACACCAGCGAAGTCGAAGTCAGCAAAATGCATTTTGCTGAAGTCTGGCATCCAACTATTCGTTGATAAGATTGTATTAGCATCTACATTTCCTGTAATGATCGCAATGATTGTTGTAGCAACCATTCCCCATAGAATAGCACCAGGAACTTTAATTACCATCATAATTCCTGTAATTAGTAATGCAATGATCGTAAAGACCATCGTTTCATTAGAGAAGCTACCAAGACCGATAACCGTCTCGTTACCTGTAACTGGTGTAAAACTACCAGCCGTAATATCAGTAAAGCTTTCCACATTGATGGTCATCAAGCCGCTGCCCTTCATACCGATAATCGTAATGAATAGACCGATACCAACAGTAATCGCATGCTTCAAACTATCAGGTACAGCATCAATTAACATTTGACGAATTTGCGTAATTGTTAAGATGATAAAGATAATACCTGAGATAAATACTGCCGTTAACCCCATTGCTGGTGTAATCGGCGTATCCGTGGCAGCCGAGGCAAGAATTACTGATGCGAAATAAGCATTTAAACCCATACCTGGAGCAAGTGCAACTGGGAAGTTAATGAAAATCCCCATTGCAATAGTGAAAATACCTGCTGACAATGCAGTTGCTAGAAATACTCCTTGAACGTCCATACCAGCACTACCCAAAATCATTGGGTTAACTGCTAGAATATAAGCCATAGTCATGAAAGTCGTTAGACCTGCCATAATTTCAGTTCTTACATTTGTTCCTAGTTCCTTTAATCGAAAGAAACGCTCCATTTTGAATATAACCTCCCAAAATTGTGATGGAACAAGCAAAAAAGCCCATGAAGAAAATGCGTAAATCGCATTTCTCTAGGCTCTGCAAAAAGGAAAGAAATATACCACTGGCCTAGTGGCTTTCTTTCACCCCTCGTAGCCTGATCATTTACGGTGATCTAGTAGAGACTCTCAAGCCAATTCTTGAGATTATACGAAAGTATATGCTTTTGTTGTATTCCGTCTTTAATTTTATCGAGGTAGGCACATTTTTGTCAATCATTTTACGAATGTTTTTCGATAAAAAGATAAAAACATTCGTTTTCCCTATCAAATTGAATAGATTCCCTCCCAAATGTGCCCAATTAATTATTTTCAACAGAAACTAAGATAAGAAAATGCTCGGAATTAAGGCAATCGCAAGAATACCGATAATTAATAACCAACTTAAAGGTCTTGCAAAATTCATAGTCCAACCTACACCAAAGCGCTTCTCCACGAAGATTGCAGGATCTTTACTATTCCAATAGATAATTCCTGCTTTCCAGTATTGATCTTGGTCAGCAACTGATACATTACTTTTTCCATGCGAGTCGTTAAGCTTAATCCGTGATCCACCTTGACCAGTCTTTATACTTAGTACGATTGCTCCAAGCACAATAACTCCAACTACCGCAAATACGATTAGCATATTAGTATTGTTAGAAATATTAAGCAAGAAAGATAATTGGCCAAAGCACATCATCAATACAATTAAAAAACCAGTGATCGCTGTAAAGATCGACCAAGAATAACGGAAACGAGGATTGCGTTCAACTGATCCTTCTGGATCTTTACTTTCAACTACTTGTTTGGCTTTAGCAATGGAAATGTGAGAGAAGATAAACACGACAATCATCGTTAGAGAAATACCAGATAGTCCTAGCACCGCTGATAAACTTTTCTCGACACTCCTTGTGACTTCACCATCAAAATTAAACTGCATAGGAATGATCTCAGGAAATTTATCATAGTTCAATAAACTGTAAATTACTGTACCTACCACAAGTAGTAAATGTGGGATATACCATGCTAATGAGATCGTCATTCGCTTATTATGGAAGCCCGTTTGTACAACAATCTTTTGAGTAGCAAGCTGCTCATCGTACCAACTTTGAGTTTGTTTCCACT
The DNA here is from genome assembly GCA_023639215.1 of Candidatus Pristimantibacillus lignocellulolyticus. Classification (NCBI taxonomy): domain Bacteria; kingdom Bacillati; phylum Bacillota; class Bacilli; order Caryophanales; family Paenibacillaceae; genus Pristimantibacillus (SeqCode); species Pristimantibacillus lignocellulolyticus (SeqCode). The sequence continues at coordinate 571,391 of CP097899.1, forward strand.
TTTTAATCTGAACATGACTAACATAATAGAAAATGAAGCTAACAAGCATATATCCGAAAATGAAGCAAGAATAAGCTATAGCATAAAAAGATTCCTCTTGATTACTTTGTAAAAGCAATAGCAATGCCACAATTAATACTAAGCCAAGTGTAGTACATAGCGTAATATATGTTTTGATCTGCTTTTTAACGAACGGATCCTGCTTGATGCCTTCTGGTACAGTTACACCAAATGCCTCAACCTTCCTTGTAATTAGTGGGGTAATTGCCACAATTGCAATGATCGGTACAAACAGCGCTATTAATATCCAAAGTTCCATTCCATTCATCTCCTTCAACTTTTTATTACTTACTTGATACTCTTCTTGCATATAAAAAGTACGTCGGAAGCTTAAACTTCAACTTTTTATTACTTACTCGATATTCTTCAATAACTAGCTACCATTAGGGAGCATCTCTTTGAACGTTATACCAACCAACTGCTCGAACTGATCAATCTCCATCCCTCTAGCAACTGCTTCTGCAACAAGAGGTCTCAATCGCTCCAGTAAGTTTTTCTTAAACTGTTCGTCAGCAATTGGCAGTGCATCAGGTTCAATGATGACACCTTGCTTGCGATTAATTTGAACATATCCATCTTGTTTCAATAAATGATACGCTTTGTTGACAGTATGCAAATTCACGCCCAAATCTACTGCTAAGGCTCGCACAGACGGTAAGCCTTCCCCTGGAATTAGTTCACCTTTCGCTATCCCTTCGATAATTTGCTGTGCAATCTGTGTATATATAGGTGTTTCAGATTGCATATCTATGGCTAACAGCATGTTAATCACCCCCTACAACTTTTTGCAATCTCCGATATGCCACTACCTTGATAACGATATGTTATTCAAATGCAATATACTTTCACTTCAATGTCATTTAATTGATATAGAAATTTGAATTACTTCGTTTAACAGTGTTCTATCTGTTATATATATAGTATAACACATAGAACACTTAGTCAATATCATCCAAAACATTTGGTCATTAGCCCAACAAATAATAAAAAGAGCTTCTCAATGATTGATCATCATCGAAAAGCTTTTCCTTGAAATCAGTACTTATTTATTATTTAACATATTCAAAATAAGCGTAATTGCTTCTGCTCTTGTTGACGCAGCACTCGGATCATATTTATTGCCTGTTTTTCCTGAGACCAATCCTTTTTCTTGTAAAGATGCAATCGCATTTTTGGCCCATGATGGATTTGTAGCATCATCAGCAAATGATGTATAAGACGTGCTACCAGTTAATTCGAGAACTTTTGCAACAATCACTCCTCCTTCTTAAATTAAACTAGTAACTGACTATTTTCGCATATAAAATAGCCATCCGTAAGAATAATACTCTCGGATGGCCAATTAACAGCGTATAACAATTCTATAACTTCTAGCTAACGCTTACTATTCTATATATTCAGTTTTCTTCTTTTACCTCTCCACAATTTAAACCAAATGTGATTCTCTTCATCCTTAAAAAAGCTAATTCCAATCAGTTTAAGTGGTGTCCATATTTCTTTAAAATAATAGTACGGCATTTGATGGCTTCACACTCCACATAAGACTAAAGTCACTTATCAACAATATTATTTAGGTATATCATACTATTCATCTATATAAAGCGCTACTATAGATTCACAACTATGTTCATAACTTAACTACAACTTTCATTCGTAATTTCTAATAGTTACTGCTGTCATCATCTTGTCACGTGACAATTAGCACAAAACACCCCTTCAATAACATCATGAAGGAGTGTTTTTTGAATGAAATGCTATATAGATCACAATGAATAAATATCTTGCAAAATTGTTTTAGTCGTACTAAGCTCTATCTTTGCTTCAGTGTAATCTTCTTCTTCGATCGCCACAATGATTCGTTGTATGCTTTCATGAAGCCGTTCATATTCCCCTTCATCACCTAATAATTGTAATTTCCACTCATTATGTTTATACAATTGTAATAACTCATCTACTTGTACCTTTAATGAAGCAGTATCTTTATTACTTAATGATTGTTCAAGTAGATTTATTTTCTCTTTGAATTCATTTTTACCATTTTGAGCAGAACATCCTGATACGATAAGTAACATCATTATACAAAGCATAGCTTTCTGAAACATCTACGTTTATCCCCCTAATTGTTGCATATTAATAGTTAGATTACCCAATAATAAAGAAAACTTATTCAGACTTTTCAATTGGGGGAATAATAGTGCCAGAGTATGTATTAATATTAATCCGTTCCATTGTTTCATTTCTCGTCTTGCTCTTCTTGGCACGAATTATGGGAAAGAAACAGCTTTCTCAGCTTACCTTCTTCGATTATGTTGTTGGTATAACGATTGGTTCCATTGCATCAACAATGTCCGTTGATCAAAACATAAAAATTTCAAACGGATTAGTTTCTCTAATTATATGGGGAGTACTTCCAATTATTTTAAGTCTTATCGGACTCAAATCAAGAAGATTTCTACAGTTAACAGATGGTAAGCCCTCGATCATTATTAAAGATGGTGAAGTATTGGAAGAAACCATGAAAAAAAATCAGATGGCGATTGATGAGTTAATGATGCTTTTACGAGAGAAGAATGTCTTTAAGTTAGATGATGTACAAATGGCTGTTTTTGAAGCTAATGGACAACTAAGTGTTATGAAGAAACCTGATATGGAGCCCATTACTCCTAATTTTCTAGGTATAAAGTTAAAACATGAAAATGCACCTACGTTATTAATTATGGATGGTCATATATTGCATGAAAATTTGGCAAGACTCGGGTATTCTAAAAAGTGGTTAATACATGAAATTACGCAACAAGGAGCATCGACTGAGAAAGATGTTTTCATCGCTCAAGTAGATGGTAACAAGAAGGTGTATGTAGATTTGTACGAGGATAAGTGTGAATAGAAAACCTAATAACATCAATTAATGCAATACACAAGAACACACAAAAATGACCGAGCAACTTTTGTTACTCGGTCATTTTCTCATTTCTACTCTCTAATCTACTTCAAGTGCATTCAACAAATTGAAAATCACCTGTGCCGTTTCTGCTCTAGTCGCACTCGCTTGTGGTGCAAATATTGAAGTAGATTTCCCTTTCATCAATCCTAGTTCAATCGCAGAATTAACTTCAGCACTTGCCCATGAAGATATTTGACCGTGGTCATGCAGTACTGTCAAATGATTTTCAATTGATGTTTGTTTCCCTTTGACATATTCATATGCACGAACCATCAATATCGCTATTTCTTCTCTAGTAATTGTAGAATCAGGTGCGAATGTCGTATCTGTTACGCCTCGGATCAGCCCAGCATCATAAGCTGCTGCAACATCCTTTGCAAACCAATCCGATGAATTCACATCTGTGAATTGTTCATTCACTTTGGATGCTTGTAATCCAAGTGCATTCGTCAGCATTGCTACAAATTCAGCGCGAGTCGTAATGCCGCTCGGATTAAACTCGGTTGCTGATACACCGCTGACAATATGTTTAGCAGAAAGAACCTTTAATGCATGATATGCCCAGTGAGTCGTAGGTACGTCAGTGAAAACTTTGTCAAACTCCCTCACACCATACTTACTAAAATGTGTAACATCTGCTGAAATGTTATGTTTGCTCTTATCTATCTTACCACCAATATATTCCCATTCTTTGAGAGCTTCATTATAGTAATATACACCGATCAGATCGCTATCCAGTTTAGTATCGTCATAATGTATTACTAAAGTTATCGGTTCTGGGAATGTACTTAACTTCGTTTCCTTCCCATCCTTGTCACGTAAGATAAGATCGAGCGTATAAACAAAGTCTCCTTTCGGATCTGCAGAAACCCTTACAATAACATTAGAACCATTAGTATCACCTTGCAATTTACCTGTTAGATCTTTGACTACTGCTGTAGGAATAATAACTGATATTCCATTGCTTTTCACTTCGACAGGTTTACTTACTTGTTGTGCCAAATTAACTGGAATAACCGCCTCTGTCTTACCTTCGCCTAGCGTAACGACCGAATTGCCCCCCTGAACATTATTCAAATCTGCAGCTGAAATTGTTTTTTGATGATTATTCGTTGGTGTCGGAGAAGGTGTAATTGTGCCTCCACAATTTGTTTGACATCCACTACTTATTTGTCCTGTAATTGAAATAATTAGTTCACCTGTAATGCCAGTTCCATCATTAGCCGTTGCAATGACCTTCACATTACCATCCTTCACTGCAGTTAGCACCCCGTCAGCACTAATGGTTGCTTTATCTGTCACAGTTCCATCTTCATTCACAACAGACCAAGTAATTGATGAATTATCAGCATCATCTGGTAATACTTCCGCAGACATATTAAGCGTACCTGATTTCGTTGAGATTGAAGTTAGCCCTTCCAATCCACTGACTTCAATACTCGTCACTAGATTTTGACCGCTAATAGTAATCTCTTTCACTCCTTGTACGTTAGAACCATCTATTGATGTTGCAATTACTTTGACTTTTCCATTTTCCACTGCAGTTAAAAGACCATCTTGATTAATTGTTGCTTTATCTGTTGTTGAATCATCTACATTATAAACAGACCAACTTACTGAAGTTTCATCCGCATATGCAGGTAGGACATGTGATTGCATTTGGAGTGTTCCACCTTTAGTAGTAATCACATCTGCTCCACCGGTTCCATTTACACTTATAGTTGATACGTCTACAGGATTCGTAGCATCCCTGAACACACTAATTTCATAAATCGACCACCAACCAGAATTGGTTCCCATCTGTACGATTTTAATGAAACGAGCATTTTGATCTGCAAAGTCGGAGAGAATCACAGGACCCGTTGCTGTATTATTCACAATTGGAGTACCCCAGTTTTCTCCGTCATTTGATACGTAGATTTCATAGCTTCTAGCATAGTCGTTGTTACTGCCTGTGGAATCCATTAGAATCTTATTGAAGTTTTGTTCATTTTTCATATCGATAACGATCGATTGACCAGGAATCATCGGTGTACCAGCAGACCAGCGAGTAGCCATATTCCCATCTATTAATTTATTAGCATCTGCACTCCCTAGTTCGGTGATTGCCTCCCAACCATCTCTATTCAATGGCTTTTCTTTGTCTGTGTAGACACTAAATTCATTAATTTTCCACCAATTAGATGTAAATGGTACTGTTAGTTCAACTTTCACATATCTAGCGGTCACCGGGTTTAAATCTACTGTAAATGTTGCACCACTACCTGCATTAATCACCGCATTAGCATCTGTTCCTGTAGCTACTGGAGTCCCCCAGTTCGTTCCATCGTCTGAAACAGATACAGCATATCCTCGGGCATAATCAGTTCCTGCTGATTGGAAGACAACTCTTCCAAAACTTCTAGGCTCATTCATATCTACTATGAAATTCATGCCTTCAATCATCCCTGTGCCGCTTTCCCAAATATTACTTGAGTTACCGTCAATAATTTTTGCAGAATTCACGTTGTTCTCACCATTATTATGGGAAGCCAGCACTGACCAACCGTATTTACTAATCTCAGTCCATAATTTAGTTGTCGTTGCACTAACAGGGTTGCTACTTGTAGATTGATTACCAAATGAATCTCTTGCAATGATCGTATAAGTGTATTGCTTCTCGGCACTAAGACCTGAATCGCTATATTGAGTTAGACTCGTAGAACCGATCTTTTTCCCGTTGCGATAAATATCATAGGCATCAACTCCCGAATTATCAGTAGATGCATCCCAAGTTAGATCAATCTGACTACCTGAAATGGCAGTAGCGATAACATTCTCAGGTGTGGTAGGCGCTTGTGTATCTCCACTAGTATAAGTTGTCATTGTTCGCGTCATAGGCGAATGCGAATACAGGCTTTCTCCTGTATCGTTCACAATATGAGTAATTCCACTACCAGGTATTCCACTTAGAAAAACTGTAGTTAAAGAATGAAGAATTACCCCTTCTACTTTCGGTACTTCAATTGCATTATGCAGCTTCACTGGACCATCCGTGAAGTTAGCATAAACACCTAACCCCCATGCTTCATGTGTCGTTACGTGATCAGCAACCTTATAAGCAGCATATCCATTTACTGTTCCATCATGACTCATATATCTATCTTGCGAAGGTGGATCGTACGGAATTTCGGACTGATAGAAATATACACGTCCGCCATTTCCATTCCATAACGTTTGATACTCCTCATGATGCTCGTTGAACAAACCATATATGGTAACATCATCTCCGTTAACAACTAGACCATTTTTGCTAATATTACTATCCCATCCTGCTCCCTCACCATGATCCGCGCGCCATATCCAGAAATGATCACCAATTACGTTATTACTGTTAATTGTAAGACAAACATCTGTTGTTCCCGCATCAGTTCCACCAACCCTGAAAAATAAATCAGATAATAGGATTGGATTAGCTGAATGATCTACCGTATTCTTCTGGGATCCAACCTCTAGCAATGTAGTAGATTTGATTAATGAAGCTTCGAACATCAATCCCGAGATAACTACACCCTCTACATCCGCTACCTTCATAGCGACCTTGCCTGTATCTTCCTCGATTGTTGCTAATCCTAGACCCAATACAACCGTATTCGGTTTGGTTACATTGATGGTATCATCGAAATGATAGATCCCTGGAGTGAAGATTAAGCTTTTTCCATTATTCAACTGCGCATTAATCGTTGACGCAGTTACACCTGGCTGAGCAATGTAAAAATCTGATGCTACATCTCTCGATGTACCTGGTGTAGATCCGTTCTCCCAGCTTACCCCTTTACGATCTTTCTGCAACGATGGAACAAATACTTTATAATCCGTGCCATCCGTGTAGAGGTAAGGCTTTTCCTTTATAACTGGTGCTTTTTCAATTGTAGTAATAGCTGGAGATGGGAATGTGTTAGGCTGGGGGTTTTTATCGCCTACTAATACCATGTTCCACAATGATCCATCCCATTTACGATAATCATTATTCCGCGAGAAAAATTGCTGTTGAGATCCTGGAACAATATTTCCATCAATCTTTGAATCTGCTATGTATCCTCCACTTGCCCATCCAGCATTCCACCATGGGTCAAAATCAAAGAGTAGCAAAGCCTTTGATTTCGCATGTACACGGCGCATTGGTGCCGCTTGAGAAACTGCAAAAAATGCGTCATCTGTTGGTTTTCCATAGGATAAATTCTCCACCCCACGCCAAAAATTTCTAGTCGCATTACCATTATCCCATTTCGCATCTGTATTGAGCGTATTGACATGAACATCATCGGGGTTTTGCCCCAAACCTGCCACCTGTGTATAGAACCCTACCTTTACATTCACGTCGTTATAAGTTCCAGGCTTGAACAATAGCGCATACCTCTCATTACCAAATTCATTACTTTCCTGTTGATTAAATACTGCAGTAACATCTTCTTGAATTTTAGTATTATTCATAGTTGGGTCAAACACATACACATTGGGTCCAAAAACAGTGTCGTTGGCACCGCTTACAGAAATTGGAGTAACTGCCGCTTGAGTAACATCTGGTTGTATTGTGAATAAACTTGTCGTTACAGCTAGCGCTGTAACGATCGACAATATTTTTCGTCTTCTTGTCATTCATTTACCTCCATATTGGCTATCCCAAATTTATTGTACTCAGGTAACCTGAATACAATCATAGTATATAGAGGATATGTAGTAGAAAATACGTTGCTTTTTTTCGATAACATGTATCATTTTTATAATATTAAGCAATATTTCATTAGATGTAGAGTAAACCGAACTGATCTAACGTTGAACATATAACCTTAACCGATATGAGTAGATTGACTGGTTAAATATAATAGGAATTAGGTTTTTGTCGATATATGTGGAATGAAAGTGGATATAAGAATAGACTACGTTGCCAGAAGCAATGCCTTTTCAAAACAAAAACTCCCATTTATTTGCGTTATTGACGCATATAAATGGGAGTTTAGTTACGAGATATAGTAATTTAGATTCCACCTATAAGATTATTTACAATATTACAACTACTTCAGTTAGTTTTTTCTATCCAAGCAATACGCTTAGCTTTTGAGTCAGATAACTCTCTGTCCGCAGCACGATGATCAGCTTCAAGTGTATTTACTACCATTCTAATCTTATGAATCGCTTCTAATACTTGATCTTGAGCACCTTTAATTTTCCCCTGAACGAGCCAGTCTGTAATTAAGCCATCAAACCAATAATCAGCCATTTTAAGAGTCCCACTTATATCGATATGTATGTCTGTAGACCTTTGCAGATCTGCTAGTTCTTTATGAAACACTTGCAACTGGCGGTTGGCATTATGAATAGAGACCCGTGCATCATCTATATGGCCGTGCTTAATATGCGTGCTGATTAAACCTCCGTTAGCCCACATATCCCAATTTCCCCAGTTCTCTGCTTTTTCCAACTGCTCCGAGGCATAAGATAACGAGGAAATAACACCTTTGCCTGCAGACAATGCTTCTCCAATTTCCTTAAGCAGCAAGCTTTTAGAAGTAATGTGCTCCTCCATCTCTTCCAGCTCATGAGCAGCATGCGCAGAATTACGTAGTGCCGCTTCCTTCCTTAACATCAGCCTATTGTAATCGGAGTGTGCAGTAGAAAGACTAGCAAGCTGGTGACCAACCTCAAGCAGATCCTCCTTAAGCTCCTTAAGACTTTGTTTCGCTTCTTGAAGTTTAAGCGTTGCTACTAGTTCCTGCTGACGTTCCAACTCAAGCTGTTCCTCTTTGCTCCGCAAAATTGTATGAAATAAATTCGTTAGAGACATCTTAGTCAGCTTTTCAACGTCCTCTTGTTCCATTACCAGCTCCACTTCGAGCTTAACAATGAGCGATTCGTGCTCTCTAATTCGCTTTAGTAAATCTTCCCGATTCCGCTCCACTTTCGCTAGTTCATGCATACGCTCTTTTAATATCGTGAATTGATCAAAAGATAACTCAGACATTTTAACGCCTCCTTCATTTAGCAAAATCGTTATATTCAAACGCTTATCATTGCGAGATCGTTTAATCTACTACGACTCTATCACCCTTATGCATTTATCTATCATTGTAAGTTACCATTCCATTTTAATCGTATTCAATAATGAATTCTGTGACACATTGATATATTCTAGTTGCTTCATATTTTTTAGAAAATCAGGTCTCTGATTAATCATACCCATTTCTAAGTTCAAGATTCGCAGATGCTTCAACTTTTCTAGCTCGATCGGTAGCTCATGGATAGAGGTATATTGAATCGTAAGCTGCTCCAGTTGTTCCAACTCTCCAATCTCTGGTGGGATGTGATCTAGACTAATCTCTTCCTTTGACTTGACCCGAAATCCAGGGGCGGGCCGATCAGAGCTTGCACATTGAATGAAAAGCTCTCTCAAGTTCTTCAGTTTGGCTATCGTTGCTGGAATACTCTCCAAATCTGCCGTCATGATTTTCAAACATTCAAGCTTGCTTAACTCAAACAACCCTTCAGGCAAACGATAAAGATCCTGCTCAAAAATTTCTAGAATACGAAGCTCAGTAACATCCCTAATATTCTCAGGCAGTTCTGTCAACCGATGTCCACTTATATACAGCTTATCGGTTCGATGCTTAATAGCATCATCTAGCAGACGATCTAGGTCCTGATGAGACTCTAATTCTAGAAAAAGCCCTGTAATTCGATTCATCAGTTCTTTTGCTTCTTCCTCTGTTATATCCATACCATACATATGTTCATGCACAATCGAGTAAAGGTAGTCTCCCCCTCCTTCTTTCAAGAAACATAAGTCTTCGGGCATTGTAGGATATATCCAATCCGACAAACGGTTGGCCATTTGCTTCAATATGTTCCCGCTCTCATTGCTGCATCTATAAAAATTATAGGATTCCGCGGTGTAAAAGGCATTACTGCGATAGGTATTACTTAATAATTTAACTTCTGCTATATTATCGTCTTGAATTACGATTGACTTCACCAAGTAAGGTTTCAATGCTTCTAATACCTTTGTGTAATTGCATTTAACTACTTCATCCGGAATTTTCACTTTTAGTACAAAATATTCCGAGTTGCTTATTGCCAAATCTATCACTTGCTTGTAGGCTTCTCCCCTAGGGTCAGTATACATTCTCATTCAATAAGTCCTCATTCCTTATCCGAAATTAGCTACCCTATATCCTTTTACTCCATTATGAGAAAACTCTTTTAGATTGCTGTTCAAATTAAGTATATTGGGAAGAACTAACTGTATCTCACGTTCAAGGAAGACATACATCATAAAATGCTTTAGCAAAAAATGATTAAGCAATAAGCAAAAAGCCTCAACTTCAGCTTCCGTCGTTTCTTTCCCCCGATTGAAATCAATACCAAATAGCTCTACGACTCCAAACGGAGGAATAGTATCCCAATAGTCAAAATTTTCATCATTTATATCATAAACAACGCTTTGATTGATCGATGTTAGCATCAACGATTTCTCCTGCCACAAATCACGCAGACTAAACTTCAACGTTAGTTCTATATTTTCGCACTTAATTTCAATATCAGCGTGGTTAGAATTATGTCCTGGATAAACCGTTAACTGGTGGTTATCTACGCAACGCTTAATTTCCAGATTCGCATTCTCCCATGCCTCTAGTACAAATTCTTTCTCCTCCAAAAACAAATACACTCTTGGTGCCATGTTTACCTCCACTTAAATGGATATAATGTTACTTACATCTTACTACCATTAGTACATAATCCTTCATAAGAAACACGTATAATAACAAACGAAAGAAATAGGAGATTGTTGCACTATACTGCCTCATAGTTGAAAAAATGACATTCTCTATAGGATACTACGTATTGACGATACTAATAAGTTGTTGCAAAAACGCATAAAAAACTCTCTGCAGTTGTGAAATAGCACAATACAGAGAGTTTTTTATTTATTTCAATATGTCTTATGTTGTTGACTTTACCTGTTAATCAGATCGGAAGTTTGAAGTAGCCTTTGTATAACCATTGCTACCTCTGCTCTAGTAATGTTAGCTTTTGGTGCTAACAGATTATTATTTCTGCCTGAAATGATACCTGAGCCTACACTGTCCGCAACGCCTTCTAGCGCCCATTCAGATACAATGCTAGCATCAGTAAATTCACGAATTACATCGACATTAGATTGACTTGCTGCACTTTCTTTTAGCCCTGTAATTAGCATCGCTTTAGACACCATTAACATAGCTTGCTCACGCGTAATTTTATCATTCGGACGGAAAGTTCCATCTTCAAATCCATTAATTAGACCATATTCATATGCAGTTTGAACTGCACTGCGGTACCAAGCTGTTGTACCTATGTCCGTGAACAAACTATTTTCTTGTGATAACCTCAGTCCTAGACCACGAACAATAATAGCAGCAAACTCTGCTCGAGTAATATCCTGATCAGGATGATACATCCCATTTCCTATTCCGTTGATAACCATCTTAGATCCCATATTATTGACTGCTGCCTTTGCCCAATGATTCTCGACATCAATAAATTGTAACGGATTCCAGACAACAGAGTAAGTACTATTAGTCAAGCTGTAAATGACCGCATAATATCTGTCACCGACTTTAGTAATTTGAGTCGGTACATGACTAACTGAGCCATCTGGTTCTACAACAACACCCGTTGTAATTTGGTTCGGATTGGTTCCTTCTGGAATAGCTATCGTACGCTTCACATAGGAGTTGAATTTCGATATCTCTACTGTACGCCCGTCATACTCAACGCTAACTTTGAAATTAAGCGTTGGGGCAACTTGTGTTAACCCTTCACGATTAAATGCAGCTTCGACAATTTGCAACATGTTCTTGAGCGGTTCAGCAATTTCGATTTTCAACTTTACATCCTCTAATGCCACATTTACTCCAAGCTGAGAAGCAATTGCTGTTATATCAATTTGGTCAACTGGTATTGTGTATGAAGCATTATTTGTTTGTAGAACAATAGTCGCTTGCTGCTTTGCCAGATTTTTAATTGTACGCCCATTAATCTCAGCAATAACAACATTACTATCTGTTGTAACAGGAATTGTAATGACTACTTGCTTACCTTCTCCTTCAAAATGTTGCATCAACTTTTGTTCGTCTACTGCAACTGTAATCACTTTTTGTCCGTTTTTTCCTGAAATCGTTGCAGTACCTGCGTCCACAGCCTTCCCGTTAACTAATACATGAATTGCATTTCCTGAAGGCTCAGATGTATACACTGCGTTTACCGTAACTGTAATTGTTTCCTCGTCAGTCAACAGACCATCACTCACTTTTACCGTGAATGTATAACTTTTTGAACCTTGCATTGCTGAAGGTTGCCATGTAAATTCACCTGTTTGACTGTCTATTACAGCACCTTCTGGAGCATCGACTAAACTGTAGGTTAACGTGTTCGCTGGGTTATCCTCATCCGTTGCTTTTGCGGTAAAACTTAAATGACTTCCTGAATACACACTCTTGTTCCCTATCGCTTGCAGTACGGGCGCCACATTCACTTCGTTAACCGTAACCGTAATTTCCTCGCTATCACTAAGCACTCCATCACTAACAACGATTTCAAAGGTATAGCTACCTGCACCTTGCGTTTCCGTTGGTGTCCATGTGAATACACCTGTTGTCGCGTTGATGCTTGCCCCTGTCGGTGCATCAACTAGGCTGTAAGTCAGCGTATTCGCTGGCAGATCTGCATCTGTTCCAACTGCCGTAAATTTGAGTTGCGTTTCTTCATCTACTGTTTTGTCTCCGATCACTGTAAGTACGGGTGCTGTGTTCACCTCGTTCACCGTAACTGTAATTTCTTCTTCGTCTGTTGATACTCCATCACTTACACGAACCGTAAACGTATAGCTAGACGGACCTTGCACTTCCGTTGGCGTCCATGTGAATACTCCGGTCGTAGCGTTAATACTTGCCCCTGTCGGTGCATCAGTTAAGCTGTACGTCAGTATATTTGCTGGCAGGTCTACATCCGTTGCCGTTGCTGTAAACGTTAATTCGCTTCCTTCATCTACCGTTTTGTCACCGATTGCTGCAAGCACTGGTGCTGTGTTTACTTCGTTCACTGTAACTGTAATTTCTTCTTCATCTGTTAATACTCCATCACTTACATGGACTGTAAATGTATAGCTAGACGGACCTTGCGCTTCCGTTGGTGTCCATGTGAATACGCCTGTCGTAGAGTTAATGCTTGCTCCCGTCGGTGCGTCTATTAAGCTATAAGTCAGAATCGCCGAGTCCGGGTCTGCCGCCGTCGCTGTAAACGTCAATTCGCTTTCTTCATCTACCGTTTTGTCACCAATTGCTACAAGCACTGGAGCTGTGTTAACTTCATTGACCGTAACTGTAATTTCCTCTTCATCTGTTAATACTCCATCACTTACAATTACTTTAAACGTGAAGCTTCCAGGACCTTGCGCTTCTGTTGGTGTCCAAATAAATACACCTGTTGTCGCGTTGATACTTGCTCCTGTTGGTGCATCAACTAAACTGAACGTCAGTGTATTTGCTGGCAGATCTACATCCGTTGCCATTGCTGTAAATGTAAATAGCGTTTCTTCATCTACTGTTTTGTCTCCGATCGCTGCAAGTACGGGTGCTGTATTCACCTCGTTCACTGTAACTGTAATTTCCTCATCGTCTGTTATTGCTCCATCACTTACGACAACTTTAAATGTAAAACTACCGGGACCTTGCGCTTCCGTTGGTGTCCATGTAAATACACCTGTTGAAGTGTTAATACTTGTCCCTGTTGGCGCATCAACTAGGCTATACGTCAGCGTATTCGCTGGCAGGTCTGCATCTGTTGCAGACGCTGTAAACGTTAATTCGCTTCCTTCATCTACCGTTTTGTCACCGATTGTTGCAAGCACTGGCGCTACATTCACTTCATTCACCGTAACTGTAATTTCTTCTTCATCTGTTAATTCCCCATCACTTACGTGAACCGTAAACGTATAGCTAGACGGTCCTTGGATTTCCGTTGGCGTCCATGTGAATACTCCCGTCGTAGCATTGATGCTAGCTCCTGTTGGTGCGTCTATTAAGCTATAAGTCAAAATCGCCGAATCCGAGTCTGCCGCAGTAGCCGTAAAGGTTAGCTGACTTTCTTCATCTATCGTTTTGTCTCCAATTGCTACAAGCACTGGCGCTGTGTTCACTTCGTTAACCGTAACCGTAATTTCTTCTTCATCTGTTAACAAACCATCACTTACGGAAATCGTAAACGTATAGTTACCAGGACCCTGCGCTTCAGTTGGTGTCCATGTGAACACACCTGTTATAGCGTTAATGTTGGCTCCTGTTGGTGCATCGACTAAACTGTACGTCAGTGTATTTGCTGGCAGATCTGCATCTGTTCCTACTGCCGTAAACGTGAGCAGCGTTTCTTCATCTACCGTTTTGTCTCCAATCGCAGCAAGTATTGGTGCAGTGTTGATCTCGTTGACCGTAACCGTGATTTCCTCTTCATCAGTTAATGCCCCATCACTTACGACAACTTTAAATGTAAAGCTTCCTGGACCTTGCGCTTCTATTGGTGTCCATGTGAATACACCCGTTGTAGCATTGATGCTGGCTCCTGTTGGCGCATCAACTAGGCTATACGTTAGCGTATTCGCTGGCAGGTCTACATCTGTTGCCGTTGCTGTGAACGTTAATTGGCTTCCTTCATTTATCGCTTTGTCGCTAATTGTTGCAAGCACTGGCGCTATATTCACTTCATTCACCGTAACTGTAATTTCTTCTTCATCAGTTAATACTCCATCACTTACGTGAACTGTAAACGTATAGCTAAACGGTCCTTGAACTTCACTTGGCGTCCATGTGAATACTCCGGTCGTAGCGTTGATGCTAGCTCCTGTTGGAGCTCCAACTAAGCTGTACGTCAAGATAGCCGAATCTGAATCTGTCGCTGTTGCCTTAAAGGTTAGCTGACTTCCTTCATCTATCGTTTTGTCACCGATAGCAGAAAGCACTGGCGCCGCATTTACTTCGTTAACCGTAACGGTGATTTGCTCTTCATCAGTTAACAAACCATCACTTACGCGGAACGTAAACGGATAGCTTCCCGGACCCTGTGCCTCGGTTGGCGTCCATGTGAACACCCCCGTCGTAGGGTTGATGCTGGCTCCTGCCGGTGCATTAACTAAACTGTACGTTAGTGTATTTGCTGGCAGGTCTGTATCTGTACCCACTGCCGTAAACGTGAGCAGTGTTTCTTCATCTACTGTTTTGTCTCCAATTGCTGCAAGTACGGGTGCTGTGTTCACCTCGTTCACTGTAATTGTAATTTCCTCTTCATCAGTTAATACCCCATCACTTACACGAACGCTAAGCATATAGCTTCCTGGACCTTGCGCTTCAGTTGGCGTCCATGTAAACACACCCGTCGTAGCGTTAATGCTGGCTCCTGTTGGCGCACCAACTAAGCTATACGTCAACGTATTCGCTGGCAGATCTGTATCTGTTGCAGACGCTGTAAACGTTAATTGGCTTCCTTCATTTACCGTTTTGTCACCGATTGTTGCAAGCACTGGTGCAACATTCACTTCGTTCACAGTAACCGTAATAGATTCATCATCCGTCAACGTTCCGTCGCTTACTCGTACTATAAACGGATAAGTACCCGGACCTTGCGCTTCACTTGGCATCCATGTGAATACACCCGTCGTGGCATTGATGCTAGCTCCTGTTGGAGCTCCCACTAAGCTGTACGTCAAGATAGCTGAATCTGAATCAGTCGCTGTTGCCGTAAAGGTTAACTGACTCCCCTCGTCCACTGTCTTATTACCAATGGCACCAAGAATTGGGGCTGCATTAATCTCGTTAACCGTAATGGTAATTTGCTCGCTGTCAATTTGTGTTCCATCACTTACGCGGACTATAAACGCATAGCTTCCTGGACCCTGAGCTTCCGTTGGTGTCCATGTAAACACACCTGTTATTGGATTAATGCTTGCTCCTAACGGCGCTCCTACTAGGCTGAACGTCAACGTATTCGCTGGCAGATCTGCATCTGTTGCTGTTGCTGTAAAGGTAATTAGCGTATCTTCATTTACTGTTTTGTTTCCAATTGCACCAAGTACTGGTGCCTCATTTATCTCATTGACCGTAACTATGATATCCTCTTCATCTGTTAATGCTCCATCACTTACGATTACTTTAATTGTAAAGTAATCTGGACCCTGCGCTTCCGTTGGCGTCCATGTGAATACGCCCGTCGTAGAGTTAATACTTGCTCCTGTCGGAGCGTTACCCAAACTGTACGTTAATGTATCTCCCTCAGCATCTGATGCTGTTGCAGTAAAAGTTAGCAAGTTTTTCTCGTTTACCCACTTAATGCCAATTCCACTCAAAACAGGCGCTGTGTTCACTGGCGCTGCAGCATAATTAATTTCAAGTCTAGGATCAAGAATTTCTGCATCGTATATTGAAGTTGTAGACATTAATAACGAAATAATGCCATCAGCACCAATATTGCTGGATGTCATCAAGCTGCTCACGTCTATCCTATATGTATTAATTTGTAAAGCCGGATTATACGGATTAATACTGGAGAAAATACCCGGAACACTAGAATTAATCGATTTTTCTGGCGTAACTAGCGTTGGCATAACCGTTGCCGTACCTGGCCAATTATCACTTGTAATGGCAATTTTTAAATTTGAAATTGTAGTCCAATACCCCTCGAAGCTTTCAAAGGCAATGTATGATGAATCTATTGAACGAGTGCTATCAATTCCATTAAACTTAAAAGTTGATTCTGAGTAATTATTAATAGTGTCTCCTGCAATATAGCCAAAATCCAAAATTGTCCCATCAAAAGTAGTTCTTCCATCTATTGGACTTATCACTTGAGGAGCAGCAGCTATACGCGGTGGATATACTGGAAATAAAGAAAAAATTAGAACAAGAGTTAAAAAAATATTAATACTAACTTTCTTTCTCATAAAATTCACGACACCCCCAACTACTATAATTAAAATACAGCACAAAACTGCCTTGAAGGTCAACCTTCAGGGCAGTTCTCATAAACTACTGCTTCGGAGGATATACGCCTTCCAATGCAATAATAAGGCATAATGTCGTATATGGTTGCATATTGTTATGAGCAGTATTTCCTCCAATAACATTGAGAGCAAGTGCATTCATCGGAACATTAGGAGTGGCTGCATAGGGCTTATTTGTAGCAGCATCACTCTCACTCCCCCAAACTTTATTACTCGGATCTGCTTGAGCTGCTGTAGTTGCACTCGATCCGTTTGGAACATGCGTATGATTCGGGATCTGATCAATTGTCAACGTCTGTGTATTAGTTCCTACTGAAGCTGCAATCCCCCTAGGTGTAAGCCCTGGTCCAACTCCTTGTCCCATTGCAGCCATCCCTTGTAAATCGGGTAAAGCAAATGTTGTTTTTCCATCTCCACCATAAATGTTTCCAATAATGCTGTATAGAGCTGAATTATGTTGAATATTCATTATCTGTCCATTACACAGTGCCCAGCCGACTGGTGCATAGTTTCCTGAAAATAATCTTATTTCACCTACATATGGATCCATGACCACACCTCCTAAGATCTTGACGGATAAATGCCTTGCAACGCAATACAAAATGAAACCGTTGTATAAGGCTGCATATTATTGTGCGCTTGACTCGCCCCTGTTGTTCCAATTGCTGCCTCGTTCAACGTTGTATTAGCGCTAGCTGCATATATTGGACGTGTCGTTGCTGTAACTGCCCATGTATTACCTTCTGCTTTAGAATTATCTGCATTCACCGAGCTTCCTTGAGCCTGATGTGTATGCTGAGGCATTTCATTAATCGTTAATGTATGAGCCGCTTCTCCCCCAGCTGTCGCAATTGGATAAGAGCTTGACATGTGAATAGGAGTACGTCCCTGTAAATTAGGCAAAGCAAAATTTACTCTGCCATCTCCACCATATCTGTTACCTAAAATAGAATACAGCGCTTGATTAGTATTAATTTGCAATAGCTGCCCATTGCATAACGCCCATCCTCGTGGAACAATACCGAAAGCAAACGTTCTAATCTCACCAACAAACGGTTCTGCCATATAAAATCCTCCTCTATAGAAACAATCCTTATAGCGATACGAAACGCTAAGATTCTCTTACCCCTGTGAAGGGAAGATACCTACTAGCGCAATAATAAAACTAATGACTTTGCTTGGCATGATATTATCGTGCGGCTGATTGCCCCCGACACTCGAAACTGTTGCTGGTGACATCGTAACGTTAGGTACTGTATTCTGATAATTAGTTATCCCTGTACTAACTCCCCAGAAATTCCCTACGGGTGAGTTGCTTGTTGAATTGGCAGCAACGTTGTTCGCATTGGCAGTGTGAGTATGTGCTGGCATATTTGACTGCAGCAACGTAACTCTTTCAGTTCCTGCCATTTGACCAAGTGGATAGTTAGATGACGTATGAAGCGGAATGCGACCTCTCATATCTGGAAGTGCAAACGTAGTTCTTCCGTCACCTCCATACGTTGTTCCTAGGAGTGTATACAATACTTCATTCTCACTGATGCTTAGTATCGATCCATCGCAAAAATGCCAGCCTTGTGGTGCATAATTACCTGAGAACATCCGAATTTCTCCAACATACTGATCACTCATCTAATTTCCCCTTTTCGTATAAACTGTACCTATAACATTACTAAATAAAATACAAAAGACATCGTAGACGCTAATTAATAAAATTCAATCAATTAACAATAAAAACTCTTTGCAATTTCCTTCAGGTTGTGGAAAAAGAAAAAGAGCGCTAAACATCAATTCTGTTCAGGTCACTAAGGAAATCAATATTGGCTGGAAATTATTCGTTAATAGGTTTTGGGACAAGTGGTAGCGCTAACTAGGCAACATAATGTTGATTTAATTTTTCTGTCTATAGTTGCAAGTTATTAATAACAAAGGATAAATATGAAAACTTTTGGGAGGGTAACTTAAAGGTTTAATTATAGATTACGAATTAATTGGAAACCTCATAAATATAGGAGTAGGGAGTATGGCAATCATTCGACGAACAGTTGCTAATTTCACTCTATGACAATTATTCTAGCACTAGATTGACATGTCGTTGATTAGTAACATTGCTCCTTGAAATAAAACCATATATTACTATTATATGTAACTTTTTTTTTTTTTCAATCTCAATTTTTCTATGTTAAAACTTATATAATGGAAATATCAAAAATATCTTCTTATATTTCCTTTGAATACCTTAATCGCTCTCTACTTAATTATGCATTTTTCTTAAATTTAAATTTTTAGTAAACTAACTTTTCCATTTCATCAAATGCGTTTTCATGTACAAAATATAAAACGTCCTCGCGCAGTTGAGAGGACGTTTATCTACCTATTTTTAATACATTTATCAATAATTACACCCATAAAACGATTTCGTTTAGTTTTTTTCTAGTCTTAGCTCGATTAGGTTCTTCCTTACGATATCCGAAAGCTACCATTACAGATGGCTCATATTAGCCATTATTCAATAAATTCTCACTTTCAACTTCACATCTTATTCATTGCTCCCAAACCTTTTCGTTGTTTTGATCCGAGCGCGTTCAATTTCAACCATGCGATCTCGAGGCTCTGCTTTCGTCTCTAAGTTATCCAATAAATTTTTAGATATCAGTTGAATTTCATAAACGGCACGATTGAAAGCCTCCTCATTGGCCTTTGACGGCTTGTTGAAACCCGATATTTTTCTCACGTATTGGAGAGCTGCTGCTTCAATTTCTACATCAGTAGCAGATGGTTCAAAGTTGAATAGCGTCTTAATATTTCGGCACATAACTGTCTCCTTTTAACTTTTTATTTAGGGTCTGATGCCTCACTCGAATTTGTATCCATTATATCAGAACTGGTAACAAATCAAAAAAGCTTGAAGAAATCCTGCATAAAAGCAGGCTCTCCAAGCTTTTTAACGTTATATAATACTATTCCCACTCAATCGTAGCTGGCGGTTTAGAAGTTACGTCATAGACGATACGGTTAACGTTGTCTACTTCATTAACGATACGAACAGAAATCTTCTCTAAGATATCCCAAGGGATACGAGCCCAGTCAGCTGTCATACCATCGATAGATGTTACTGCACGAATACCTACCGTGTACTTCAATAGAGTCAATTACTATTCAATTATTGCGTTATTCTTGTATATCAATTGTAGCGGGTACACCCAGCGATTTCAACAAAAATAGGTTACAACCAGAGACATAACTATTATTCACGCTATCCTAATTCAACAGGTAAAAAAGGTGAGGTGTTATACGTGAAAACAATAGTCACCCTCACCGTTTTATATATTTATAGAGCATGGGTGACTGAGTAATTTTGTTGGTAATTGTAGATGAACAAGGAAACAATATCATTGAGGTGATTTTTATGAGAAGGAAAACGACTAAACTTGTTTTAATTGTATTTGTATTTATGACCATTAGTGGCTTTGCTAATGCGAATACACCACAGCCACCTTTAATGAGCATAGAAACGATTCCTGCTCCTGAAGGTAATTGGGTCTACTTACCTGAAGGTAATGGAGAGATGGTGATTCATGTTTCTACCGCTTATACAAATACATTAAATGTGTGGAGAGTTCCAACTGGAACACAACAATGGGAGAATCGTACTCTGATTTGTAATGAAAAAGGCAACAAAGATGACAGGACTTGTATCTGGAGATATACCAAGGACGATACTATTCATGACCATTTTGTTGTTGAAGCTTCTGGAGAAGGTGGGAGTATCAAGGATAGTATTAATGTCTCACGTAGGCACGACGAAGATCATCCTCAATAAGTTTGGTTCACACCACCTTCCCAGATGCTCTCAAGATCATACAAAAAGCACAACCGCATATGATTGTGCTTTCATGAAACTTCTCTTTTATTACACTATCGTTCCCCTTTAGCTTAATGAATCTGACGATAGTGCGTTAGGAAATCTTTACAATACCTTTTCAAGAGATGATGCAAACTTATATAGTTCCTTAAATTCATAACGATTTTCGACTAATTTAGAAAAAAGTGTTTCAATCTGTGTCTTATCCTTGTTTTGTTCCCAAATTGATAAAAGATACATAGCCACACCGTATTTAGTTATATTAACCCCGTTATCAATTGCGGTACTGAATACTTCAACACTTTCTTGATAATAAGTTGTCTCACTGAAAGTACAGCCTAAATTATGGAGTAATACAAGCATCGCCCTTCTTGATTGCCGACTTTCGTTCAATTCTTCCCAACTACCCAACAAAGATTCCTTTCGCTCCCCATTCTTCAGTTCCAATGATACATCGTTCATTAACGACTGTATATTATCTTTAGCATCCTTCAAGACAACGTAATCATTTAATTTATAGCCTTTTTCCAGTAATAAGGAGTAGTAAGTAATTTTCGAGAAAATAATATTTTCCCAATTCCCATCTTCCTCAATTAGTTCTTTCATTCGATTTAACGGGTTTCCGATGGAGGAGAGCATGTTTAATTTGATAAATGTAGCTGCCATCGCTCTATGACTTTCGAATCTGACACCCCTATTGTCTTTGTTTTTACTGGAATACTTACAGGCATATTCATACCATTCTATCCAATCATCTAATTTATTTCCTAACGACAATGTTAATGCCTGTGTGCCATCCGAAACAAACCAATGTAATTTATCGGGATGTAAAGTGTCTTTTCCCCATTCGACGAAGTTGATGTGGTTTTGGTGTTCTAAGAGGGGTTCACGCATTATTGCATAGCTGTCTGAAATATTCCAAAGTGCCCATCCTTTTTCAAGTATAGAGAGATTATTGTTGTCCATGAATTGATTCAATAGATTCACAATTTCCCGATGCTTCCCCTGCTGGAATAGATTATTAAACAACTGATAAACCAAATGTATCGTCCCCCTCACTGGTATTTTTTGTACAAGCGATTATACATGCGAATAGAATACATTTATAGTCTGATAATTCTCTTATATCTATGTTATAATTAATTCAAGGAAATACAGCAAAACCCTCCACTCGGAGGGTTTTTGTGTATTCAAAGGGGTGCCCGTTAGCTTGATTCACCCTCATACAAAAATTTGCATTTCTCGTAACGGCTCAAATCTTGCTCATAGTCGAGCGACGGATGTGCATCCCTTATTCCCAACCGCATGATTAACGAGAATGATGTAAACCACCCCCCTCCACCTCCTCTTCCACTTCATCAGACTGCCCAGAATCCATTTTAACGCTCCCTAGCCTTGTGTCATCACCCTTAACACTAACAGGTAACAGAAGCCAACTCAGTCCCGCTTCCGCCCCGATGTGCCATGTCAAAAAGTATACCTTTTGAAAGATACAAATAAGCATTCAATCCACTATGTCAAAACATTGTTTTTTAATATTGATATATGTCAATAATGGATATATACTTTTTGACATAGATATGTACGAAGGGAATGACGCATAATGAAGGTTGCATATGTCAGAGTATCAACGGCGGAGCAAAACGAAGAAAGGCAAGTAAAAGCATTAGAAGCATACAACATGGAGAAGTGGTTCAATGAGAAGGTAAGCGGTAAAGATCGCAACAGACCACAATTAAATGCCCTTATAGACTTTGTAAGGGAAGGCGATACGATATACATCGAATCCATTTCAAGGCTTGCACGAAGTACATACGATTTTCTAAGCATCGTAAAAGAATGTGAAGCAAAAGGCGTCCAACTTGTCAGCCTTAAAGAAAGCATCGACACAAGCACACCACAGGGTAAATTCATGCTAACGGTCTTTGGTGCATTGTACGAATTGGAACGAGAGAACATCAAACAACGACAGGCAGAAGGCATAGAAGTCGCTTTGAACAATGGGGTGAAGTTTGGTAGACCAAAGCAAGAGATCACATCCGATTTCACTAAGGCGTACAAAGAATGGAAGACAGGACAAGTTACAGCAACAGAAGCCATGAGAAGACTAGATATGAAGCCTAATACTTTCTACCGTCGTGTCAAAGAATATGAACAGTAGTCTGATTCTATCGCAATCTATCGGGAAAATATCATCCATGCTCGTTTATGCTCACGATTTCGAATGATTACTTCCAAACGCTCGTTTTCAGCTAGGAACTTCCTTTAACGAATATATTCCTTGTATTAGTTAGCTTTCTGCTACATATCTTTAACGTATCGTAAAAAATAACATCAGTCGGTCGAAGGATGTGTCATTTCCAATATCTTTGAAGATGACTCGCCTGCTAGAGACTCGCTCACGCAGTTCCAGTTCAACAGGTAAAAAAGGGGACTCGCTCAACCGCCACTACCACAGCGCAAAAAGATAGTCACCCTCACCATACTATATATTTATAGTGGCAGGGTGACTAATGGAAAGCTAGGATTTAACTAGCTTTTTTCTTTTTCCATCCTTAATTTCAACGTATCCTTTGGACTTTATGAAATCTTGGATAGTGTCATTGTTAATCAACTTAGAGAAGCCTTTTGTTGGCATATCTAAATATTCACGAATCTCGTCGAACCATATTTCATGCTTTTCACATTCGTTAATGTAATCAATGAACGCCATTTGCTTTGGGTTATTACCCTTAGTCACAATAGCTGTTTCAATCATATTTTGCGGATACCACTCACTAATCGTGCAGTTTGGAAACTTCAATCCGATCTGCTCCAATAAAAGTTTATCGTTGTGAAAAACGTAAACCTTTCCTGCAACATTTTCAGCGTTATTGCGTTGGTTACTTCGTTTGATCTCCTGTGAGTATTCGGCAAGCATATCAAGTAACTTGACTGCTTCGATGCGGTTATCGTTAAACCTTCTGACATTATCATATTTTGTACAGTCAATGTCATCTAATAATTCGCCGCATTGCTCATAAATAGCTTTAGCTTTGGCAATGTAATGATTCTCATTCTTGTGGAGGATACCGCAAATCGCTACAATGTCACATTCTTTAAACTTGTTTGTCCCCTTCGTTGCTCCGTAATGCGCAAGAAGTACCTGTCCTCTTTGAATATAATCCTTTAGATAATCTGCGATTTCATCCTCATTACTCATGAACGTAGGAATGTACACCTTACTGGTTGGATGTTGTTCACAAATCGTAATCACATCGTCACAGAACGCTTTCACTTTGTCGGAATCACTCAAACTTGTCCTAGATGCGCTGATTGTATCGCAGATATTGATTTCAAGCCCCTCATAAGTACGTATTGGCTCAAAGTTAATCAATCTGTACTTGTCATGGTTATATTCTAAATCCATGTCGGCAGTTCCATCAAAGATAAAGGTTTTAAAGCCAGAAATGTCGGCGTAGTCTTGATAGACGTTAGTGATTAGCTTAACGCCCTTTGATGTAACATCCTTGTGACCGCCATTTCTAATGATGTTTTGAAGTGTATTAGGGTATTCGAATATTTCCCTTGTATAGTCAGGAAATTGTTTACGGAACTCTGTTTGAAACGCATCAGAAAAGTAAAAATCTTTGTCAATGGCTTCAAACAACTCACGCTTCTCCGCATCATAAAAATGCGATTCGACGTATTCAACAGCTTTATTAAACTCCTTTAATGCTTCTGGCGTTTCAGACTTCTCCATTTTGCTTTGAATGAGGTCGTTGTATCTATCGAACTGCTTGTGATTAAGTTCTCTTATAGATACGATAGATGGCTTCTCATCGAACAAAAGCAATTTTCTTTGTTTTTCATCGTGTTCACCAAAAAACTTATATTTCCCAATCTTACCAAAATCCAAGCTAATTCGCTTCTTTGTGACTATGAGTACAGGATATTGCTTTTGAATTTCGCCTTGCTGAAAATATCTGCATCTCTGTATATGATTGCACTTATACTTGAAATTTGTTGCGAACACAGGGCAAGAATTGTTTTTGGCATTTTCGTATAGGTTATCTAAGCAATCATCTTCATCAAACCCATATAATGCCAATGCGTGTTGATCTGAACCAAAGTAATCATTGATTTCTTCTGCAAGTTTCTTCGCATCTTCAATGCGGTCAACAACGACAACAGCACCATAGTCATTACTATCCCTTAACATTTGTTGCAAGAAAACCTTGATAATCGTTGATTTTCCGCCACCCATTTCAAGTGGTATCAACGTAGGCTTTTCCTGCTCTGATGCTTTGACCAAAAGCGTTACAATGTCAAAAATGTATTGAACATGCCTGTCATTGATGTTCTGGTTGTAGGCGTTCTTAAAATCACCAATCACAGATTCAGCAATATTTTCAATTTGTTGCTGTTCCTGCTCACTAACGTCTTTGATTAATTCTTTAACGCTTCTCGCATTGGATTTGACCTTGTTTAATTCTTGGTCTAAATCAATGTCGTACCTGTTGATTTCATCCAAAACATCATGCCAATTCAGTTCTCTTGCCAGTTCCTCCAACGGTAGATGCGTTCCACAGCCTTGGCAATGATAAAACATGTAGTTCTTATCAATCCATGCACTAGGCTTTTTGTCGTTATGGTCAGGCATACAGCATTGGGTAATAATTTTGTCTTCGTTTCCACCTACAGGATTGATTCTTTCGAAAACAAGTTCTAACACAGCATCTTTACGTGTCGAACTCATATTTGTTTGCTGACTGGATTCCGATTTCTTTATCAACTTCTCTAATGTTTCATCCGTAAGTTCTGACAAATTATCTTTCAAGTACTTCTGCGAATAGCTAACCTCAGGTTGCCAAACTTTGATTGTCACTGGAAATGGCTCTTTGGGGTCTTTTACGTGCATAAAGTAAGGCAATCTAAGCAATCTTGATTCATTGATACAGTTCTTGTCACCACCAAGTTCCTGCACCAATTGCATTTGAACATGTCTGAACAATTCAGGCTTACCATCACTGACGAACCAGTACACGTGATAACCATTTTTCGTTTCAATAACGCCACTAGGTTGGACAGAAAACGACTTTATACTTTGGGCTACTTGCTTTTTGAATTGTCTTAGCGATTCCTTGTCCTTACGTATTTGTTTTGGAGCATCAATGTCAATAAATTGAGCGTTGATACTACCACCATCTTTAATGTGTTCATCTGAGGTAACACACGTATTCATTATGTCAAAGTTAGGGGAATTAACCGTAAAGAGAACGTTACATCCCACACCGTAATCTGAAACGTTCATAAATTCATCTATGATTGCCCGACCAAATTCCTCCGCATTAAACCTGCACCACTGAGCCTTCTTATCAACGCCCTCCCCTTTAATAAGCTTGGCTCTGTAAATGTAGTCACCGTAACGCAATATACTGGTTGAACCGAATCCCCGATGATTGGAGTTAGGCACAAACCGAATTTCGAATGGTTTGTCACCATGAATGGAAGTTAATAAGTTAATGTAATACTTACCGTCTTCAACAACATCTACTGGTCTTGATTTCATACTGATTTCCCCCTACAACCTATGTAAACTCCCATGTTGGACTTAATTTTAACCGTTTATGAAAAGAAAAGGGTATAATAACCCATTATACCCTTTCCCCAACTTTTTTCATCCTCTGACTTCAATAGTCATCCCTACCTACCCTAACCGCTTAATTTCGTCTTTATGGCTTCAAGACCTTCAGGATACAGAAACGATCATCTTATGTTCCAACACGGCTCACAATGGCTCTGTGTGACCTGTATGGGGCAATCCTCTTATCCCAACACCACTACAGTGAACTTTGTTTTATTTTGATACCATTCAGCGGGCTATGCAATCGTCCAATCTGTAAAATGTCATCTTGCTCTAATCCCCTTAGATACTTGGAGGTTATTTGTGTATCAAAATGTCCCATTAACCTACTCAAACTGTAAATATCAATTCCATTTCGTAACTGCTTCTGTGCGAAATAATGACGACAATCGTGTGGTGAACATCTAACTTCTTTTCTTACTCCAGCATTGTTACAATGTTCTTTCAGTATCTTATTGATGCGGGAGCGAGACAATTTTATAGCGGATTGATCTAGGAAGTAGTAGTCCTCAACTTCATCCAGCAACCTCTTTCTGAATCGTTCCTGCTTAAATGCTTCGTACCTTCTCATGTACTTTCGCATGATATTGCTAATGTACACCAGACGCTGTTTAGAACCTTTCCCATGAATCAGAATGTGTCTCCTTGCTACGTCAATGTTTTTGATATTACACAGTTCAGAAACCCTTATTCCTGTATCAAAGAGCATAATAAGAATTAGTTTGTCACGAACATTAGAATATGTTTCTTCTTTCAGGTCATTGATTATCCTTGATACTTCATTATCATTAAACGTAACAATGACTTTCTTCTCTTCCTTGAGATTTCTAATCCTCCGCATGGGGTTTTCCTGTTCATCAATAAATTCTTCGTTCACTAAATACTGAAAAAACACTTTCAATGTAGCGATATTGTTATTTAACGTTGTGTTTACTTCACTGCCCTCACGCTGTCGCTCCTGAATATACTTCTTGATATGAAGCTGTGTCACTTCCTCTGTCTCGGTAACCCTCAACACATTAACCGTAAACTTTTCCCACCTGTACAACCTAAACAAGCAAAGATCAACGTATTTCTTTTCCCTGCCCAAAATTTCTTGGTTTAGTTTGAAATCCTCAATAAGTTCTTTAATTTTGGTCATAAAAAAACTCCCTTCTATTCGCTAAACAACGCAAATAAAAGAGAGTAATTTAAGCACTCTATTGTCGCAGGTGTACGAAGAATCCCAATACCTACAATACTAAAAACCCTTACGTATCACGGCTTCCGAGCAACTGAACGCATCATTTCGAATCAACCTATTCCCACTCAATCGTAGCTGGCGGTTTAGAAGTTACGTCATAGACGATACGGTTAACGTTGTCTACTTCATTAACGATACGAACAGAAATCTTCTCTAAGATATCCCAAGGGATACGAGCCCAGTCAGCTGTCATACCATCGATAGATGTTACTGCACGAATACCAACTGTGTAAGAGTACGTACGAGCATCGCCCATAACGCCTACAGATTTCATGTTAGGTAGTGCAGTAAAGTATTGCCAAATTTCACGATCAAGACCAGCTTTGATGATTTCTTCACGAAGAATAGCATCGGAGTCACGAACGATTTTCAGCTTGTCCTCTGTTACTTCGCCAAGTACACGAATCGCTAGACCTGGACCTGGGAATGGTTGACGCCATACGATTTCACTTGGAAGACCACATTCTTCCCCAACTTTACGAACTTCGTCTTTGAACAACGCTTTAAGCGGCTCAACTAATTCGAATTTAATGTCTTCAGGAAGTCCACCAACGTTATGGTGAGATTTAATAGTTTGTGCAGTTGCAGTACCACTTTCTACGATATCTGTGTAAAGCGTACCTTGTGCAAGATATTTGAAATCATCGAATTTATCTGATTCTTCTTGGAATACATAGATAAATTCATTACCGATGATTTTACGTTTTTGTTCGGGATCGTCTACGCCTTTTAACTTACCTAGGAAGCGTTCTTGAGCATCGATTTTAAGAACTTTCATGTCGAATTTGCCAACGAATGTTTCCATTACGCCTTCAGCTTCATCTTTACGAAGTAGACCATGATCGATAAACATACAAGTCAATTGATCACCAATTGCTTTGTGCAATAGAATAGCTACAACAGATGAATCTACACCGCCAGAAAGTGCGCATAGTACTTTCTCTTTACCCACTTGCTTACGAATGTCAGCAATAGTATCTTCGATGAATGATTCCATCGTCCAGTTACCCTCAACTTTACATACGTTGTACAAGAAGTTATGAATCATTTCATTACCTTGAATCGAATGACGAACTTCTGGGTGGAATTGAACCGCAAAAATTTTACGATCATCATTGCTCATTGCAGCGATTGGTGCATGTTCCGTACTCGCATCAACTTTAAAGCCTGTTGGAGGTTCAATAACTAGGTCACTGTGACTCATCCATACCGTTTGATTGCTCTCAAGTCCAGCAGCAATTGTGCTACCTTCGATAAATTGTACGTCTGCTTTACCATATTCACGTTTGCCAGCACGTTCAACTTTACCGTTCAATTGATGAGAAATCATTTGCATACCGTAGCAAATACCGAAAATAGGAATATTCAAATCGTATACCGCTGGATCAACTAGTGGTGAATTTTCTTCGTAAACACTTGCCGGACCACCAGAGAATACGATACCTTTTGGATTAATTTCACGAATACGTTCCGCAGAAGTATTATAAGGTAGTAATTCACTGTAAACGCCTAAATCACGAATACGTCTTGCAATTAATTGATTGTATTGTCCACCGAAGTCGAGAACAACGATGATTTCGTTCTGTTTAGTCATGACCGAGCCTCCCAATATTAATGTGATAATTATAGCTATACCACTTCCGCATAGTCAAGGTGGCTACCCACTTCTACGTAAAAAACCTTACTTATTTCGCGATAAGTTCACGAAATATTGCAAGGTTTTCTCTATTTACCAATTGTTTCTGATTTTATTTACAATAATTAACTTTTATCTGTAATAAACGCAGATCCTCATGGAGTCGTTGATCGATCGATATGATTACGATTCAACAGATGACGTCTAGCATTCCGAGATTTCAACCGATGGTTTGGCAGCAAAGTTAGTAAAACCTGTCGTAATTCCTTCGGTTCAGGTAATGTTTGTTGAGACGGGTTATTGTAGTTACCTTGCTCAAGCCATTGCAACAACAAAACTAGTGATTGATCAAACTTCGAATCTGATGATGTAAGGAATGCACCAATTCGAGTGCGCCAAGTATTTACTTGTAATAGATGACCATCTCGCAACCCTATTCGTAATTCTAATTTGCCGATTACATAATTGGCCGCTTGAAACAAATTACGATGCACATTAGCAATGCTCATCTGTTGATTCTCTCTAGCCCTTTGTAGTTCATTCAGCTTTGCACCATTTCTTGATGGCAGTTCACCTTCATGCGAATGTGATTGCATTACTAATTGACTACTAGACTTCAATAAATCATACGCTTTCGCATATTGACGCAGAATAGTATTTAGTTTGATTCTATTGCGATTCATCCACAGCATCACAAATGTAACGATAACGATCAAGCTACCTACTAAACCAATTAACATCCCCGTACTATTCATTGATTTAAGGAAAACGATGGAATTAGTTAGTGTCTCATCCCATAGCTGACTAATTCGGGATAATGAAGTTACATGTTCATCCGAATCAGCAGCAGGTGTTGGATCGAACGGAACCCAACCAATCGTTGGGAAATAGACTTCAACCCAAGCATGAGCATCACTTTCTCTAACCTCATACAACGTCTCAACGACTCCCGCTTCCGAAGTTCGTTCATCGATTGCCTCCCCCATTCCATATCCTTTTACCCATCTTGCAGGAATATCTTGAGATCTAAGCATAATAACCATAGCAGTAGAGAAATGAACGCAATAACCTTCTTGCTGTTCAAATAGAAAATGATCAACAAAATCGTCGCTCTCTCCAGGTATAGTACTGTTTAACGTGTACTTATAATTGTTCTTCAAATACTGCTCGATAGCTTTCACTTGGTCATAGCGACTCGTTAACCCTCCACCAGAAACTTCAGCGGCTAGCGCTGCTACACGCGTAGGAAGAGTCTCCGGTAATTGCAAATATCGATCAAGCGTATCTGCTTGCCATAACTTCTCCGCAGTTTCTGATTCTACTGGTTCGATAGATCGTAATTCAGACTCATCAGTAATCGGCACCTCTGTTATAATGCTATAGCTTTTTATCTTCGATTCAGTTGTTGGTGCATAGATCGAACTAGTCTCGACTCCTACAATATAATTTTGCAGATCTCTATCCGGATTAACGGCATTTAGATTAATAACTACACCATTAATACCTGACTGCATAATCGGCATACCAACTAACGGTTTAACGTACTCTATATCTTGCCTAATTGTTGAGCCTACCCAACCTTGTCTATTCTGCCAACTTTGAAGTGCTGCATCACTTTTCGAAGGTATACTTTTCAGTGTTAATACTTGTGATTGATCCACCCAGCCATGTCCATCATACTCCGTCTTAGATTCGGCTCTCCAATAGCTCTCAACGGGAGACCATCCATGTAATACGATCTCTTTGGATGACTTTAAGGTTTGTCCTAACATATCATCGTTAAAGCTGTAACCAGATACTCCCATACTTTTAGAGCTGTAAGCAGCACTATCGGTTTCTTTCAAAGGAACCCCTGATATCTCACTACTTAATGCAGACATATCTTGTACTAACGACTCCGAAAAGACATTTGCCCATGCGACAGGTCCCAAGTCTCGTTCCTTGGATTGACTCCATAAAAAACTTCCACCAATCATTATCACGGTAAGCATAATTACACCAATCCACTGATGCATAGCCATTCCATGCCACGCATGATTAATGGTCAATTTCCTTCTTAGCTTTGGTATTGTCGTTAATGCCATTAACAATATACCTTCCGCTAGTACCCTTAGCAGTGCATAGAACAGATCAATACCTAGTGATGTATAAAGTATTAATAAGTAGATTACCGTCGTCGCTAGCAATGAAAAAGCAATTTGATGATACCAAATAAGTGATTGTAATGCAGGGGCTAACAATATCCAACCTGCAAACAATAACAATATTCGAATTTCATCGGACATATAGAAAATACCATAACTAAACATTTGTGAAATGTCTTTTCCAAGCTCTGGTATTAAATGTATGAGCCAATTCCAGCTCGTTTGCTGATCGCCTTTAAACAACAACATCAAAGCAATGATACAGCTTAATATTGCAACGGTAACATGAATTACTATTCGAGGTCGAAATAAACCAACTATGAGCATCGTACCTATTACCACCACCAAAGCCTGTGGCTGTAACAATTCCGTCCACTCACCAGCATGTAGCCATGGGATTAACCATTCCACTAATAAACCGAATAATAATATTGAAGTGAATAAGCGATATAAGAAATATGTTTCCGCTTCTCCTCTAGCTTGATGCATAACGTTCACTTCCTTCTACGACATGACTAATTGGAATATGTACTGGTTGACTGTAACGCCATACTAATTTGACACCAGCTTGCTCTAATGATCGCTGTTGTTCTCTCATAGCATAGGTCATTACTCTATTATTCGTTGCAAAATGAATCTCTAACGTACAACCTTTGCTTCTAGCTATATCCGCTAATGCATACCAACTTTCTGTTTCACGCCAGTCTCCTGAATACAGTGTAATATGACTCTTCAGAGGTATAAGGACTGCAAGCTGCGGTAATCGGTCTCCAATATGCTGTTGTACATCTGCTTTCGCAAGTGCAAATAAACATCGCAATTCATAGCTATGTTGTGATGTTACGTACTCAAAGCTCCAATCATCTGTAATGACAAATACAGGCTGCTCCTGTCCGTATTCATGGACATCAACTAATGACCATTGCACCATGGATTCAAATATTTGATTGCGTAAATCATCCTGGTAGGGTAGTGCATATTGATCTAATATTATGCAATGCTTCGGTGTCTGTAGCTCCGCATCTTGCAATTTCGTATGCCATCCACGACCTCTTGCTGCAGCACGAATATCTATTCGACGATAACTATCTCCATCAATATAAGGTCTTGTACCATTACCGGTTCCGCTAGTGACATTATGTTGCTGTGAAGTATAATAAGTTCCTTGATCTTGAACTGTTATAGATTGTAATTCAGACTCTGACTGCTCAGACATGTTCAGCGGGTTAGAGTTCTCTTCACTTTCAACATTCCAATCTCCGATCCAACGATTGCTACTATTGTTCATTACAAAACTATCTAATTGAGGCTTAATAATTGGTGGTAATACAGTAAATTGCTGTTGTAGAGTTTTTTTCACCGTAATAGAAGTTAAACCTAACCAATCTCCAACAATAATTTCCGTTGTTAATGCCTCATAATTCCCCCTTGTGACTTGCTGTAGACGATAGTTCAAGATCATTTCATCATGGAATAATGGAGCGAAGTTAGCTCGATATTGTAGCCATTGATTATTTAATTGACTTTGATTGTGATAACGTTCATGGATGACATACCATATCCCAGGAATACGAAAAACTCTATGTAATCTCGTTTCAATCTGTAAATTGCCATCATGACTATATTGTTCAGAAATGATACGGTTATACGATAGCTTGGATGCAGCAATTTTCGGCGTAATCCCGCTATATATAATAACTACACTAGTTACGGTCAATAACAACCATTCAACTGCTCCATTACGCCATATTACTGCTGCCAGTGCGGCAACAAACAAAATAAAAATACCGCACCATGCCCCATACCTCGTCTTAAATTGAGACTTGAGCCGAATCTCAATTGGGGCTGAAGCATTAATATTAGTGTTTGAATGTTTATCTTGAAGCTGAGAGGGTTGATGATTTCCTTTCATCTTTGCCCCCTCCCTTTTCCCACATTGTCCATTTTAGATAACGGAATATCTAACAATAGTTTACTTATGAATTGTTCCTTGCTATAGCTGTTATTAGCTCTACCTTGTAATTCAATACGATGTGATAATGTTGCAACTGCTTGTGCTAGTAAATCATCAGGCAGTATAAAACTACGACCTTCAAAATAAGCAAATGCTTGTCCAGCTCGTAACCAGTCCCTTAATGCTCTTGGGCTTAGTCCAAGCTTACAGTCGACATTTGTTCGGGTTGCATGGGCAACGTCTGCCATATACTCAATTAGCGATGGATGAACATAAATATATTGAATTTCCTTTTGCATTTGCATCCATTCTACATCTGACATTACAGGTCTAAGTTTGTTGGTCTGATACCTTGTACCTTCAGCATATTGAACTAACAAACTCATCTCATCCTGCTTGCTCGGATACCCAAGTGATAATTGCATCATAAAACGATCCCGTTGTGCTTCTGGTAATCCATGTGTACCTTCATATTGGAGTGGATTCTGTGTGGCGATAAACACGAAAGGCTGTGGCAACGCGTAACTATGTCCTTCAATACTTACACTGCGATCCTCCAATGCCTCAAGTAATGCTGACTGTGTCCGAGGTGAAGACCGATTAAGTTCATCTCCTAATACGACATTAGCCATAATCGGACCAGGCCGAAATACTAGGCCTCGATCTTGTCGATCTAGAACCATACCTCCTACGATATCCGCTGGAAGAAGATCGGAAGTAAACTGAATACGATGAAATTGACCACCTAACAATCTAGCAATTGAAGTTGCCAGCATCGTCTTACCTACACCAGGCACATCCTCAAGCAGTAAATGCCCTCCAGCTAGCATACATACGAGTACTTGCTTAACTTCCGCTTGCTTGCCTAACAATATATCTTCTAACTTTACTTGCATCCGTTGTAATAATTGTTGGGGTTTAACTGCCCATTGAAAACTAGACAAATTCATACCCATATCTACGCTATGTTGCTCTGTTCTTGATTGAGGAAATGATGAAGATACCATTAATTAAAACCTCCAATTAATTTTCTACATGCTTGAACATGATCTCTCAGAAATCAAATAGAACTAGCTCTAAGACTAGTAACTATTATCGCCACTCTCTTAATCTTTTAATCATCTATAAATGCGCATAGCAAAAAGAGTAATACCGTTAGGAATTACTCTTTAGATCATCATATTTTGAAGGTTGAAGGATACTATCTTTTCTACTAGATTTACTGACTCATCCACTCATTAACCTGTTCAATAAATGAGGCCTTTTGTTCCGCTGTAGCTGGGTCACGATCCCAACGAATGTGATCTGTAATTCGTGAAAGCATTGGCTGCGTTGTCTCAGTAATAACGTCAAAGCGATAATTTTGTTCACGATAGTAGGCAATAATTTCTGGTAATGCTTCTATCGTCGTTTTATGTGAATTACTATCATGCATTAACACGATGACTCGCTCCTTTAAGTCGGAGCCCTGAATGTTATTAATTATCGTTTCTTTCGTAACATTACGACCAGCAGAATCACCACTATCGACGTTCCAATCGAACATAATATAGCCCGCTTCATTCATCGCGTCAAAGTAACTTGTATCAACATTGTTGTATGTTCCTCCTGGTGCACGAAGTAATGGTGACTTAACACCTGTAACATCATATATTGCTTGCGAGGTTAGTAATACTTGCTCTGAAAAATTATTAAAGTCATTATATAGTTCATCGTACACATGATTATAAGAATGATTACCGATGCTATGTCCTTCAAAGGCAATTCGCTCTAATAGTTCAGGGTATTGTTCCACTTGTTGACCAAGCACAAAAAAAGTAGCAGTAATGTCATTCTCAGCTAAAATATCTAATACTTCACCCGTTAATTTACCTGGACCATCATCAAATGTAAGATAAGCTACTCCAGCATACTGTTCTACATTCACGTCAATCGTAGGCTCTGGTATTGGAGTTGTTGATGGTTTTGGTGCAGTTGCTTGCACACATTGATTATGTAGAAAAACTTGAAATGCACAATTTTGCTGCGCATCTTTTGCCCATTCGAACTCAACAGTGCCGATCACTTTGCTTTTAAAACTATCATATTCTAAACTGCTAATCTGCTGATACATATAAATCTTACAAAAGCTTCTCTTCTCTGTAGTTAAAAGATCATTCTGTCGCTCTGCCTGATTGCTACAGCATGCAAGTACAGTAAGCGATAATAGAAGCAGTCCCAACAATAACAGTAATCGCTGTTTCATATTTCGCCTCATTTCTAGTGCAATATGAAAGCAATACGATTCATTATATGAATAGACTAAGCTACTCATGACCTTAATTGTTGTAAACGTGTAAGTTGCTTGTTAATCGGGGGCTGCGACAAAGACACTGGTCCCTTTAATCAGCTGGACATTATCCAGCTAGATGTTAATTACCTTTTGTTGCACAAAATAGAAAAAGCGTTACTGCTGTCTGGTCATGTGTTGACCTGACAGCAGTAACGCTTAATGTCATTAAGTATATTCAGCTACTACGAACTGCTTCAAGAACAGCATCAGCATGACCTTTAACTTTAACTTTTGGCCATATATGTGAGATCATTCCTTGTTCATCAATCAATATAGTTGTACGGACAATTCCCATATACTCTCTACCATATAGTTTCTTAAGTTGCCATACATCATATCGCTCACATATTTTATGATCTTCATCTGATAATAATAGATATGGCAATTCTTTCTTGCTTGTAAAATTCTGATGGGACTTAACCGTATCCATACTTATTCCAACCACTACAGTATTGTGTTCACGCAGCTCGGCATATCGGTCACGCAGATCACAAGCCTCTTGCGTACATGCTGGGGTCATATTCTTCGGATAGAAGAATATAACTACCTTCTGACCACGACACGCTTCTAATGACCACTGAGTACCATCAGATGCTGGTAGTGTGAAGGGGGGAGCTATGGAACCTACTAATATACTCATAATCACCTCTCCTTTAGAGGATGTTCAAAAAGATCACCTATGATCACGTTGTATTGCTACGTACTTTATTCGACGGCGAATATGGCATTCATCGTTCGTTCCAGTGCTCATGTACTCAGTACGTACATTCTGCTCTTCACTTCTCTAGCTTCATACCATCTTCTTGGTGCTGATATGTGATCTTTTTGAGCTTTCATTAAAATTAGGATACTCAATAAGATCACCTATAATCAAGCAGTATTACGCTTTAGCTTAATCGGCTTCGAGTATGACATTTATCGGCTCACTGTGATGCTCGTGTACTAACTAATGTACACTCCGCTTCTCGAAAACCTAGCTTCATGTCATCTTCTTGGTACTGACAAGTAAATCTTTGAACTTTCTTCAATGCACTATTATCATTTCCCCTCCCAATAGCGAAAGAGAACTAATCACTAGTGGAGAAGCGATAGCGGTCGTTTTTGTCCTCGGATTTATACAGCGATGACTATTTCAATAAATCCGAGGAAAACTTCAATCGGAACAGTGATTCGTTCTCGTAGCGTTTGCCCCACTACGATCCAGCACCTCTATATCGCTTAACACCAATATTCCATACAGTTAACCCTATCCCAAATACGATCGCACCCATAACTGGAGTTAGCATTGCTAATTGTGCGATGTTATCGTCTTTCGGCGCTAAGAAATATGATGCTGGAATAACACCAACGAAAGCGAATGGAAGCATCCAAGTCAATACAAAACGAATCATTTTATTATAAATATTAACGGGGTAACGCCCGTAATTTTGGATATTGTACATTAACGGAACGATACCTGTTGGCGAATCTGAAAAGAAAGATATCGCACTTAAACCTGTATATATACCGCCATAGATAAATACTGCACCTAGCACAAATATAATGAGTACAAATAGATCCGTCCAATGCATCACAAGTCCAAGATCATTCCAGCATACTGCCATAATAATCGCACCTACGAATGAACCTACTAGAGCAGGAGGATCAATGTTTTCAAGTAGCACTTGGAATAAACTATGAGCTGGCCTTGTCAACACACGATCAAACTCACCTTTTACAATATAGCGCTCACTGAAATTCCAAATACTGAAGAAAGAACTGAAAATCCCGAACGGTACCATAAAGAATCCGTAGACAAAAATAACTTCCGACTGACTCCAACCACCAAGTAATGGCGTATGTTGAAATACGACAAGTATAAATACAAGATTCATCCCTTGTCCTAGCAAATCCGAAAATACTTCAACCCAAAAATCTGCACGATAAGTTAGACGTGTTTTAATATAGTTTTTCAAATATTCTAGCATTAATGACATGTAGCGCAACATGTTCTAACCCCCTTGCACGAATAGCCGTTGCCTTGCAGCACGCCACATGATCACGATTGGTATCATAAGTACAGTAAGCCATGCGAATTGAATTAGAAAGACATGACCAGCTTCTGATAGCGGTGTTCGACCGGTAAATATAGCACTTGGTAAATACGTAATTGCTTGGAATGGTAACCACGTCATAATACTGCCTAACCAACCTGGGAAAAAGGCGATTGGAATAATTACGCCTGAGAACAAATCAACCATCACTCGTTTCATTCGCATTAACCCTTCGTTATTCTCCACAAAAAATGCGAACAGCCCAGTCATAATGTTAAGTTGTGAATTAATTAGGAAACTAAAAACAAGCATTCCCAGATAAGTTGCCCAAACCGTCAGATCAGTAGGTAATTTCACAGGGAATATAAGACAGACGATAGCTAGTCCAGGAATCATAAACAACATGAACCGGAATAACCCTTCACCGAACCCTTGCATTAACTTTACGATAAGATAGTTGTAAGGACGTATCATCTGTATTGCCACACTACCATCACGAATTTCATTAGCAATATCTCGGTCAAGATTATTAAAGTAAAAGGCTCTAGCCATCCAAGAGATAGCTAGGTAAGTTGTCATCTGCTCAAGCGAGAATCCAGCTAATGTTTCTTGTGCGCCGTAGATTGCTTTCCACAAGAAATAATAAGCACCGATATTAATCGCATATATTACGATACCACTATAATAATTTACTCGATATGCGAGCATCATCAAGAAACGCATTCGAATAAAGTCGATATACACTCTCGTCATGACAAAACTTGCTCCTTCGTTGAAACTTCGGCTGAACCTGTCTGATAGATACCTCTTACAATATCATCAGTATTTGTCTCGAAAATTTTAATATCACGAATATTTGCTCCACCAACTACAAGTCCCATGGCATCAGAGAAACTTACTTCATTAGGCACAAATAATTTGGCAGAATACTCATTCTCTCTAGTCCACGATACTGCAATACTTTTCGTCAAATCCTTTAACTGAGAAATACTCATCGTTTCAGCGAATTGGAATTGAATTTCTCTACCTTTACTCCATGTTGTCTTCAATTGCTCAAGGCCACCATCATAAATAATAGCTCCATCATCAAGCATAATAACTCTGGAACATAATGCTTCAATATCTTGAAGATCATGTGTTGTAAGTAAGATTGTTGTACCTTCTTCGCGATTCATCTCTAATAGGAAATCACGAATTTCAGTTTTTACAACGATATCTAACCCAATCGTAGGCTCGTCTAGAAATACGATTGAAGGATTATGAAGTAAAGATGCTACGATCTCGCAACGCATACGTTGAC
Source organism: Candidatus Pristimantibacillus lignocellulolyticus (assembly GCA_023639215.1). NCBI lineage: Bacteria > Bacillati > Bacillota > Bacilli > Caryophanales > Paenibacillaceae > Pristimantibacillus (SeqCode) > Pristimantibacillus lignocellulolyticus (SeqCode). The sequence continues at coordinate 610,590 of CP097899.1, forward strand.
CTAGACTGAGCTTGCGTACAGGTCGGTTTAATAGATCACCGAGCTGAAGTCTTTCAACAAGATTGTTCAATCGTTTATTGAAATCTGCTTGAGGTACACCATATACTTTCCTTAGTAGTTGAAATGATTCAATTACACCGATATCCCACCATAATTGAGATCGTTGACCGAATACTACTCCGATTCCATTCACAAATTTTTCACGGTCACGATGTGGAACGTAGCCATTTACAAGCAAATCACCAGAGGTAGGTACAAGAATACCTGTTAACATTTTGATGGTTGTCGATTTACCTGCGCCGTTCTCTCCGATATAACCACAGATTTCACCTTGTGGTATTTGGAATGTAATGTCTTTGACCGCGGTTACCTCTTGATATTGACGCTTGAACAAATCTTTCATTGCTCCAGATAGTCCCTCACGGTTTTTTTGCACTTTAAATTGTTTACGTAAATCTTTAACATCTATCGCTAGCATATGACACTGATGACTCCTCTCTTATCGTCATTTCCTGGGAAATAGGGGCGATTTTACGAAAAACTTGCAACAACTTGTATACAAGCTTTATAATTTGATGATATGTAATCATACAAAACTTCTGACAGCTCGTAAATGTATTATTGCATGAACATTATGTATTTACGCGTATAAAAACATATGTACTTAGCATAACACGAAGTTCTATTTGATGCATGAACACTACATTACGTTCTAACTGAAAGGAGACCAAACACGCGATGCGTACAAGGTCAAAGCCAAAACAGAAAAAGTCAAAATGGTTATTAACATCGGTCATCATTATTCTAGTGCTAATTATTGGAGCAGCAGTAGTTTGGGGTGCTGGAGTATTAGGTGAAATTGGAAGTTTCAAAAAAAATCCAGGAGACTCTATTATTAATAAAGAAAATCCTGATATTGTCGTCGATATTCCTACTTGGGAAGGTAAAGAACGCGTTAATATTTTATTGCTCGGCGGAGATGCGCGTGAAGCTGAAGGCGCTGAACATGCTCGTTCAGACTCGATGATGGTAGCGTCCATAGATCCTGTAACGAAACAAGCTAATCTATTCAGTATTCTGCGTGATACGTATACAGATATTGAGGGTTATGGTAAAGGGCGTATTAACACAGCCATTACACTAGGTGGTGCACCACTTGCGATGCAGACAATTGGTGATCTACTTGGTCTGGAAATACAATATTTTGTGTACACAGATTTTGAAGGATTCAAAGCTTTAGTAGATGCTATCGGCGGTGTGAATTATACAGTTGAAAAAGATATGAAATATACCGATAATGCTGATAAAAATCGCTATGACATTAACCTTAAAGCAGGTTACCAATTATTGGATGGTGACAAAGCATTACAATATGTTCGCTTCCGACATGATGCGATGAGTGATTATACACGTACAGAACGTCAACGTGCTTTTATAACAACAGTTGCCAAAGAAACACTATCTACTTGGAACATAATCAATATGAAGAAAATTTTAGAAAGTGTCTCCCCATATGTTGAAACCAATATGAGTATTACTCATATGTTAAAACTCGGTCAAACAGGTATAGGCATTAAAATGGGAGATAGCGCTCAAATCCCTCCATTTGATTATTTACGCGAAGAAAATAAAGGTGGCGCTTCGATACTAACTTACACGAGTAAAGAAGATATTCAAAATTATGTACAAGAAGTTGTTACTCCTAAGCCAGACGCAACAATTAATCCAACTGGCGGTACAGAAGCAACTAATTCTTCAACTAGTGCAGAATAATTTAATTCTTTACTGGGATGATCATTAAGGTGAGAGTAAATCACTCATATAGCACGTACAATACATGGGAACGCAATTTGCGCTCCCATGTATTGTTATGTAGATAACATTTATACTATAGAACATAGATTGTAAACCACAATGAATTTCCCACTGCTGAGCAGTAAATTGAGAAGTAATAAAAAAGTGAAGATTATGCTTTCGATGTATTTTTCATTACATAGAAGTACATCGAGACGTTATGAAAAATTGGAGATCATGCTTCCGATGTATTTTTCATTACTTAGAAGTACATCGAGACGCTATGAAAAATTGGAGATCATGCTTCCGATGTATTTTTCATTACTTAGAAGTACATCGAGACGCTATGAAAAATTGGAGGATTACTTATATGTCGCGACAAAGAAAAACTTCAGAAGCGCTTTATGAACAAGCACTGCAACATATCGTTGGTGGAGTAAATTCCCCTTCCCGCTCTTATAAAGCAGTAGGAGGCGGCGCTCCTGTATTTATGAAAAAAGCCGAAGGTGCTTATTTCTGGGATGTTGATAATAATAAATACTTAGACTACTTAGCTGCATATGGACCTATTATTACAGGACATGCGCATCCTCATATTACTGAGGCTATTGTTACAGCAGCTCAAAACGGTACATTGTACGGCACACCAACAGAATTAGAAATTACGTTAGCGAAAATGCTTAAAGAAGCTATTCCATCAATGGACAAAGTTCGTTTCGTGAACTCAGGTACTGAAGCTGTAATGTCAACCATCCGTGTTGCTCGTGCATACACAAATCGCAATAAAATTATTAAATTCGCAGGTTGCTACCACGGACATTCTGATCTAGTATTAGTAGCAGCTGGCTCTGGCCCGTCTACTTTAGGAATACCAGATAGTGCTGGTATTCCTATAAGTATCGCTCAAGAGGTCATTACAGTTCCCTACAATGACGTAGAAGCGCTTCAAGAAGCACTTAATCGTTGGGGTCCTGAAACTGCAGCCGTTATGATTGAGCCCATTGTTGGTAACTTCGGTATGGTTATGCCTAAAGCAGGTTACCTTGAGGCCGTTTGTAAGCTATCTAGAGATGCTGGAGCTCTTGTAATCTATGATGAAGTAATTAGTGCTTTCCGCTTCCACTATGGCTCTACGCAGACTTACGCCGCTTTCCCAGATCATCAAGCGATTGAACCTGACCTTACCGCATTAGGTAAAATTATAGGTGGTGGTCTACCTATCGGTGCATACGGTGGTCGTCGTGAAATTATGGAGAAAGTTGCCCCACTCGGCCCTGCTTATCAAGCGGGTACCATGGCAGGAAATCCTGCTTCGATATCTTCTGGTATCGCATGTCTTGAAGTTTTACAAGAAGCAGGAATCTATGATCGTATGGATGCACTAGCTCGTAGATTAAAGAATGGATTACTTGATGCTGCTCAAGCAAACGGAATTCCTTTAACTGTTAACCAAATCGTTGGTTCACTATCTACCCACTTCTGTAATCATGAAGTTACTAATTATGATCAAGCTTTAGATACAGATGGTGAAGTGTTCGGTCGTTTCTTCAAAGGGATGCTTGAAGAAGGTATTAATCTTGCTCCATCAAAATATGAAGCATGGTTTATGACGATTGCTCATACAGAAGCAGATATTGATTTTACGATTGAAGCTGCAAATAAAGTAATGAAAACCTTATAAAGCCCGCTTTTTGAACCTTTATTAGAAGCTTCGTGCGGAACATTACCATGATGATTACGGTAACGTAGGTTTCTCAGCATCGAATATGAAGCGAACTTGCACTTATAGGATATTTGTTACAGCTTAACAAAGTTAATTTCAGTACAATGAAACGTACTTATTTCAATACAACATCTAAGAACAAAATATAACTAACATAATTGAGAAGGAGCACATTGTATGAATATTAATTTTCTTCACCCATCCGATCAGATCGTATTGATGATGGAACGTATTTATGGTTACGGAATGACAACAACCTCAGGAGGAAATCTATCTGTTGTCGATGAAAATGGTGATATGTGGATTACACCAGCTAGTATTGATAAAGGAGAATTAACAAGACAGGATATCGTTTGTGTGAAAGCTGATGGTACGATTGTCGGTAAGCATCGTCCGTCTAGTGAATATCCATTTCATAAATTAATTTACACGAAACGCCCTGATCTAAAAGCAGTTGTTCATGCTCATCCACCTGCATTAATTGCCTTTAGTATCGTTCGCCAAATACCGAATGTAGCATTACTTCCTCATGACTATCGTGTATGTGGAACGGTTGGAATGGCTGAATACGGACTACCGGGAAGTATGGATCTCGGCAACAAAATAGCCGATGTATTTGCAAGTGGTATTAATACTGTAATGCTTGAAAACCATGGGGTTGTCGTTGCTGGAGATGATCTATTCCAAGCTTTCCAACGTTTTGAAACATTAGAGTATTGCGCGAGATTAGAAATTAATGCGCGTCGTATTGGTACACCTTCTGAGCTTGTCTCAACAGTCGACATTGTCGCTCATGAGTCAGAACTTGAGGAATTTACACCAACAATGATTACTAGCGAGGAACGTGAAGCTCGTCGTGAAATGTGTAAACTAGTTCATCGTTCATACGAGCAACAACTCTTCACTAGTACGCAAGGCACGTTCTCACAACGTCTATCTGATGGTTCAATCATTACGACACCATTCAATATGGATCGCAAATATCTTGAACCTGCTGATCTTGTTCGTATTAAAGATGGTAAGCGCGAGGCTGGTAAAAAGCCAAGCCGTTCTATTAAACTACAACAAGCGATTTATGATGCACAGCCTCATGTCAAATCTATCATTTTGGCACATCCGCCGAATATTATGGCGTTTGCCATAACAGATGAAATATTCGATTCACGTATGATTCCTGAAAGCTATATTTTACTACGTGATATCCCGAAAGTTCCCCACGATGATTTATACACTCGTGAGGATGATACAGCTAAACTATTCACACCGCAGACACCGATCGTTATCGGTCAAAACTGTTGCGCAGTCGTAACGGGATCCAGTTTGTTAAGTGCATTTGACCGACTAGAAGTAGCAGAATATAGCGCAATGGCTGTTATCGCAGCTAAAGCATTAGGTACAATTATTAATATGGAACCAGCTCGTATCGACGAGATTGATGTAGCCTTCAAATTGAAATAATAGTTAATCACATAAATAAAGGGCTAATCCGTTTCGGATTAGCCCTTTTTCATGTCTTCGCAACTTTTATAAGCCCGCTCCAACTCTAATAGCTCCTGCTTCATCTTGAGTCCTCCACGGAAACCTGTTAATTTTCCATTTGAACCGATCACGCGATGACAAGGCACTGCAATTAGCACTGGATTTTTTCCAATCGCTGTACCTACAGCTCTTGCTGCTGTTGGTTTACCCAATTGATTGGCAATATGCTGATAAGTAACCGTCTCACCGTACGGAATACGTTGTAGTTCATTCCATACTAGTTGCTGAAAACCTGTTCCCCTCATATCAAGTGATAGCGAAAATTGTCTAATTTCACCTTTCCAATAACTTTGTAACTGCGCTATATAAGGAGCTAATAACACATCACTCTCAATAAGTTCATATTGCTTTCCATATTTATTACTCCAATCAATCAAATCATCCCATTCTCCATTAGGTGAGCCAATATAACTAAGTCCTTGCTTTGTTGCTGCGATAATATAATTGTTGTCGTTTTGATGTATTTTTGACCAATAAATTTGTTCAGTCATCATAATCCCCTTCATCATTTTGTATATTTCCACACTTACTTTTACGATATTGTAATGGGCTTAACCCCATAATTTTAGTGAATAATGTATTGAAATAAGTAGCATTGTTCATACCAATACATTCGCCTATTGTAGCTACTGACAGCTTGGTTGTAACTAATAGTTGGGCCGCCTCTTTCATTCTTTGTTGTTGAATGTAGCGATTAGGACTAATGCCTAATTGTTGTTTGAAGACACGTTGTAAATGATACGGGCTACTATGATTATGCTTAGCGATCATAGTAAGTGTTAATTGTTCATGCAAATGTTCATCGATCCATAATTGAACACTTTCAATCCACTGTTGTTGTGGAATAGAGATCGCCTCTGGCTTGCATCGCTTACAAGGTCGATAACCTTGCGTGAATGCCAATTGAATACTATCATATATTGATATCCCATTACGCCCGGGATTTCTTGAACGACAGGAAGGTCTGCACACGATTTTAGTGGAATGTACACCGTACCAAAACTGTGTGTCATAAGATAAATCGTTAGTTATAATAGCTTGCCATTGTTCATCCGATGCAATTGTCCCTACCATCACGCTCACCTCGTTTTCATTATAACTTAATTTATCCTAAGTGAACCGTTTTAGCTTTGTAATCGCAACAATTCGAAACTATTCAAAACACATATATTTAAGGAGAGCTTAACGATGGATTTCACAAATTTATTAAAGAAAATAGAAAATAGTGCTAATGCTGAGCAAGCAGTGAAAATGAGTGCATATATGCGAGATCAATTCGCTTTTCTTGGTATACCAACTCCACTGCGAAAAGCATTACATAAAGAGTACTTCCAACTAGCTAAGAAAGAAAAACAGATCGATTGGAACTTTATTAATAATTGTTGGAATCTTCCATTTAGAGAGTACCAATATGTAGCACTAGATTATTTAATGCTTATGAAGAAATATCTTACCGCTTCAGACATACCTAATCTCAAGCAATTAGCAATATCAAAGTCATGGTGGGATACTGTCGATGGAATTGACGGATTAATCGGAGATATTGCACTTACAGACCCTGAGGTAGAACAGCTAATGATGACATGGAGTACAGACGACAACATTTGGCTCAGAAGAATTGCTATCGATCACCAGCTTTCTCGGAAAGGAAAGACCAACACCGACTTACTAGAAATAATTATTGCAAATAATCTTGGTCAAACTGAATTTTTCATTAATAAAGCAATCGGCTGGAGCTTACGTGACTATAGTAAAACTAACCCACAATGGGTTAGGGAGTTCATTGAGAAGTATCAAGAACGTCTTGCTCCGTTAAGTATAAGGGAATCTAGTAAGTATCTGTAGCACATGTAGTAGCTCTTGATTCTAATAGAGGTTGTTCAAAACATTCGCTTGTGATCACGAAGACTATGCTGACGAAGCTTTGTCGGTGACGAATATGCCCGATCAAAAACCTGCGTGTGCTCACGTATACATATAGAAAACACCTCAGCTCTAATCAAACGAGCTGAGGTATCTAATCTAACTACTTCTATGGTGTACCATCTACTTGAAAAGGAATACTTTATAAGTGTAACGTAATCGTTATTTGTTCCTTGCCAGCTGGAACTTTAACGACACCATCAGCAATTACTCCCGCTTCTCCATCGATTGCTGTTACTTGCTTATCATCATAAACTTTAATAGAAAACGGCTTACCACTGCCAGCAACCTCTATCGTGATTTTATCCTGTTCTCTCACTGCTTTCACTTCCACTTCTACTTCTCCATTCACATTATGAATGGTTGCTGCCGTGCGCTTTCCATCCTCTAATTGATAGATCGCTATTGTTGCATCTTGAGCATAGTCATAATCTGGACGAGCTTCATTTGCTCCATGCACAACAATTGCATTTTGACGGACAAATAGAGGTAAGCTGAAGAAATCATACTCTCCTTTAAACCATTTTCCGCCCTCTACTACTTCACCAGTAGTCAAATGAGTCCACTTTCCTTCTGGCAAATAATATTTCACAACATTATCTGCACTTAAGACTGGAGCTACTAGCAAATTGTCTCCTAACATATATTGGCGATCAATATATTCCACTGCAGGATCATTAGGGAATTCTAGCACCATCGCACGCATCATTGGAATACCTTGACCATGCGCCTGTGTTGCAGTTTGATATAGATAAGGCATTAGTTGACATTTCAAATTCGTAAAATAACGTGTAACATCTACTGCTTCCTCATCATATACCCATGGCACTCGGTACGATTTACTACCGTGAAGACGACTATGACTAGAAAGTAAGCCAAACGCCAACCAACGTTTAAATACATCCTCTTGCGGCTTATTTTCAAAACCACCGATATCATGGCTCCAGTAGGCAAATCCAGATAATCCTAATGACAAACCACCGCGCAAGCTTTCTGCCATCGATTCATAATCAGAGTTACAATCGCCACCCCAATGAACAGGGAACTGTTGGCCACCTGCTGTTGCAGAACGAGCGAATACTACAGCTTGACCTTTGCCTAGCTTTTCTTCCAACACTTCGAAAACAACTTTATTGTACAAGTACGCATAATAGTTATGCATTTTTTGTGGATCAGATCCATCGTAGTACACAACCTCAGTCGGGATTCTTTCACCGAAATCCGTTTTAAAAGTGTCTACGCCTTGATCAATCAAATCACGTAAATATTGGGCAAACCATTCACAAGCGGCTGGATTTGTAAAATCGACAATTCCCATTCCTGCTTGCCACATATCTGTCTGCCACACATTACCGTCTGGTTTTTTCAGCAAATAACCATTTTTCTTACCTTCAGCAAATAGCTTGGAGCGCTGAGCAATATAAGGATTAATCCATACGCTAATTTTTACCCCTTTTGCTTTCAGGCGTTGCAGCATTCCTACTGGATCAGGGAACGTTTGCTTGTCCCAAGTAAAATCTGTCCAATGAAAACCGCTCATCCAGAAGCAGTCAAAGTGAAACACACTCAATGGCAAATTTCTTTCAGCCATTCCATCAATAAATGAATTAACCGTTTCTTCATCATAGCTAGTTGTAAACGAGGTTGTTAGCCATAAGCCAAAAGACCACGCTGGAGGCAATGCTGGTTTGCCAGTTAAGTCTGTATATTTCACTAGAACATCCTTCATATCTGGACCATCAATAACAAAGTATTCTAGCGTCTCCCCTTCTACAGCAAACTGCACTTTTTTCACTTTTTCTGAAGCGACTTCAAAAGAAACGAGTTCTGGATGGTTAACGAAAACGCCATAGCCTTCATTACTAATATAGAACGGAACATTTTTGTATGCTTGCTCAGAGCTTGTACCACCGTCTTTGTTCCACATATCAACCACTTGACCATTTTTCACAAAAGAAGTAAAACGCTCACCTAATCCGTAAACTAGCTCACCTACTCCTAAGTCTAATTCTTCGCGCATATAAGTCTTTGCATTACCTTCTTTAATGTAAGCCATTGATCTCACGCGGCTACCCGTTAGTCTCTTCGCTCCTCGATAGAAGGAAATATTCCACTCTTCACCTTTGAGTACATGAGCACGTAACGAACCACTAGTAAATGTAATTTCCTTGTCTGTTTCTTCGATATTCACAAAATCGCCAGTTTCAGGTGTTAACACATAGTGCGGACCACGTGGTTCTATTCCGTCAAAATGAACTAGCTTTACACCGATAATGCCAGGTCTTGGCGAATGAAATTGCACAGTTAGCAACGGTGTATTTAATATATTAGATCGAATGAGTATCGGACGTGGAGATGCATGTACAGTAAGCTCATTATTCTCTACAAAGTGATCGTATGGTTCTACTGCACTAATCACCTCATACTGATCACGAATCATCCAATTTCCATCAGTAAACTTCATTGTTTCTCCACCTTTATCTACGTTGTTATAGCTATAAATAAATGAAGTCTTATGCTAGCTATTTAAACTGATCTATTATTTTTGCGGTAACTTTACAAGGACATTATATTTTTCACCAGCTTTGATATTTCTAATAACATAGCCCTCAATGATCTGTTCGTCCACATAAATAGCCATCTCTTGTACATCTGCATGGCGCTCAATTACAATATCAAACTCTGCACCTCTAAATTGGCGTTGAATCGATGCCGTTTGCCAGTCAGACGGAAGCTGAGGAGCAATCAATAATCCATCTTTACTTCCTTTAACGCCAAATAATCCATCAATAATACAGCGATACACCCAAGCTGCTGTCCCTGTATTGAACAAGTGACTTGATCTTCCCGCAGTACGAGGGATTTGACGATAAGCTCCACGATAATAATTTGGAATAAAGGCTGGTATTTGACCACGATGAATAATATCAGCTAGATCTGGACCAGGAATCATTTTTCTTAATAAGCGATACGCATTATCCTGTTGATCCACTTGATATAATGCAAAAATATAAAAAGCTGCCGCATGATTATAGACCGCACCATTTTCCGCACTACCTGGATGCTTTTGAGTGACACGTCCCACATCTTCACGCATTTTTGTAAATGAAGGTGCTAATTTTTCCACACCATAAGGCGTTTCTAATAGCTCTTCTACTGCTTTTAAAATTTTCGGTTGTTTTTCTTCATCTGCTGCTCCACTCATTAGTGACCAGCCTTGAGGGTTGATAAATATTTTACCTTCCTCATCGGTATGAATACCGAACAACACATTGTCATCCGTTATTCCTCTTGCGTACCAATTTCCATCCCACAAATATTTATTCACGATTTCATTCGTTTGCTTTGCTTCTGCTCTGAACTGCTCTGCAACTTCTGGTTGTCCAGCATCTTCGCAAATATCTGCCCATACTTTAAACGCATAAGCGGAAGCAATTGTTAGCCACCCAGAAACACCTTTACCTTTGTAGCCAACCATATTCATCGGATCGCACCAATCGCCTTGCTCGATATAGTTAAGTCCGCGCTCATCCCTTGTTTGGATCAGCCAATTCATCGCGCGCACAATATGTTCAAACACGCTAACTGGTTGTGGATCATCCTTAAATGGAATAAGTTCCTCTAATATAGAATAGTCATTTGTTTCATCCAAATAAGTTACTAAGCTAAGCGGTAACCAAATACAGTGATCTGTATGCGGCACTTGATTAATATATTTCAGCTCTGCATCCTTATGCAAAACAATTCCATCTGGCATTGCGCCGCTCGCAGCTTGCTGCTTCATTGCAGTAAGAAAAGCTTCACGCGCGGTTGATGGATCAATATAGCTCATTCCCATATTATCCTGTAAATAGTTTCGAGTTTGCGGATCAGTAGTTAAACGATTCGTCTGACCATGATAATAGATTTGTCTTGGCAACCAATGATTAACGAATTGATCAAAGGAAGCATCTGGCGTCTGAATCGTTATATTACCTGCACCACGCTCGATATACTGCTTGTACACTTGCTGTGCTACCGCAAAACCGTCTTCTCCCGCAGCATTCGTTTGTACAAAATATTTTTCTCTTATCGCTGCAATGTCTTGTTTATTGTGAGCAGGTCCGAATAAGAAGCGAAGTTGTTCTTCTTCTCCTGCCTCTAGAACTAAGCGATATTGCATAACAGCAGCAGGTGTTTCATAGCGAGCATCACTATTACTTAAAGTTTCATCCGCAATTGCTGATGGAGCCGTGATGCCTCCCTCTCCTTCGAACACTTCCCAATTCGCTTCCCAGCTAAGCGGCGCTTTATCAGCTAATAGGAAAGTCATATCTTTTAGCTTTTTAATTTTTTCATAATCCGTGTACTTTTGATACGGAGTAATTGCTGTACAAACGATTCCCTGTAGATCAGCTTCATATTGTCCTGCTTGATTCATCCATGACATATATCCAATTGTAAACGACGGATAAATACTAATTTTACGCGGTCTATTCGAGTTGTTTTTAACCGTTACTTTCCACATTTCAATTGGTTCATCAGGTGATAAGGAAAGCGACATATTTAGCTCGATATCGTTAAATACTACCTTCCACGCGATATCGTGTTTCCCAACAATAAATTGATATTGGTCTGGCTTAGCACGTACAGGTTCATACGGAGCCGAATATAACTCCTTGCTTTCCTCATCCTTGATATAGACAAAGCGTCCTGGATGATGAGCATAATAAGGCTGCTCAGGCTGCATAAATGTTTTCATTTCTAAATTCGGTGCAAATGAATATTTGGCTGGTTCAGGTTGCATAAATTGTGCAACGGTATAACCTCTGCAATTAACATCCATCATCATATGGTCATTCCATAAGAAGCCTGATGCCTTCGGCATAACGGTCGGACTGTTCAAAATAATATATTGCTCATCTTTTGTTGTTTCAATCATGTGATCTACTCCTTACTATCATATTCATACCAATCAAAATATGCTTTTGTTTTATTTAGTGAATAGTTATACATTCCGATAAACACTCCTGCAAATCCACCAGCAACTTCTGTAGATAGTAAACGAGTTTCCCCTTCGCCTATCTTGTTCCACTGCTCATTACCTGCTCGATAATAGAAGAAATAGTCTGTCGGTGTAGCTTCTATCCTAATTTCAACCTCAGTACAATCTATTGGTTTGGAATACTTTTCATCTATTAAACTACCAATTTGCCGGCGCAATACAAATTGCATTTGACCATTAACCTTCGTCAATGCTAGATCATAATGATGTCGATCATCCATAAATACAGTTAAACCCGCTTCATCTTCATTATGCGGATTATATTCCATGCTCACTGTAACCTCGCATGTATGGTGCTGTTGACGGCGTCCAATAAATGCAGGATACCCTTTACTATTCAAGTGATCAGAAGAACCGGTAATCGATAGAAAGCTTTCTCTCTCTGACAACGACCATGCTGTGTGTACTCCACTACGGATAAATGTCCAGCAATCATTGAGATACGCATTAGAAAATTCATCTCGATTAGAGCTATTCTCCCACTCAACAAAGGGTAAGTTTGGAGCTTCTTCCTCTAATTCAACCGTACCTTGATCTCCTATAATCGGCCAACCATCCGCTGTCCAGTGAACAGGAGCTAGAAATGTTTCTCTACCAATATGGTGTCGATACGGATAAGCAACTGGACGAACTCCTAGAAATACAGCCCACCAGCTTCCATCTACAGCTTGCAGCAGATCAGCATGACCGGTAGATTGAATTTTACGGCCTGAACTTCGATGAGTTAGAATTGGATTATACGGACATGACTCAAATGGTCCAAACGGTGATTTACTACGAGCAACTACCTCTGTATGTCCGTACTCCGTTCCGCCTTCAGCACACATCAAATAATAGTAATTGTTTATTTTATATAAATGAGGAGCTTCTGTAAATTTCCCCCCAGTACCTTTCCAAATGAAGTGAGTATCCGTTAATTTCTTACCCGTCTCAATATCAATTTCGCATTGATAAATACCAATTCCTTCTTCTGTACCTGTACTTGTAAAATAAACTTTGCCATCATCGAAAAAGAGTGATGGATCAATACCCGACTGATCTATATAAATTGGATCTGACCATTCGCCAGCAGGATCATCTGTCCATACGTAAAAATGACCACATTTCTTTTCATTCGTTGTAACCATATAAAAGCGACCTTCATGATAACGAATCGTTGGTGCCCAAACGCCTTCAGAAATTTTCGTTCCTTCTAGCTGCAACTGACTTTCTCTTGTTAGACAATGACCGATTTGCTTCCAATGCACGAGATCTTTACTATGCCAGATTGGAATTCCTGGAAAATATCCAAAAGAGCTAGTTACAATATAGTAGTCTTCACCGGCACGACAGATGCTAGGATCAGGATAAAAGCCAGGAATAATCGGATTTTGAAATTTCATTATTCACACCTCCTAAAAACTTTTGAGTTTACTACACACTCTACTTCCTTGAGAACGAAAAAGTTAACATCGGAAGCATAATCCAAACTTTTTAATAAAAAAGTAACTTCGCAAGCGCCAGCCTTACTTTAAGTGCATGAGCTACAACTTAAAGATATTTCTATAATATCCAATTCATAAGGCGCGAGTTGGATCTTCTTCTCTATCGTTTCTTCATTAAGCAGACTATAACCAGTACGATCAAGTGGTAATGTAACATCCACTCTACTTAGATTGATAATAAAGAGGTACTTATTGTTTTCGTTAAATCGTTCTATTATTTGCACTCCCGCTGGTAAGTTCGCCTCATATTTTATGTGCTGTTCGTTAGCTATTCGGGTTATTAACTTACGAAGATAAGCTTCCTCTGGATGTGTAGCTACATAATACACTTTTCCTTTGCCTACTTGATTGCAGCTTACCGCTGGTGTGCCACTGTAAAATTCATCTTGGTACCAAGCAATAGCTTCTGCTCCTTGTAAACTGACAATATCGCACCAGACAGAACCAGTATAGGTCTCTCCATCTTCATCACGAATAATTTGGGTACTTTCTCCAATCGCATCATACTCTTCCACATAAATACCTGAGCATTTCTGCAAATATCCTGGCAGCATCGCTTCGATATGATGATTATTATTCATTTTCACTCCGGAACGGAATGTTAGTAACACTGTACCTCCAGCTTGCGCAAACTGTTCCAGTTTATTAGCCGTTTCGGCATGTGTGACATATAAACTAGGTACGATTACTAGTTTATATTGATCTAGTTGAGATCCCACTTCTATGACATCACAGCTAATTCCCAATTTGGTCAATGTACGGTGATAATCTTTTATCATTTCATAATAATCAAAGCCGCTCGATTGATGCTGTATCCGTAATGCTTCCATATTTTCATGTGACATTAATATAGCTACTTGATGCTGAAATGTCGTATCTATTAATTTCGGCGACAAGCGATTCACTTCTTGTGCAAATTGCGAAAATTCTAAAAATCTTCGTCCTGGTACATTACTCGGATCAATTAACCCTTGCCAAAATTGCTCCGCTCCAATCGTTGCCGAGCGCCAGCGAAAATGTAATACTTTATCCGCACCTTTTGCAATAGCTTGCCAAGCAAAAGCTCGAATAAATCCTGGATATGGAGCTCGCCATGATGGAAACCAACAACCTGGTGCACCACTAAGCTGTTCCATAATATAAAAGTTTTTTCTTTTGATCCCTCGAGTAACATCCAGCGCCAATGCTCCGCTATAAGGTCCAGTTGTTTGTTTTTGAGGATCGGTATTCGGATAATAATCAAAAGAAGCAACATCCAAATCACACCCAAGCTGGTGTAGATTTACCCGTTGTGGGTAAGTATGAAAATTATGGGTTATAAACTGATGTTTACTGTATTGACGAATATGATTGATTTGTTCCTTCTGAAACATCTCCATCATATCCCATTGATACCTAGCAAAGTCTAATAAATAAGATGGGTTTTGAAAGCGAGAACCACCATAAGGAACAGTAACTTGTTGCCAATCACTGTATTCTCCACTCCAGACAATCGTCCCCCACTCTTCGTTTAATTTGCTAACTGTTTCGTATTTTTCAAGTAACCATTGCCTGAATGACGTATTACAGCTAGGACAGTGACAATCCAGCATCCAATATTCATTATCGATTTGCCAACCGATAACGGCAGGATGCTCACCATAACGCATAGCCATCTGCTTATTAATAGATGAAGCATAATGTTTTAATGAAGCACTATTGAAGCAACGATGACCTCTGACACCAGCATGTGTAGTCATCCCATTTGCTTGAATTGGGAGCACATCCGGATGTTTCTCTGTCAGCCAACGAGGCGGAGTATTGGTAGGTGTGCAGAGAATAACAGCAATGTCATTTTGAGCAAACAAGTCGATGACTTCATCCAACCATTCGAAAGTAAACTGACCTGGTGCAGGCTCCATCCGACACCAAGCAAACTCTGCCAATCTAACAACGGTCACACCGGCTTCCCTCATTTGCTTAATGTCTTCTTCCCATCTAGCTGAATCCCATTGCTCCGGATAGTAAACTACGCCTACTTGCATCTGATTGTTCATTACTTAAGCCCTCCATTTCTAACTGTTCACGAATGGCTATCATTACTTACATAAAGGCTGTTCCTTAGAATCAAATGATTTCGTTGGAACAGCCTAATGCTACATAAATATATATTTTATTTATTTAAGTTTATCCCAAGCAGCTTGCATTTCTTCTGTCCATTGTTGTGCATCCACTTCTCCTGCCAAGAACTTCTGAATGACACTACCAAATTCTTGTGTCACACCATCTGGGTATTTACCAGAAATATTAGGGAATGCTTCACCACGATCTACATATTCAACTAAGCTAGTAGCAAGCTCTCCTATATCTTCTGGAGACGCTTCAATTGTAGACAATGTTGGCATAAATTTGAATTTTTTTGTAATATACTCTTTCCCCATATCAGATGTCACAAGCCAATTCAAGAACATTTTTGCTTCTTCTTTTACTTTTGAATCTTTATTAACGACTAAGTTGACAGGAACACCCACTGTTACTTTGCTCGTTACTGCTGCATCATCACTAATAGGCATTGGTAATATGCCAACATTCATATCAGGATTAATACTATCAATCATATTTTGCGTCCAGTTTCCTTGTTGCATCATAGCCACTTCACCATTAGCAAACATCGTTACTCCTGTATTATGGTCAGTAGTCAATGGATTTTTATTTCCGTAGTCTAATGTTAATTGCATCAATTTCGCCCAATTTAAGAAATGCTCATTACCAGCAATAGTAGCCGTCCCATTATTCAATCCATCAATAAATGCATTAGTATCTGGTTGATTATTAAATGCTACACTGACGCCTTGACTACCAACTAACCACCATTCGTAATATGCATTTCCAAATGGAGTTATGCCAGCTTCAGAAATTGTTTTTGCTGCTGCTTCTAGCTCTGAAAATGTTTTTGGCAGCGGATCAATTCCTAGGTCTGCAAAAATGTCTTTATTATAGATGTATCCGAATCCTTCCATACTAAGAGGCAATCCATATACTTTCCCATCCAGAGTAACCGGAGCTGTTGCTGCTGATGCAATATCTTTCACCCATGGTTGATCTGATAAATCTTCGATTCGTTCTTCCCACAACTGTAGTTTAGAATAACCACCATTGGAGAAAATATCTGGTCCTTCACCTGAAGCAAACTTTGTTTTCAATCCAGCTTCGTAGTCACCACTACCGCCTACTGTTTGTACATCTATTTTAATATTTGGATGTTCGGCTTCAAACGCTCTTGCCAATTCATGTAATCCTTCTACAATTTCAGTCTTAAATTGGAACACGGTTACTGTCTTTTTCTCTTGTGATCCACCTGCTTGTTTGTTTCCATTACCACCATTCGAATTACCACCACCACAAGCCGCTAATACTAGTATCATAGCTAATAAAATTGGTACTAATTTGAAAACTTTACTCTTTTGCATTGAAAAAATCCCCCTTTTAATTTTTTTCATTTATAATAACATTTCAGTTATTACCCTTTGACTGAGCCAGCTGCAATTCCTTCTACAATGTAACGTTGTAAAAACAGGAAGAAGATAACAACTGGTGTAACACCTAGCACTAGTGCTGGTAGCGCAAGATCCCATTGTTTCGTATATTCTGAGAAAAACGAGAATGTTGCTAATGGAATCGTTCTAAGTTCTGGTTTTTGTAATATTAACGATGGTAACAAGTAATCATTCCAGATCGCTAATGTATTTAATACAATGACAGTCATTAGCATCGGCTTCAACATTGGTAATACAATTCGGAAAAAGACACCAACGCGAGAAGTTCCATCTACGGTAGCCGCTTCTTCAATTTCTAAAGGGATCGATTTAACAAATCCATGGAAGAGAAAGACAGCCATTGGTGTACTTAACCCTAAATAACTAATAATTAACCCTGCTTTTGAATTCATTAAACCTAATTCACTAATAACACGAATCAGTGGCATCATAATCGTTTGAAAAGGTACGACCATTGCCGCAACTAATACGAGTAGAAAAATCCGATTAAACATGGTATCAGAACGAACCATTCGATAAGCAGCCATACAGCTAATTAGTCCAATCAACGATACACCGACTACTGTAATAACAAAAGAATTGAGAAAGGCTTCTGGAAAACGAGTTAATTCCCAAGCTCTTGAATAGTTTTCCCACTGAAATACTTTTGGCCAACTTGCAGCATCCGACATAATCTCCCCAAAGGGTTTGACGGAGTTTACAAAAAGGAAGTAAAACGGTGCGAGAAAAAGGAGTGAAATTAGCACCATCACGATTTCTAGAATGAATGTTTTACCATTATAGGGTTTCATTGTTACGCCTCTACCTCCTTACTCTTCGTTACACGAACTTGGATTAATGTAATTATAGCTACCGTCACGAAGAACAGTAATGCTTTTGCAGTACCAAGACCATAGCGGTTATTTTGGAATGCTTCATTGTAAATGTTCATAGCTACAGATTCCGTTGATTTGTACGGTCCGCCTGCTGTTAAGGACAAGTTAATATCAAAGATTTTAAATGACCATGAAATAGCTAAAAATAAACAAATGGTAACGGCTGGCATAACTAAAGGAATCGTAATGCTACGCAACATTTGCCAGCGATTAGCTCCATCAATCTCTGCCGCTTCAACAACTTCTTTCGGCACATTCGTTAATGACGATATATAAATAACCATCAAGTAACCAGCTGAGTGCCATACAAACACAGTGACGATACCCCAAAATCCAGTAGTTGGATCACCTAACCACGCAAGTCCAAAAAATGACCAATCAGTTAGTTTATATACGGTATCAAACCCTTTAACAAAAATAAACTGCCATATAAATCCTAGTAGTAAACCACCGATAACGTTCGGCATAAAGAAAACCGTCCGCATAACGTTTTTTAGTTTTAATGCATTTGTTAACAAATACGCAAAAGCGAAGCCTACTATATTAACTAATACGACACCAACAACGGTAAACTTAGCGGTAAATATAAACGACTTCCAAAAGTTGGTATCATTTGTGAAAAGCGTTTTAAAATTACTTAGTCCTACCCAGTTGACTGTTTTTGCGATACCATTCCAATCGGTTAACGAATAGTACATCCCTAATAAAAATGGTACTATGAGAATAAGAACGAAGAATATCAACACGGGTCCTACAAAGAACGTTTGCAGTCCCCATTCTGTCTTTCTTTTTTTCATGAGCTTTCTCCCTTCCACAATCTTTTGTGCTATAGTAATGTCATTATAAGGTCATGACGAACAAACAAATACCTACTAGCGTGAACTAAAAGGGGTAAAATATTGATTGGAAGTGTTAGATTGAAGCTCAAAACGATTCGAAGTAAATTAATTGTTTTTTTATTGCTTGCTACTATTATTCCCATTTCAGCTACGATGTTTGTCAGTTATTATTATACGAACGAGTCTTTAAAACAAAGGGTTGCTTCGGAAAATATGAACTTACTATTTCAAGGGGCGAATAATTTATCTACCTTATTAGATAATTTAAATCGTGCAAGCTCTAATATTTATACGATTCAAACGCTTATTCAAGGAGGCTACAATGATAGGTTTAGTGAATCGCGAGTTTATGATTCATTGCGCTACATGACAACTGTCGTTCCCGATGTGTATCAAGTGTACTTATATGAAAATAAAAATAGCAAAGCAACACTTGTTACATTAAACACGCCTAGTCGTAACCATAATATCGATGTATATCCGACCACGGATAGTAGCGAACAATTATTGTCTACCCATTTAAGCCATACGTATGGGTTAACATCTTTAACAACTAACAACTATACGGCTCGTCATGTATTCACATTGCAAAAAGAAATACAAAAAATACCGTCCACAGAGGTGATCGGTCACCTCGCAATTGATGTTGATATTAAAGCGATTACAAACATTGTTCATAATTTATATGATTCGGGCAATGAAAAGTTCTATATTATTGATCATAACAACCAATTCATATACAGTGATGATGCTTCGCAGTACGAACAGCCTTTTTCTGCTAACTGGTACGACGAAGGTGTACTGGCTAATGAACATCAGCAAGCTTATTTTGAAGCAGAGAACAGTTTGTTTGTGTATCAAAAAATAAAAAACAATTTAACTGATTGGACGCTAGTGAAGGAAATACCTATCGCTTATTTAACGAAAGAAACCAAAAAAGCTGCTGCGATTAACCTCATGTTGTTAACGATTTCATTAATTGTTATTGTTATTGCAACCGTCATCATTTCGATTCGCATTACGATGCCAATCCGTCAGCTTTCAAGGTATATGAGCTTAATTCAAACCGGACAATTAGACGTCGCTATTCCATCTGTAAAGCATCAAGATGAAATAAGCCATATTATTAATCGTTTTCGACAAATGATGGATACGATTAATAATTTAGTATTGCGAGAGTACAAATTAGAATTATCCAGTAAAACTAACCAACTAAAAGCAATGCAAGCACAAATAAACCCGCATTTTCTCAATAACACCTTACAAATTATCGGGACGTTAGCTTTAGAACAAAACAATGCACAGATATACAAACTACTTTCTTCGCTGGCTAAAATGATGCAGTATAGTATGCATAATAACAATAAAGTAGTTAAGCTAAACGATGAACTTGATCATGTTAAAGCTTATATTGAATTGCAAAAAGAACGATATGAAAATCAATTTTCAGTACAATATCATATTGATGAAACGTTACTATCTCTCCCTGTACCAAAGTTGATATTACAACCGATCGTGGAAAATTATTTCAAACATGGCTTCGAGCGTAATAAAGAAAATCAACAATTAATCATTCAAGCACAAGCCCTGCATGCTAATACGATATGTATCAAAATAAGCAATAATGGATTACCTATTGCCCCTGAGAAGTTGTATGAATTAAATCAAAAGTTGGAGCATACTGTAATCAATTTATTAAACCACATTGACCATGATAGCAATGAAGATACGACACATACCTCCATTGGCCTAAGTAATGTTCTAACAAGATTAAAACTACTTTACGATAACAAAGCAACTTTAGAGATTAGTAATAATGCTGAAATTATTTCTGTCATGATTACTTTCCCTGCACAAGTAACATTGGAGCGTGAATAAAATTGAAAGCTTTAATAGTAGATGATGAATCTCGCGTACGAAAAGCGATTCGATTATTAGTTAATTGGGAAGAACACGGTATTACTGAAATTAAAGAAGCAGATGGCGCTAATAAAGCAATTGAAATGATGAGTGAATATAAACCTCAGCTTGTTATTACAGATATGATGATGGATGCTGGTGACGGCATAGAGTTAATGAGGTGGATCGAAAAGCACTCGAAGGCTTGTAAATTCATTGTTATAAGTGGACATGACGATTTTGAATATATGCGTCATACTGTACAATCCGGTGGAATCGACTATCTATTAAAGCCAATCGATGCTGATAATATCAATGCTGCAGTAGCTACAGCAATAAAGACATGGTTAGCTGAAGAGCATGCGCGCCAAATTCAATTCAAACAATCAATAATGCTTAATGAACTTAAGCCAGTACATGATGAGAAACTTCTGTCTGGGCTTTTTAATGATACTGCAAATATTAACTACACTGTACAACGTTTGAAAAAAGATCGTGTTATTCCAAACCAGATTACTAATGTACAACTTTTTATATTACAAATTAACAATGCAGATAAACTTTTATTAGATAGGTTCGGTAACGATGTCGAACTTTTACTATACACTATTGAAAATATTTGTAATGAATGCATCGGTAGGGACTTTAATGGCGTTGCGTTTAAATACTGGGGTTCATTCGAACAAATCATCTTATTACTATGGGATAATAAAGTGAATGCAGCTTTCATTACAAACCAAATTAATAATGTCATATATAAACTTTTTTCTCGCAAGTTCCACTTCGGTACAACGACACTAGACAAGTTTCCAACAAGTCTAGCTAAACAATATGACGAGGCGATTTCAGCATTAGATCATCGTAATCTGCTCGATTTCGCTTCATATTTGCATAATGCTAGTGAGTTCCGACAATTTCAAAATAATGAAAGCTATTCTTTTGCTAACGTAAAAGATGAATGGAGAGTCGCCTTACTAAGTGGCAATCAACATTTAATCGAAAAATATTCCAAATCATGGATAGATTTTTTTGTGAATAATAGTTACATTAGCCCTCACTTATTACAGTTATGGTTAGAAGATATGTTTAGCTTTCGCAGCTCATTATTACAAGAAATTTCGCACAACCAAAAAAATGAGTTACTAACTATGCTAGAACAGCAAGATACATTAACTATTCCACCGAATATCCATGATTACAGCATTAAACTACATGATTGGCGACAATGGGTATTGCAGTTTAACTTGAACCTGTCGAAAGCAATTACTGGCATTCAACAAAACAAATCACGTTCATTTTCTGATGTTGTATCGTATATAGAGATTCATTATAATGAAGAGCTTACTTTACAAGAAATTGCTGATACTTTTCTAATTAGTCGTGAATATATTTCAAGAAAATTTAAGCAAGAATATGCTATTAGTTTCACGGAGTATGTAACAAGTTTTCGTTTAAATAAAGCAAAAGCGTTATTACTAAATCGTAATCTGAAACTAAATAAAATAGCAGAAATGGTTGGCATACCTGATGTAAAATACTTCAGCAAAGTATTCAAAAAACATGAAGGATTAACGCCAAATGAATATCGAAAAACGTTATCACAATAAATAATTAGGACTAACATATGTAATGAATGTAATAATATCAAAGAGGCCTATACGCATGCGTATAGGCCTCTCTTCGAACATGCGGGTAAACTCGTTCAACCGCCATATCAAATAATAACTTCTGAATTTATTTATATTGGTATTACATCTTACTAGGCGCTGAAATTCCGAGCATTCGTAATGATTCTTTCAATATTACAGCTACACAATGAATGAACGCTAACTTCATTTGCTGATATTCATCATCACTTAGCACTTTTGTATGGGCGTAATATTTATTGAATGCTCTTGCTAAACTTAAACTATATTTTGCGATTTGTGAAGGATCTGCGTATAGGAAAGCCTTTTGTACTGTTATTGGAAATTGTTCCAACATAACAACAATTGGCCATGCGTAATCTCCTAAAGCTTTAAAGTTTAACGATTGTTCTTCATAATTTCCCTTTTCAAGAATTGATGAAATGCGGGCATAGGTGTATTGAACGTATGGACCAGTCTCTCCTTCAAAATTCATCATTTGTTCAAGAGAGAAATCAATATCGTTCATCCGATCATTTTTCAAATCGTTAAAAATAACGGCTCCGACTCCAACTTGCTTAGCAACTTCTTCCTTCTTCTCTAAATTCGGATTTTTCGCTTCGATGTTTTGCATTGCTGTTTCAACCGCTTCTGCTAATACATCAGCTAGCAAAACAACCTTACCTTTCCGAGTAGACATTTTCTTTCCATCTTTCAGCATCATACCAAACGGAACATGCTGCAACTCATTCGCCCACTCATATCCCATTTTATTAAGGACATTAAACAATTGCTTGAAATGGAGCGACTGCTCATTACCCACTACATAAAAAGTTTTCACAGCGTCATATTCATTGTGACGATATATTGCTGCTGCTAAATCACGCGTAGCATACAGTGTCGCTCCATCTGTCTTCGTAATTAAACATGGGGGCATCTGATCATCCATTTCCACTACGTAAGCACCGTCTGATAATGTAAGAAGATTTTTGTCCTGAAGCTCTTGGACAATCGGTTTCATTTTATCATTGTAGAAAGCTTCACCAACATAGGAATCAAACGTTATTCCCAATATTTGATAAATGGTCTCGAACTCAGTTAGTGAAGCATCACGGAACCATTTCCACAAGGTGAGCGCTTCATTTTCACCGTCTTCTAATGACTTAAAAGCAGCACGTGCTTGTTCATTCAACGATTCATCAGTTTCCGCCATATCATGAAATTTCACATAAATCTTTAATAGCTCTTGAATTGGAGCAGATTCTATCGCCTCTTTATCTCCCCATAGTCGATAAGCAACAATCAATTTACCGAATTGTGTACCCCAATCTCCTAAATGATTTATTTTCACTGCTTTATAACCATTTTTCTCAGAGATATTAGCGAGTGCATTCCCAATTACTGTTGATCTTAAGTGTCCCATGGAGAAAGGCTTCGCAATATTAGGAGAAGAGTAGTCAATAACTACATTTTCATGTCTAGATGAAATTGAACCGTATTGTTCTTTTTGCGACATGATTATCTGTAATACATCTTTAGTAAGCTTTTCTTGATTGAGAAAGATATTTACATAACCGCCCACTACTTTTACTTCTTGAATCAAATTAGCTTGTATGTTCTCCGCTAATTCTGATGCGATCTGTTGAGGCGCTTTTCTTAACTTTTTAGCTAATGTAAAACACGGAAATGCTATATCCCCCATCTCCGAATTTTTCGGTTTTTCAAGTAATGCTGCAACCTCTTCGTTTGATAATTCATAGTTTAACGCTTGGGCAATAATGGATGCCAACTGTTCATAGATCATCTATTTTTCTCCTCTCAAATTAAAAAAGCTCCCGTCTCTAAATAAGAGACGAGAGCATATCTTCCCGTGGTACCACTCTAGTTGCCACTAAAAAGTGACCGCTTTCCATTGTTAACGAGGTGTCTCCCCGATTTTCCCTACTCATTGTTCAAGAAATATCTCAAAAGTGCGGTTCATTCATTAGTCGTGTATTAGGCTTTCACCCTCCCTAATTCGCTATCCATTTCCAATGAATTACTCTCTTTATCACTGATTTTATTTATTCGATTTTAATGTATATTACCTATTCAAATTATAAATGTCAACTTTTTAGTATGGTATGTGAAAGCTCGTTCTTTTGTCATCAATATTAATTTAATGTTTGAACTAAAACTATATGTGGGTATTTCTCTAGTAATTGGTCATCTTAATAGTAATGTTTGCAAAGCAACACTTCTTAATCGCAAATAATTTTGTCTATTAGAAACCATAAATAATCAGGAGGTATACACAATGAGTCAGAAACAACTGCAAGGAAAAGTTGCTTTAATTACAGGTGCTGCTTCAGGTATTGGTCATGCAACTGCACTATTGATGGCGCAGGAAGGAGCAAAGATTGTATTAGTCGATTTGAATAATGAGCGTTCAGAGAAAACGGTCAATCATATAGAACAATCCGGTGGTACATGCTTGTTTATCGATACCGATGTTGCTAATCCAGAACGTGTTGAAAAAGCATTCCAACAAGCGATACAGACATTCGGTCAGTTAGATATTATATTTGCAAACGCTGGAATTAACGGTACTGTAGCACCTATTGAAGATATTACTGCAGATCAATGGGATGAAACATTAACAACCAATCTTAAAAGTACTTTTCTAACTGTAAAATATGCGATCCCTCATATGAAAACTAATGGTGGTAGCATCATCATTACGAGTTCTATTAATGGTAGTCGCAAATTTTCCAGCTTCGGTATGTCCGCATATAGTAGCTCCAAAGCTGGTCAAGTCGCCTTTGCCAAGATGGCAGCACTCGAACTTGCTCGCTACAAAATTAGAGTAAATGTTATATGCCCAGGAGCAATTGCAACGAATATTAGTGAAAACACGTTCCGTCAACCTGAAGTTAGTAAAATCGAGATTCCTGTTACATACCCTGAAGGAAAACAGCCACTAGAACACGCTCCAGGTCAACCTGAGCAAGTTGCTGATCTAGTACTATTTCTAGCGTCATCTCGGTCAAGTCATGTGACGGGGAGTGAGGTCTACATTGATGGAGCAGAAACACTCCTTTGAGAAGTAGTTCAAAAAGCGGACTTTGATAACGATGTCTACGCTAACGTAGCTTAGTCGGCGGCGAATATGAAGCGAACTTGGGACGTCCGGTACGCATGTACCAATAACGTACATTTACGTTTCCTCCTTCCGCAAGTAGCGCTCCATCTTCTTGGTTCTGAAAGCCCGCTTCTTGAACCTTCATTGTAAGCTGTAGTTCAAAAAGCGGACTTTGATAACGATGTCTACGCTAATGTAGCTTAGTCGGCGGCGAATATGAAGCGAACTTGGGACGTCCGGTACGCATGTACCAATAACGTACATTTACGTTTCCTCCTTCCGCAAGTAGCGCTCCATCTTCTTGGTTCTGAAAGCCCGCTTCTTGAACCTTCATTGTAAGCTGTAGTTCAAAAAGCGGATTTTGATATCGATGTCTACGCTAATGTAGCTTAGTCGGCGGCGAATATGAAGCGAACTTGGGACGTCCGGTACGCATGTACCAATAACGTACATTTACGTTTCCTCCTTCCGCAAGTAGCGCTTCATCTTCTTGGTTCTAAAAGCCCGCTTTTCGAACATCGATTGGAAGAAGTAGTTCGAAAAAGTGGACTTTAATAACGATGTCTACGCTAACGTAGCTTAGTCGGCGGCGAATATGAAGCGAACTTGGGAAGTCCGGTACGCATGTACCAATAACGTACATTTACGTTTCCTCCTTCCGCAAGTAGCGCTTCATCTTCTTGGTTCTAAAAGCCCGCTTTTCGAACATCGATTGGAAGAAGTAGTTCGAAAAAGTGGACTTTAATAACGATGTGATTCAGGTAGGTAACAGACAAAGCACAAAAAACCGATAGTGGAGTATATCCGCTATCGGTTCTTGTCATTTATGATTGAATAATTTAAGTTCTAAAGTAAGCTGCTTTTTGCAGTAGATCAGTTGATTTCACGCGTAACTCATCAGTTGAAGCTGCGATTTCTTCCATCACTGCTGCTTGTTGTTGAGACGTATCATGAACTCGTTCTGCGCCTTCTCTAATATTCTCTGCCACTTGAGCGACACGACTTGTTTGTTCACGTGATTCATCTACTTGAACGGCTTGTTTTGCAAGCAATTCTGCCATTTTCTCCACCGTAACTGCAACAGAAACAGCATCTGTTTTCACTTCATGGAAAGCTTGTGCAAACTTCTCACCATTCTCCGCCTCTTGGCTAGAGAGCTTATATTGCTCTGTAATATATTGTACCGCACGAGCAACGCCTTGCTGAACCTGTTCTATTAATGTACGGATTTCACCAACTGCTTGTCCACTACTATCTGCTAACGACTTAACTTCTTGAGCAACGACAACAAACCCTCTACCTTCATCTCCAGCTCTTGCTGCTTCAATTGCTGCATTCAGAGCTAGTAAATGGGTCTGATCTGCTATTCCGCCAACTACACTTGAAATATTTCCAATCTCTTCTGCTAGCTGACTTAGTTGTTCAATCGTTTCTAAAGAGCCTTTGTTCAACGTTTCTAGCTTGTGCATACCGTCTACAAGTGAGCGGAATACTTCTTCACTTTGAGTGGCTGCACGATTCATGTCCTCCGTACGTTGTTTCGCAACATTAGCTTCAGATTGCATATGAAGTGCTGAATGATAAAGTTCATCTGCTGACGAATATAGTAAATTAGTAGAACTAGCTTGCATACTCGTACCAGAAGTAATCTGTTCAGATTGAACTGTCAATCCTTCAAGTTGAACTGCAGACTGATTTACTGCACCTTGTAGTTCCTGTACATGCTTATCCGTTTGTGCCGAATTCTCTTTAATACTT
Source organism: Candidatus Pristimantibacillus lignocellulolyticus (assembly GCA_023639215.1). Classification (NCBI taxonomy): domain Bacteria; kingdom Bacillati; phylum Bacillota; class Bacilli; order Caryophanales; family Paenibacillaceae; genus Pristimantibacillus (SeqCode); species Pristimantibacillus lignocellulolyticus (SeqCode). The sequence goes on from CP097899.1 coordinate 637,750, forward strand.
TCTACTATAGTTCTAAATTGACGTAACATTGTGTCTACTGCCACACTAAGTTGATACATTTCATCGCGACTCTTTATTTCTACTGATGCTACATTCAAATTACCTGTAGCCGCTTCAGTAACATTATTAGTCAACGCAAGTAAAGGACGAAGTAACCATTTAGCAGCAAAATAACCGAATAATCCTGTCCAAAACACCCCGAAAGCAAGGGTTCCTACTACAAATAACCAGGTTGGTATCGTGTCAAACAATCCATCCATAACAAGTAAGATAAAAGCGCTCGTTGCATATGTAATTGAAGAGGCAACCGTTATACCTAGCACGAATTTCCGAACTATGCTTTGTCGAATTTTCATATTTTTGCTCCTTTACCCTAATATATTTTAATCTTAGTGGAGTTTTACGATGTACACCGTGAGAAATATCACTATTTGGTAACATACACAACAACTATTATTCACTGTTTTGTCAAATCTATCAACTCTAAATTAACTAATAACAACTAATTTTCATAATTTTATCAATTTAATTATTGATCATTATTGTAATGACTTTTGTAATTCATCGACAAACTCGGAATGAATAAGCCCATTAGACGATACAACATTACGCACTTCTAAGTTATAAGGTTTACCATCTATATCTGTTACCGTACCTCCCGCTTCTTGAATAAGAAGTGAGCCAGCTGCAAGATCCCAACTGTTCAAATTCATTTCCCAAAAACCTGAAAGACGTCCCGCTGCCACATACGCCATATGTAGCGCTGCTGAGCCGGACACACGAACATTACGTACTTTCGGTGCAATATGTTGTAAACTCTTCATATTAAGTGGTAGTGCGTGTGTAGGGTCTGCTGGGAAACCTGTAGCAATAAGACTTTGTTGCAATATATTATCCTTGGACACAGTCAATACTTTACCGTGTACATAAGCACCCTTACCTCTTTCAGCTACGAAAAGCTCATCTTTCATCGGATCATAGATGACTCCGACAATAACTTCTCCCTTATAAGCTAATGCAATCGATACACAGAAAAATGGAAACCCATGCACGAAATTAGTCGTCCCATCGATTGGGTCAACAATCCATAAATATTCAGCATCCTTCACATCTGCGATAGCTTTTGATGATGCTTCAGCACCAGGTTCAACACCTTCTTCACCTAGAAAAGCATGATCAGGAAAGTGTGTACCAATTAATTTTCTAATCAATCGCTCTGAGCCTTTGTCGATTTCCGTAACTAGATCTGCAGTAGAATATTTTAATTCTAGATTTTCAAAACTACCTAGTTTTATTTTAATCCATTCTCCAGCTTTTGCTGCACTATTAATGGCGACAGCTGTGAAACTCTTAACCCCTACAACTGGAGGCAATTTTTCTTCATTCACGATCTATCACTCTTCTCTCTTTACTTAATCTTGATTGTTCTCTATCATTAATTCAACATTCTCATTCATATTATTATAAATTTGTGGTCGCTTCAAATATAGTTTACGAAAACGTTTACATCTTGTATGTGAAAATCTCCTATTGCAGTAGAAACTTAGAAAAATTCGCAACTACAATAGGGAACGTTATTTACCTTATCGTTATTTCAATGCTAGCATCATCGAGAATCGAAATATCATCTGATGTAAGAGCAAGTTGCTTCAACTCGTCCATTAATTGAAATACAGCTTGATCCTTTGATTTCGCCTCTAACATACAATCAACATGACTAGCTTTTGGAGCAATCGCTCTAAGAAATTTAAGAACCGGAGCTACTTCAACTAGGTCAGCATGCCCTCTAGGATCCGAGATACTTTTTGGACTGGAAACGTGAATCTTCACCGGGAGTTGCTCTAAACTCGATAATTCTAGTCTTTGCATTTCTTTTTCCCAAGTCCCTTGGATACGTGGCCAAAATTGTTCTGTAACCATTTCGTCAGTAATATGACCTGGATTAACCGCATGATGATGGATATCTAGCACCATCGGCACCGAAACCGCTTCTGCTGCTATTAAAGTTTCTTCTACATTGAATGTTTTATCATCATTTTCAAGCGTAATTCTATGCTTCAAACGATCTGGAAGGCTGCTAAACTGTTCTATAAAACGAGCACTGGAAGTGACCTTATCTCCATAAGCACCACCCATATGTATGTTACATTTAGAACGTTCATCTAATCCCATTGCTTCCAGCATATCGACATGATATTCAAGATCTTTAATAGAATTAACAAGCACTTCTGGTCGAGGTGTACTTAATACGCAGAAATGATCGGGATGAAGTGATACTCTGATCCCTTTTTCTAAAGCGTAGTCTCCGATCGCTTTGAAATCATTAGCTAAAATCGGATATGGGTCCCATCCAGCCAATCCATCATGTGTAGCAAGTGGAATTAGTTTAGATGTGAGCCGATAAAGTTTCACATCATTACCATGAGCATGTTTCAACAAACGTAACGTATTATGTAAATTTTGTTGCGCGATCTGTTCAAGTCGCCCAATCGCAGCTTGACGATCATTAAGCTTAGAAAAGCTAGCATAAGTCATCGTCTTTGATGGTGATGCATTTTCAAGGATGACACTCATTGCGACAAACCCAAATCTTACTTTCATATATTACCGCTCTCCGAAGAACATTTCATACGCTAATGCCGTTTGCACGCGTGCTTCTTCTTCTGTTAATTTACGAATAAGTTCCATCTCAACTTGTGTCACTTCTTCACCTTGGAAATTGATCTCAGCAATAGAAGCCAATATGCGCACAATCGCAACCGCATCATTGTTAGGTGTGTAGGCAATAACCTTTTGACCAGTAGGATAAACTCTGAATCCTTTCTTCACCATTTTACCCTTACCGTACTCTAACAATTCATAAAGCTCCTGCTCAGATTTGAATTTACATACAGAGTTGAATTCAGTTTGAAATCCCATATTTTTTTCCTCACCTTCATAAAATTGAATTGTTTATTTATGATCATTTAAATCTTGTCTGTACACTTTGATAGCTAGTTTAACTTCCTATTCGAAACCTATAAAATTACAATACCATACTCAGTTACCCTTATGGAAATACCCGTCTCCCACCGTAGTAGGGACGGGCATTATATAAGGTGATAATTTACATATTATCGCCAACAAAATCAATTTGTTGCTTAGCCGCATGGCGTTCGAAAGCTAGATTCAACAACTCATCAAGCAATTGTTGATAACTAAGTCCGCTTTCTCTCCACAACAATGGGTACATACTAAATGGCGTAAAGCCAGGCAATGTATTCAGCTCATTAATATAAATGTTACCACTTTTTCTCTCCAAGAAAAAGTCTGCACGAGATAATCCAGTTCCATCGATAGCTTTGAATGCCGTAACTGCCATTTCTCTTAGTTCAGTCATTTTGGCTTCATCTATATTAGCTGGAATTGCCATTGTTGATTTACCATCGATATATTTCGCTTTGTAGTCATAGAAGTCATTTGAAGAAATAATCTCACCAACGATAGATGCTTTGGGTTCATCATTACCTAATACACTAACTTCCACTTCACGTGCATCGATAAATTCCTCAATGATAACTTTACGGTCAAAACGGAATGCATAATCAATAGCTTTTATAAGTTCTTCACGATTATTGGCTTTAGATACTCCAACACTAGAACCTAGATTAGCGGGCTTTACAAAGCAAGGATAACCAAGGGCAATTTCACATTCCATTAAGAAAAATGATTGATCCTTCAGCCATTGTGCTTTTGTAAAGTAACGGAATACGCATTGCGGAAGATTTGCATCAGCAAATGCTTTTTTCATGAACACTTTATCCATACCTACTGAAGAAGCAAGCACTCCTGTACCTACGTAAGGGATATTGGCCATTTCAAATAGACCTTGAATCGTCCCATCTTCACCGAATGTCCCATGTAACAACGGGAACATGATATCAACTTGTTGTTCATGCGTCACGCCGTCTAATGCGCTAAAAATAGAAAATAATGCCGAATGTGTTGTTCCCTTACTTGATTCCTCGTTAGCTTCAAAGCGTAATTGTTCTCCAGATGCAGGTGCCTCTGTCATCGATGGACCAGTGATCCATTGACCTTGCTTTGTAATATAGAAAGGTTTAATCTCATATTTGTTATAGTCGAATTCTTTCATTACTGCAAATGCGGTGGACAATGATACTTCATGTTCTCCAGATTTACCACCGTATACAAGGCCTACCTTAACTTTGCTTCCCATTACTTTGCCTCCACTACTATCATTATAATGATATGTTTGATTAAAATTTCTACGATTAATGAATGAATGATCTAAAAATAAGATATGGAATATTAGAGATGTTATCTACTATACATAGTCAGTTATATGAAAGAAGCGGTAATGAGTATTAGGTGTCCAAGCATAAGAATCTTGATAATCCCAATAACGATGTCTGCCTGCTGCTGTATTTGCATTAACGAGCGGCTGACCTTTCGCATCAAATGCCGTCACAATAGTCGTATGCTGATATCGAGTATTTCCATTCCAGTCATATACGATAATGTCTCCGAGTTCTAGCTCGTCAGCGTATTCCTTCTCAACAGCACGTAAACCTTGCTTACGTGGTTTCATTAGAAAAGATGCCAATGCCTTAGAAACTGCCCAACTGTAACTCCACCATTCTTTACCTTGCTGCCTTCCTTTGTACCACCATCCACTATCTCTTCTACTAGTATAGATCATTGGTACGTCACCTGCAAAGATACATTGAGAAACATAATTCGTACAATTCGAATCGAATTCTTCGTAAGTAGGATTTCCTTTATTCCACCATTGATCCGCGTATGCAACGACTAAATCACGCCGATAACGCTTCCCTTGCATCGTTCTACGGAAATTAGGAATAACATCTGTATTTAAGTATGGTACTGCAATAACAGGAGGTTCTTCTTCCGCTTCATGTTCAGAACTCCAATCCATAACTGCCCCACCAAATCGAGGCTTACGCTCTAACATAATTGGCTCGATTTTAGTTATTAACCATTTTCCTTGATCGTACATTAACCATACTCGTTCATGATCATAACGTTCCTCTATATATTGTTGACCATCTTGTTGTAATCTTCTTTTCACATGTAGACGGAGATTTACAACAATCTCACGATCCAGTTCATTCACTTGTACAATTTCTGCTTTCGTTTCACTGCCTTCCGCATGAACGCCCCGTAAAAGGTCACGTTCACGAATACGATCTAGCCTAACTTCTACTCGATCATGATGTATTTCGTCGCTATACAAGTCATTTAAGCGTGGTGCAAATTGATCGGTTTCAGCTTGATTGTATCTTGTTATATATTGCTGTAATGCTGGCTTCCAATCTAATTTACGTTCTTTAAGATTAGCAGAGCTCAATGGGGGCAGTGAGGCTTTAATTACTGGAGTATTGGATTGCTGCAATGTATGAGAAATATAATTGTTGGATTGTCGCTGTGACTGTACTCTTGTACCTTGTGTTGCATGTAATACAGCCTGCTTATTTACTCTCGGGGTCTTTTTCGGTTTGCGCTTTGGATTAGCTGGTGACCTACTCATGTTTTCCCTCCCAACATATATAATCATTCCGTCCAAGCTCAACGTATGAATAACTGGTTCATTATATGCGAGTACTAGCAAATACATGTAGAAATTGTTACTGCTAGCTCGTCCTACTGCGCGTTTTGGAATGTTTTTAAGTTAATGAGATAAAATGCGCAGTATTGGTGCGGTAGATTATTTTTATGGTCTATGATGCTCGTATGCGCAAATTTGAAGTTATAGACACTAAATTTCATGCCTGTGGAAATGGTGTAAGAGGAATTAATACTATAGAGCTAGCGATACAAATAAGTCGCTACATCTCCATTTATATGAGTAACTAGCAATATTTCTTTCCCTAAAAGGGATGCTTAACTATATTTATGAGAAAGCTTACAAAATAACTTTACGTCCATGTAGTTTTACCGCTATACTATACATATACGGTTTTTGAAATTTAGTTTCACTCTATGAAACTAAATCGAATTAATAACAAAAAGGAGACTCATGATGGCTACTCAAAATGAATATTCTGTTCGTTCCACATTAACCTCTGGCGGTAAAGAATTCACTTATTATCATCTTGGTGGATTAGAGAAACAAGGTTTCAATGATATTTCTAGACTTCCTTTCTCAATTAAAGTGCTTCTAGAAGCAGCAGTACGTCAATTCGACGGTCGCGCAATTACTTCTGAGCATGTAAAACAATTGGCTAACTGGGCTAACGGTCGCGAAGATAAAGAAATTCCATTTATCCCTGCTCGTATCGTATTGCAAGATTTTACAGGTGTTCCCGTTGTTGTTGATTTAGCAGCAATGCGTGACACAGTGAAAAAAGCTGGTGGAGATCCTAAGAAAATCAACCCACTCGTTCCTGTAGATCTAGTTATTGACCACTCTATCATGGTAGATGCTTTCGGTACTCCTGAAGCTCTTGAATATAATACTAAAGTTGAATTTGAGCGTAATGAAGAGCGTTACCGTTTCCTTCGTTGGGCACAAACAGCATTTGATAATTTCCGTGCCGTTCCTCCAGGAACTGGTATCGTTCACCAAGTTAACCTTGAGTATCTAGCATCTGTTGCTGCTACTAAAACAATCGATGGCGAAACAGTTGTATTCCCTGACTCTCTTGTTGGTACTGACTCTCACACAACAATGATCAACGGTCTTGGTGTTGTTGGTTGGGGCGTTGGTGGTATCGAGGCTGAAGCAGGTATGCTTGGTCAACCACTATACTTCGTTATGCCTGAAGTTATCGGTTTCAAATTAACAGGTAGCCTTGCTGAAGGTGCTACTGCGACTGACCTGGCTCTAACTGTTACTGAAATGCTTCGTAAAAAAGGCGTTGTTGGTAAATTCGTTGAGTTCTTCGGTCCTGGTCTATCTAATATCTCTCTTCCTGACCGTGCAACAGTAGCTAATATGGCTCCTGAGTATGGTGCTACTGTTGGTTTCTTCCCAGTTGATAGCGAGACGCTTTCATTCATGCGTCAAACAGGTCGTAAAGAGGATCAAATCGAGCTTGTTGAAGCTTACTATAAAGCACAAGATATGTATCGTACTGATGCTACTCCAGATCCTGTTTTCTCTGATATTATCGAGCTTGATCTTTCAACTATCGTGCCGTCTCTTGCAGGTCCAAAACGTCCGCAAGACCGTGTTGAACTTACAAATATGAAGCAAGCATTCAATGATATTATCCGTAAGCCAGTTGATAAAGGTGGCTATGGTCTATCTGAAGAAAAAATTGCTCAAAGCGTTCCAGTTAAGCATCCTAACGGTGCTGAAACAGAACTGAAAACCGGTGCAGTTGTAATCGCAGCTATTACAAGCTGTACGAATACTTCTAACCCAAGCGTAATGCTTGCTGCTGGTCTAGTAGCTAAAAAAGCTGTAGAACGTGGTCTTACTAAGCCTGCATACGTGAAGAGCTCTCTAACTCCTGGTTCTCTAGTTGTTACAGAATACTTGAACAAAGCTAACCTAATCGCACCACTAGAAGCTCTTGGTTTCCATGTTGCTGGTTATGGTTGTGCTACATGTATCGGTAACTCTGGTCCACTTCCAGAAGAAGTTAGCCAAGCTATTTCTGACAATGATATGACTGTTGGAGCTGTTATCTCTGGTAACCGTAACTTCGAAGGTCGTGTTCATGCTCAAGTTAAAGCAAACTATCTTGCATCGCCTCCACTTGTAGTCGCTTATGCGCTTGCTGGAACGGTTAACATTGACCTTTCAACTGAAGCAATTGGCTATGACGCACAAGGTGAAGCGGTATACTTGAAAGATATTTGGCCAACAAATGAAGAGATTAAGCAAGCCGTTGCTTCATCACTTAATCCTGAAATGTTCAATAGCAAATACGAGAACGTATTTACGCAAAATGAGCGTTGGAATGCTATTAATGTTCCAGAAGGCGAAAGCTATGAGTGGGATGAGAAATCAACATATATTCAAAACCCTCCATTCTTCTCTAACCTTGGTACAGAGTTGAATCCGATCGCTGATATTAAAGGTTCTAACGTACTTGCATTAATGGGCGATTCTGTAACAACGGATCATATCTCTCCTGCAGGTAACATTACAGTGAACAGCCCTGGTGGCCAATACTTGATCGATAATGGCGTAGAGCGCAAAGACTTTAACTCATATGGTTCTCGTCGTGGTAACCATGAAGTTATGATGCGTGGTACTTTCGCTAATATCCGTATCCGTAATGCTGTTGCTCCAGGAACTGAAGGTGGCGTAACAACTTACCTACCTACTGAAGAAGTAATGTCTATCTATGATGCTTCCATGAAGTATCAAGCAGAAGGTAAAAACCTTGTTGTTATCGCTGGTAAAGAGTATGGTACTGGTTCTTCTCGTGACTGGGCTGCTAAAGGTACTTACCTTCTAGGAGTTAAAGCAGTTATTGCTGAAAGCTTTGAGCGTATTCACCGTTCTAACCTTGTAGGTATGGGTGTGCTTCCGCTTCAATTCAAAGCCGGAGAAAGCTGGAAAACTCTAGGTATTACTGGACGTGAAGTATTCGATATTACTGGTCTTTCTAACGATGTTCAACCTAGCCAAGAAGTTAAGGTTACAGCGACTCGTGAAGATGGTACTGTGTTTGAATTCGACGCTATCGTTCGTCTTGACTCACTAGTGGATGTTGATTACTACCATAATGGTGGTATTCTTCAAACAGTACTACGTCAAATGATTGCTAATATGTAATTATTGGAATAAAATATAAGACAAGAGGTAAGCGATCCGATAACGGAAGCTTACCTCTTTTTTGTATGCTATTTGCTTTTCTTTGTTAGATGTTTTTGTAAGTAATGTCGACATTATTTCTCTGCTGCTTAAACAGATCATCCTGATAGTCTTCAAAATCCTCAAAAGAGGTCACGATTTTCTCAGTCAGGAGATATTCATACAATTTCGAAAAATACACCCCTTCTTCATATTGATCACGAAAAAACTCGCTATCCAAAAATTGTTCTAATGTTAGATTCGCACTTTGCGACCATGCCTTATATAAAATTATTATGTCATTTTGCTGTAGACCATCTTGTTCGTTATTCAAGAGTTGATCTTTTATCGTTTCAGTAAAATCGTCTACTTCATCAACTTGAACGGTAATCCCTTTACTCTTGGCATCTACGATCATAAGCTGCCTTGCAACTAGATTATTAATAATTTTCTTATCATTCGTCTTTTTCGTATTCGCCCCTAACTCTCTAAACATTTCTGTAGTATATTTACTATATAAAAAATCAAATTTCGTCACTTGAAATTCAGAAGATTTCGCTATCACTTTATCTTTGTCAGCTATAGATTCATCATATATTTTATTATAGTAGCTTTGAATAATCTCTTCTTTACCAACGATGTTTATGGCAGAATTTGATGAACTAGCTTGTTCATTTTGATATATGAAATAGGAAATTAATGCAGCTGCTGTAATAATGATAAAAATGCCTATCTTTACAAACGTACTTTGTTTCAAATATTATCCCCCTCCTAAATTGACTTTTTCATTAATACTTAACAAAACTCATTTGATATTTGTACGTGTAATAATACAATTAAGTTTCCATATATTTCAAATTTATATCAATTTCCTACACAATTAAAATTATTATTAGTACTGCTAATCATCAAATGCTAAATAACCATAAAAAAACCGCACCTCTAACTGTTAGATTAATGTCTAACCATTAGGTGCGGTTCTATTAGCTGAGCTATATGTTATTATTGAGGATTTTCTGTATTGAAGTCGGAATTCACGATTACAATTTCAGCATTAGTTATACCAGGTAAAGAAAACGTCATCGCTGACTCATGATACGCTGTAATTTTCATTCCTACTTTCAAATCAGCACCATTATTATACATGGAGATCACTTTCGTCTTATCTGAGATATTTAGAATAATATCGTTACTCGTAGATTTGTCAGTGTTGATATCGATATAAACTTGACCTTCTGATGTAAGACTCGATGCTACAATTGTGCCTTCGACTTTGTTTGTTTCCATTGCTTTTACAACAATTTTATCCGCATGAGTTTGTGCAGGATAGATCATTGTCATGACTCCATCATAGTAAGCATCGACGCGAATATCATTTTTCAAATCTGATTTTGTTAATATTTTCCCATCTTCGTCCACAATTTTAGTCTTCTCATCCACAGATAAGATAACATAATCGGTACCACCTTTTTCCATTGGATTACCAATTACCGTAATACGATCATCTGTTACATTCGTGATAATACCATCTGTACCAATAGCATTTTCTTCGATTACTGTGTTCACCAAAATATAGTTAGATGTCGATTGTGGTGGAATACTCTTCGTAGTCGCAGGACCATAGAATGCTTTAACACTCATTCCTGGCTCTATCTTGTTCGCTTTAATTACTTTGCCATTTTGATCTATGATTTGAGCTTTGTTAGCAAATCGTAGAATAACCGTCTCTTCATTTGATGAGTAGAGGTCTGTCCCATTTACTACAATACTGTCTTCATTCACTTCGGATACTACACCATTTATTCCAAGAAAAGTGTAATCTTGAACAACAAGCGTTAGTGCAGTCCCTTGTGCGGGAAGGCTACGCGTAATGTTGCCTCCGTAAAAAGCTTTAACGACTCTTTTCTCATCCATAATCGTTTTTAATGCCACTTTATTACCTTTAGAATCAATAATCTTTGTATCTTTCGTAATCGATAGTACCATCTCGCTTTGATCATTTACAGCAAGACCTCGACCTAATACGGTAATGAATTTCCCAGACTTATCGTTAACGAAATTAGTTATTAATCCCATTGTAGCTGGAACAACTTTCGCTTGATATTGAATTAACCCTTGTCCATTATGAATCGTTGGGGGTGGAACTTGCTGTGCATTTGCAGTAAGCGGAATAATTGTCATGGCTAGAATAGACGTTGTAGCTATCATCTTGTACATTTTGTTCATCTGATTTTCCTCCAATTGAGTGCCTGAATTTTTGTAGTTGGCTTACTTGCTTACTCATATAAAAACGGGAAAATTTTCTTGAAAGTTGCACAAATAGATAAACAGCTTGTTATAAGCCTCTATAAGTGATCGTTCTGTGAACAAAATGTACGATTCTTAAATATCTAACCAATATGAAAATTTACAATGTACCATTCACCAGTCGCCCTTCATACCATACTGCTTTTCGCTCTGCTCTTCGTGCTATTGCTTCTGCAGAACAGCTTGCCTGTAGTAATACAAAACTTGCTATATCTCCAGTCTTAGGCCACACCTGATCGCCTTTTTGATCGAGCGGCGTTATTCCACCTGTAATGAATCCAAGCGTTTGCGAAAGTGACAATTCATCACTACGACCATACAATTTGGCAAAGAGTCCTGCCGTCTCTAATAAATCCCCATTTCCAAAAGGAGACCAGTGATCCGTTAGACTATCCGTTGCGAGCTTCACATTTACTCCGTTATTATAGAGCATCGGAAGTGGCATCATCATTCTACCAATCGGAACGGTTGATGTAATAGACATACCAAGTGTTGCCATCCTTTTTGCTACTTCCAGTGCTTCTATGGGGTCGGCACCTGCAAACCAGAACGCATGACTAACCGTTACCTTGCCATGTAATCCTGCTTCTTCGGTCAGATCAGCTAGACGCATCAGCGTTTGCTTACCTTCATCGTTGCCATCATGTAAGTGAATATCAATACCAGCATTATTCGAAACTGCTAACTCTACCGTCGTCTGAAGTGACCTTTCAATATCTCCATCGACAGAGAATGGATCTACTCCACCTACCAGAGTTGCGCCCTCTGCCAATGATTGTTTTACGAGTTGAACCGAATCTGAACGAAGAAGCCCATGCTGAGGGAAAGCTACAATTTCAGAAGATATTTTACTTGAGAATGTGTCAAGAGCTCGCTTAGTTGCTTCTAAACGCTGCAGCCCGCTAACAGGCTCGATATTACTATGACAGCGAACATGAGTAGCACCAAATCCCTGAATAAGCGTCAAGATGCTCTCCGCTTGTTGTTGGGCCGTTGGAAGGAGCTTCGGTAATAATACTTTCTCCTCTTCGATTCTTTCGAAGATGTTTGATACTTTTTTTACTGCTTTCCACGGTCCATCATAATACGTTTTATCCAAATGAATATGTGCCTCCTCGAAAGGAGGGAGCATCAATAATTCTTTACAATCGTATTTGGGAAGATTACTTTGTAGATCTTGTTCTGCTCCAATAATTTCAGCAATGATATTACCTTCAATTCGAATATGGCAACGCTTCGTACTCGTACCCGCCACCTGTTCATTTTCATAAATATAACCCTGCTCCAACATTACATTCGTTAACCAATATGAATTATTCAACATGTGTTCTCTTTCCCTTCGCATAATTCAGATTCATTGAGCGTTTACTAATAAATTCTCAATGGCAGTAAACTTATTGTTTCTTGCATGTTCCAGAGGTGTAACCCCTTTGTTATCTGGAATCGTGACATCAGCTCCATGCTCGATAAGAAGCTGAATAACTTGTTGTTGTTGTTCCCCGCCATTATTTAATATGATTGCTTCCATCAACGCTGTCCACCCAAGATCATTAATGTGATTAACATTAACTTTAGAACGCGTAAGCAACTCTTTAACAACCTCAACATATCCGTGTTCCGAGGCGGGAATAAGTGCTGTTCCACCAAAACGATTCGTGATCGTTGGATCAGCGCCAGCATCGATTAATACCTTTAATATCTCCAATAACCCCTCCGCACCCGCATATAAAAATGGATTATCTAAGTTGTTCGCTTGGAGATTAATATCTGCCCCGGCTTGGATTAACGCTTTTACTGTATCTACTTGATTCCCATGTGTAGCTGCTAGAATTGCTGTGCGCCCTTGATCATCTGTTGCGTTAATGTTTACTCCGTCTTCGATCCATTGTAATACTTTATCCGTTTCTCCGCTTTCCGCAGCTTGTATGTATGATCGTTCCATCAAAGTCACATCCTCTTTCATTAGACTTTCATTCGTTTGACATCCTGTCAACAGCCCTATAATAACAAATATCATGAAGTATCGTATAATAAGCGACCTCTCTCTTTAGCATCAATTTCTATTTTAAACGTGGTGTTTCTTTCATAAATTCATTATAAACGACCACTTTAAATCTGCTCTTAAGAAAGTATAAACAATTTATAAACAAAATGATAAATCTCATTAAAGGTTTATAGAACTGCTAGATCGTGTATAATAATCGAGCTCTTTCTTTAGACTATAATTCTATGGTACCATAGCCACTATCAAACTAAAATTATTCAAGTGACTCATTATTCATACTTTTCGATTCGGCTTCAATAGGAGGAATAAACCGTTGTCTATTCGATTTAGGCTACTGCTTTCATTCACATCTGTGGTAGTTGTTTCTGTCATTTTATTCGTTCTGACAGCGTATTTGCTTTCAGTTGCAGTAACAGGCGATTTCCGCAGTATTAACAGCTTCTACAATATTCATTATTCCCTTCATCCGTTATCAGAAGAAGAGGAAAACATATTTATTGAAATGAAATATTTGGCCAAGCATGACCCTGAAAAATTAAAGGATCAGCTACTGTTAGAGAAATATGATTATCAATTAAAGATGGTGCAAGCTGGACTTGTTGTCCGCAGAAACAATGAAATTATATATGCAGCTCCAACTATTAATGATACGGAGCTCATATCTAGCCTGCCATCATATGATATGGACAATAATTCGATTCGCAATACAATGAATGTGGGAAGTAGATTTTACTCCTATGCTAAATTTGATTTCTTCTTCTCATCCGAGACAGGTGAACAAGGTAGCGTCTTTGTCATTCGTGAGAGAAGCCCGTTCGCAGAGGTCGTTCGTACATTACTTCCTATTCTCATATGCATATTCGTTGCTATTTTATTATTAACTGGATTTTTGCTTTATAGATATGTGACTCGTAAAATCATTCATCCCATTGATAGACTTAGACAATCTGCAGAACATATTAAAAATGGCGATCTGACGTTTGAGTTGCAAACCACATCTCGTGATGAGTTGGGCCAACTTGTTCTAACCTTCGATCAGATGCGTCAGCAATTGTTTAATTCCATTCAGCTTCAGCTTCATTATGAGGAAAATCGAAAACAACTACTGTCGAATATTTCGCATGATTTAAGAACTCCGATTACGACGATAAAAGGCTATGCCGAAGGCATACGAGATGGAGTGACGAATACACCTGAGAAACTCGACAAATACGTGGGTGCGATTCATACCAGAGCGACAGACATGGAGCGACTTGTCGATGAACTGCTATTCTACTCAAAACTTGATTTGAAGAAGGAACCTTTTTCGTTCAGGCAAGTGGAGCTAAGTCCATTTCTTCATCGTATCGTAGATGAATTAGCAATCGAATTTGACAACCAAGAAGTTAATGTAACATGGGTAGAAAACATTCATAGCCCAATCTTTGTACTTGCAGATCAAGAGAAGCTGAAACGCGTAATTATGAATTTACTCGACAACTGTCTTAAGTATATGAACCAGTCCCCTAAACAATTGACCATTGGGATTGAGCGGCAAGAGGAATATGCAATTATTAAAATCGAGGATAACGGTCCTGGCATTGATGGGGATTCCTTACCTCATATTTTTGAACGTTTTTATCGAGTGGAGCCTTCACGCAGTCAAATTGCTGAGGGAAGTGGACTTGGACTTGCGATCGCCCAGCAAATCATCGAAGGCCATGGTGGTACAATTTGGGCAATTAGTGAACCAGGTCAAGGTACAAGCATCTTTTTCACATTAAAAATTTTTATAGATCGACGGTGATCGTACATGAAACGAATACTAATTATTGAAGATGACCCTTACATTGCTGAGTTACAAAGAGATTATTTCATGCTGCATGACTATGAGGTCCAGTTAAGCCATGATGGACAAGATGGACTTATGAAAGGTCTAAGCGGAAAATATGATCTTATTATTCTTGATCTACAACTGCCCGGAATAGACGGTTTCGAGATATGCAAGCAGATACGTGAGAAAATGGACATCCCTGTCTTAATTGTTTCGGCAAAAAAAGAAGAAATCGATAAAATTCGCGGCTTCGGTCTTGGTGCCGATGACTTCGTTACAAAGCCATTTAGCCCTAATGAACTGGTAGCAAGAGCGAAAGCTCATCTAGCAAGATATGAACGTTTCACAGGAAGAAATAAGGTGAACGGATCGGACAGCTTACATATTCGTGAACTATCAATCAATAAATCTTCACATCGAGTATTCGTACACAGCAAAGAAGTGATGCTCACTGCAAAAGAATTCGAGGTGCTTGTTTTCTTGGCTGAAAATCCGAATAGAGTATTTAATAAAGACGAACTGTTTGAAAGAATTTGGGGGTTGGAATCAAATGGTGAGATCGCAACAGTGACCGTTCATATTTCACGTATTCGCGAAAAGATCGAAGCAGATCCTTCCTATCCACAGTTTATTGAGACCGTTTGGGGTGCAGGTTATCGGTTCACGATCTAGCAGTTTTATACATCTTAGAAGAGATTTATCATTTTGTTTATAAATTGTTTATACTTTCTTATGAGCCGTTTTAGAGTGGTCGTTTAAGATGAATTTATGACAGAAATGCCACTTATAAAACGAGAGGAAGATAAATAATGAACAAAGTAAATCAAAAAGTAGCTATCGTAGCACTAACATCACTAATCGGCGGTGGCGCATTGCTGCCCTTTCAAGCACATGCTGCATCATTGGCACCAGTAGCTAATATTCAACAAGCTGCTGTGACGAATTTCAATCAACAGGCTGAACAAGCCATTCAACACTTAATTAATAAAGGTGTTCTTAAAGGCTATACTGATGGAAATATAAGAGCAGAAAAACATGTGACAAATGCTGAGCTTATTAAAATGATAGTATTAGCACTTAACCTCGATCCAAGCGGTGAAGTACAGAATAATGAAGGCAAAAAAGATAAGTGGTATACATCTTATGTTGACACGGCAATCGATAAAGGTCTTATTGATAGTGCAGATAAATTCCAACCGAATAAACCAGTATTGGGTACAGATGTTGCTGCAATGCTTGCGAAAGCTTTACAGCGTGATACTAAATCCGTTCAATATTGGATGGAAGATTTCCAGATTGCTAATGATAAAATAACTCGTGGTCAAACGGCCCAGCTACTAGTGCTATCAGAGAAAGCTATTCGTTCCTCATCTGCTGAGATCGTATCAATTAAAGCATTAAATAAAATTACGTTCGAGGTGACGTTCACTGCTCCACTTACGTTGGAAGATGAGACAACAGCAGCAGCGAATGCTAATTTCGCTTTTGACCATGACTTAAAACTCGTTAATCAGCCTCGTCTTAAAACAGGAGCTATCGCTACTTATATCGTACCGGTACAAACGATGACGCCGGGAACAACATATACAACAAATTATAAAGGGAATAAAACTCATACCGTAACTTCAAGCGATGAGTTGATTCGTTTTAACGAAGTCCGTCAAGTTACATCTGACACTTTCGAAGTAGACGCCTTACTTGCTGACGGTGTAGTAGATTATGGTTATCTAATCTCTGCTTATGCAGGCGGTCGTGGATCAAATGCAATCGTATTAGATGAAAATAATAAGTATAATGGACAAACGATGCAGGTGATTTCATCCCTTGCTACGAGACAAGCAACTCTCACACCAGAAAGTGGAGAACCTATTACTGTTGGGTATGTTGGATACACACAATCAACAGATGGCAAGCAAGAACCGAAATTCCGTCTTCCAGCTGGTACATCTCTACAGCCAGGTGTGAAGTATACAGTAACCTCGAACTGGTTCGAGCTAGACAATAACACATTCACTGCTAGGACCATTTCTCCGCTTACTATTGCATCTGTAGAGAAAGTAGATGCAGCTACCATCAATGTTACACTTAGTGAGGATCCAACGGATGAGTTGTTTGCTTATCGTTCCATTGAGCTAAAAGGCTCGGACGGTACGACGCTTACAGCACAATATAAAGTACAAACTCGAAAAGGTGCAGTTGGTGTGTTTGAATTGCAAAACAACGGTAAGCTTGTAGAGGGCGTTAATTATGAGATTACACCAGTAGGAAGCTGGGCAGTTGCCAATCAAGTGACGCTGAAATAATCTCTATAGAAAAAGCTCCCGGAATCTTAAAGGTTCCGGGAGCTTTTTCATCTTTGTTATACAATCTTAATCTTATATCTGTACCGATCATCATTATCTATTACATCGTTATCATAGCCCGCTTTTTGAACTACTTGTTTCAATAAAGGTTCAAATCGTTCGGTTGTCAGTACCAAGAAGATGCACTTCAGCGGAAACGAGTAGCACAGCGTACGTTTTGTGTACGTGAGCACACGCAAGCTTTCGATGAAGGGCATATTCGATGCCGACTACGCTACGCTAGAGCATAATCATCGTAATCACAAGCGAGCGATTTGAACTACTACTTACTCAACCTTGAACTTCCCTACAGCTTTTCTAAGTTCACTAGCCAACGATCTAAGCTGCTCAGATGAGCTAGCTACTTCCTCTACAGAGGCTAATTGTTCTTCGGAAGCAGCTGCAACCTCTTGAGAATTAGATGCTGAATGATGTGCCATACGTTCTAACTCTACTAATGAAGCAGCAATTTCTTCACTGCCCGCAGACATTTGCTGAGATGCAGCTGAAACTTCTTGCACTTGTTCAGATACTTCCTTCACTGAGCGAAGAATCGAGCGGAATGATTCACCAGACGCATTCACAAGTTCGGAACCAATTCTAGTCTCATTCGCTGAACTTGATAGTGACGCTGTCACCTGCCCCGAGCGACTTCCAATCTCATTAAGAATTTCAGAAATTTCATTGGATGACTCTTTCGAGCGTTCTGCAAGATTACGGATTTCATGCGCTACAACAGCAAATCCTTTACCATATTCACCAGCTCGAGCTGCCTCAATCGATGCATTTAATGCGAGTAGGTTCGTTTGATTAGCTACATCAGCGATATGGGATAGAATGTCACCGATGCGATTGCTTGAATCATTCAATTCTTGCATAACCTCTGCTGCGTTAAATACTCTTTGCTCAATCGTATTCATTTGCTCTACTGTTTTATTAATAACGGTTTCGCCTTGCATCGCCAGATCAGACGTATCAGCAGCCAGCTCAGATACAACAGATGATGACTCCGCAATTTTTTGTATTCCAATAGTCATCTCCATCATGGCACGTTGACACTCTTTTGAACTCGCAAGTTGAGTCTCAGCACCCGATGCCACACTTTGAATCGCTGTAGCAATTTCGTTAGTAGCAGCTTCTGTCTGCCCCGCTGTCTCCTTCAAGCTTGTCGAGGAATCAGAAACTTCTCGAGAAGTTCGTTCAATTTGAATCGTTAGTTCACGTAAACTTATGATCATCTCATTAAATGCTTGCGATGCCTGTCCAATCTCATTGTCAGATGTAACTGGTACTTGAACTGTCAAATCTCCCAGTGCTGCTTTCTTAGAACTTACTGCTAATACACGCAATGGTCTAATCGCCACTCGAACGAGTATTACAATTAGAAATATTGCCAATAATGAACATACCAATCCAATTAAACTACTTTTTATTAACAACTTATTGATACGTGTTTCGACTTTATCATAGTCAAAATCCAGACCAAAAACAGCAATTACTTTTCCATTTCCGTCCATAATCGGACTCATATACGCAATCCATGTACCAAGTTCATCTTCGTAAGTTTGCGAAAGTCCAGCATACTTCTGCTGTGTTTTCTTATATGCTTCAGTATATATATCGTTTGAGATATAGGCTGAACCAGAATCAAAACCTGATTGCGCTAGATTCTCACTACTTTGCAAAAACTGTAGCTGCGTTTTTCCATCTTTATCAATCGTGTCTACAGAAAAATAATAAGCATTTGTAAGTACATCATCATCAACCATAGCGTTCAATAATTTTCTTATTATGGTTAACTCGTTCTCCGGTCCTTCCTGACCAGCCTTTAAAGATGATGCTACTGTTTCAATAAGATTAGCATTAGCTTGTGCCTGACCTGCCAGCTTGCTACCCACCTCATTAAATTCATTATATACTTCATCTTTTTGAGCGAAGTAAGAAATTTGAGTCGTTATAGCATTTAATGCAATTAATATTATTGCCAATACAATGGAACAAGTAACTACAAGACTTCTGCTTTTTATCCATCTTATCAAAATTAGCACACTCCCTATTATCTGTATGTATTCACTAACTGAACGTAGGTTATTTTACATGATAATTGTTAGCTCCATACCTTTATACATATTAGAAATATATTAGGAGTTTTATCAGCATGCATCTCTTCCGTCTTTGTTAAGTGCTAATTAATATATCGGTTAAAAATATATTATTGTGTAGATTAATTGACTACATGATAATAATTACCGATATTTATCAATGATATTTATCACTAAATAGGACTATTAATTTATTTTTACTTATTAAGTATTTAATTTCCACTTAAAATTAAATACAATGAGAACCTCATAACACTTAACTTCGATAAATAGCTTTTTACTACTTATGTAAAAAAAACAGACCACCTTTAATAGATTTTAAGGTGGTCTATGCTATATAACTTCAATTAGACAACTACAATCTCGCCATCATACTCATTCGCTTTGCTGATCCTTGTAGAATCGGCGCAAAGTTCTTCATCGACTCCATTGTCAATCTACTCGACGGTCCAGACACAGCTAGTGCGGCGATCACTCCACCATCACGATCAAAAATCGGCACAGATATTGCGGCTACTCCACTTTCACGTTCCTCAAAACTTACCGCATAGCCTTGCTCCATTACATCTAACAACTCAGATTCATACGTCTCCATATTATTGCCTTCACGTAATTGCCATGATGGATGTGACCATATTTCATGCTGATCTAATTGCGAAGCAAAGGCAATAAGCACTTTACTCGATGCTCCTGCATATAGCGGGAAGCGCGCTCCAACGGGAGCAACACGACGAACAGGCTCATGACTTTGTATAGACTGAATTCGAATTCTTTCCACACCAGATCGAACATAGATACTTACTGTTTCACCTAGTTGATCGCGCAGACGCTCCATTTCTTTCTGCCACATCGTTGATTGGTCACTTTCAGGTGCCAAATTCGCTGATAACTCCCACACCTTTAATCCAAGCTGATATCGTTCTGTTATTTGATCACGCTCGATAAATCCTTTTTCTACAAGAGTCGCAAGCATACGATGAACTGTGCTTTTATGTAAGCCAACATGCGCAGCAAGCTCCGTCATCGCCCAAGAAGGTTTTAACGTGAAACATAATAATAGATCCAGTGCTCGCTCGACCGATCTAACAGTAGATTTACCTTGCTCCATCCTTCTCATCTCCTAAAACTTTTCATCTACTTCTTGATATACTACTTAGCTAATGAAAAGTTACTTCGTAAATATTAGCTATAACTCTTCGTATACTTCTTAAAATTATTCTATTTATATTATGACATGCTCATGCAGTCTTATGTTTCATTGTATAAAACTTATTTTCAAATTCATTGATATTCGTTCTCATTAAGTATACTTCATCATTCTTATTTCTGTAAATTAATATTTCTTTCGCTTAACGAAGTTATATTACAGTTACTTTACAAAAGCTCATAGTAGGTTGACAGTAATTCCATTGGGGTCTAGCATTATTAACAACGACATCAATGCTTAATGAAACGGATGTGAAATTAATGGACAGTGGCATCGAAACAGTACAGGGTCGTACTACGCAACTTATCGTACCCGAGCATAAAAAAAACATTCGCTTCAGACATTTTCTACTAGCCATTGTTGTTGCAATCTTTTCATTTCTAGCGATTATTATACTTGTAAGTCATGCCATTATTGCTTGGAATCTAGCGTATCCTTACGTTCCATCTTTAGAATCAAATCCATATGATGAAAAAGAACTATCCTATGAAGTTGCTGTTTATCCTAGTAGAAGTGGCGAAACGACCGTAGATAGTTGGTATATTCCCGCTTCTATCGCTGAAAGCAGAACCGCATCCAAACAAACGATTATTCTTAGTCATGGGTATGGTGCGAACCGAGAAGAAACTTGGGTACCTATGTACGATTTGGCTGAACTTATGAATGAGCTCGACTATAATGTTATTATGTTTGATTATGGTTATGCTTCTAAGGCATATAGCGCTCCCGCTACATGGGGGAGTGAGGAAAAGAATCAATTACTCGCGGTAGTAGATTATGCCCAGCAGCGAGGCGCAGAGAAGATTATTGTATGGGGTTTCTCTATGGGGGCTGGCACAGCATTACAAGCTGCTCTAGAATCTGACCAGATTGATGCTCTTATATTAGACAGTTTATTTTTACCGAGCCCAGATACGCTTTATACGAATCTACAACAATATGTAGATTTACCTAAGTATCCGACTACAACGATTATTAGTGAATTGTTACCATTATGGACGAATCATGTCTTTTCGAATACACCTGCCCAATCGATCCTTGCTAAGCATTATGACATCCCACTATTTATTGTTCATGGTACAGCCGACAATAAAGCTGATTATCATATCGCAGAGCAAATTGCTGGTAATCAGCACAATGTACATTCAAGTCTTTGGGTTATCGAAAACGGTCAGCATGAATTATTATTCCGCAAAGATCCTAATCGCTATATGAAAAATATATCGGAATTTCTAAGTAACATATGATTATACGCTGATTCAAAACTTGCTTTCAGAAACAAAGCTTCCATCAATTCCAAAAAGAAGTCCCGCTAGAATAATTTTTAGCGGGACTTCTTCAAGTTTCGTTCGGTTTCAAGAGTATTCCTTTTTTAAATAATATTAAGCTTTGTAAGTTTTGTCTAATACTACAATTGGTTTTATCGTCGAACCGTTTTTAGAATCTGCAAAGGCTTGTTCAATCTGATCGAACTCGTAGAATTTGATAAGTTTATCTACTGGAAACTGACCATTTTTGAAGAATTGAACTAATTTAGGAATGATTAATTGTGGTACCGCATCACCTTCGATAACGCCTTTAATTGTTTTTGCTGGTCCAACAATTTCAGTGAACACGTTTAATGTTAGATCCCTTTTACCTACAGCAACTGTGGCGATTTCACCTTTCACACGCAAGCAACGAATACCTGCCAATATTACTTCTGGTACTCCAGTCGTTTCAAGTGCATAGTGTGCACCTTTACCTGTGATTTCGCTGATTTTCGTTGCTACATCTTCCTGCTTGCTGTTAATTGTATGAGTTGCTCCTAGTTCTTTTGCTAATTCAAGACGGCTATCATGAATATCTACAGCGATAATTGGATAGCAGCCTGCAATTTTCGCTGCCATCATTCCAGATAAACCAACTGCCCCTGTCCCAAATACTACGAAGCTTGTACCTGGCTCTGGAGCTAATGAGTTAAGTACTGTACCACTTCCCGTCATAATACCGCAGCCGAATGGTCCTAAGTAACGAAGGTCTATTTCTTTGTCTACTTTAACAACGTTTGTTTCTCCAACAGTGGCATACGTTGCAAATGATGATTGACCAAAAAATAGAGATATGTCTTGACCTTCTTCCGTGTGAAGTGGTGTAACACCATGTTTGTTTTTACCACCAAAGTTTAAGGGTAGCATGTTTTCGCAGCCACCTGCGTTACCTTCTAAACAGTTGTCACAATGTCCACAATAAGAGAAACCAAGTACGACGTGATCTCCTGGTTGAATAGTCGTTATATTCGCACCAACTTTTTCTACAATCCCAGCACCTTCATGACCTAAAACGACTGGATATGGAACAGCTATAGATTTGTCTAATATTGTTGCATCCGTGTGGCAAATCCCCGTAGCAACAACTCTTACTAATACTTCATCAGCTTTTGGCTCGTCTAATTCAATTGTTTGATGTTCGAAATCAATAGCATCTGTTGTTATCATTGCTTGAATTTTCATCAGTTTACCTCCAAAAGTTGAATACGAAAAAGATTTCTCGACATGATAGTAGTTCCCCCTCTGCTCATAAATTTATTCGATTTATGAGAAAAAGTTAGTGTAATCAAAACGTTTAACAATAAAATTAGATATTGTCAGAATAAGAACAACGCGAGAAAATATTTCTTACCACCCTTGATTTTTAGAAAATTATGGATATAATATTTTTAAGCAATATGCTTCAGAAGAGCTATTGCTAGAAGAGATGAGATAATTTTAGATGAGATTAGTGAAGACGAGGAGAGATGAGATTATGAATAACAAAGAGTTATATGCTCAACAAGGGGTTGCGATGACATGTCGCTCCTTCGAGGAATATCAATCGATGTTCATGTTAGATGAGGTTATGTTGGCAACAGGAAAAATACTTGATATTGCAGCTGGAGCTTCATCCTTTACAGCTGAGTGTATCCATAGAGGATACGAAGCAACTGCTTTCGACCCGCTTTACACATTATCTAGCGAACAAATATATGAGTTCGGGAAGCAACAGCATCACATCGCTTCTGAAAAACTCAGTTCCAAAAAGGATGCCTTTGTTTGGAATTATTACAAGGATCTACAAGAGCATGATAACATCAGAGAGCTTTCACTAGAAAAATTTATTGAAAGTTACAAAAATGATACTAGCAAAGAAACTTATGTGAATGGAAGGTTACCTACTTTGCCATTTCAAGATGATATGTTTTCTTGTGTAGTTTGTAATCATTTTTTATTCCTATATCAAGAACAATTTGATTACTCATTTCATGTGGCAGCGATCAAAGAGATGATTAGAGTGACCAAAAAGGGTGGTATTATTCTTTTATATCCTTTAGTGGGCTTTAAGGATGAGCTTTATCCCCATCTCGATCATTTACAGCAAGAGCTAAGACATATGGGTGTCGATGTTAGCATACGGAGTACTCCATTCCGCTTTCTTCCATCAGCTGATGGTATGTTAGCTATTCATAAGTAAATTCATGAAATTATGAAACAGACAATTAGTTAATCAATAACAGAAAGACCCCTGAACATTGGATTACTCGCTCATCATTAGCTATGAGCAATACAGTCCATCAATTTTTCAGGGGTCTTTTTCACTTCATATAGGTTATTGCAAAATAATATTGTTCACTTTCATTACGATTGTGTGTAGCCACGTGCTATAAGTTGATCTCTCGCTATCTCTTTATCATCGAAATGAGATTTTACCGTACCGATAATTTGATAATTTTCATGACCTTTTCCTGCAATTACAATAATATCTCCCGCTTGCGCTTCATTAATTGCATCTTCAATCGCTAGTTTACGATCAACATTCGTTGTGTAATGTTCTGCTGTCAGATGATTTGTCATATCCGCTAAAATCGCAATGGGATCTTCTGTACGTGGGTTATCAGAAGTGAAGTAGACATGGTCTGCCATTTCAATAGCGATATTTGCCATTAAAGGACGCTTTGTCCGATCACGATCTCCACCACAACCAACTACACAGATTAACTTCCGCGGCTCAAGTTGTTGTGCGGTACGTAGCACATTTTCTAAGCTATCCGGTGTATGTGCATAGTCTACAACGACGGCAAATGGTTGCCCTTGCTGTACAGCTTCAAAGCGTCCTGGAACTCCTTCGACTCCTTCAATTGCCTCTTTAATTTGATCCAGAGAAAGTCCTTCGGGAATAACTGCACTAATAGCTGCTAACAAATTATATACATTGAATTTACCAATTAATTTCGTTGATAGCTCCAATTCACCTAATGGCGTTGTTAACGTGAAACTTGTACCAGCAGCAGTAATATTGATGTTCGTCGCTCTTACTAGTGCATCCTCTCCAAGACCGTACGTTATAATTTGCGCTGAAGTCTTTCTAGCATAACGCTCACTCCAAGGATCATCACTATTCAATACTGCATAACTTGCTTGCTCGTAATCATTCCCTAATTGAGCAAACAAAAGCCCTTTTGCCTCACCGTAGGCTTCCATCGTTACATGATAATCAAGATGGTCTTGCGTTAAGTTAGTAAATACAGCTGTTTTAAAGCGACATCCATGTACCCTACCTAGATCAAGGGAATGAGATGATACTTCCATTACAGCGTAATCTACATCTGCTTGCTTCATATTATAGAAATAACGTTGCAGTTCATAACATAATGGCGTTGTTAGCTTGGCTTCTTCTTGGTATCCTGGATAACGAATTTCAATTGTACCGATTACGCCCGTCTTATGCTGATGATATGTTAAAATATGCTCTATGAGATTCGTAGTTGTAGTTTTACCGTTCGTACCAGTTACACCAATTAGCTTAAGTTGATGAGTTGGTGAGCCATAGAATTCATCTACCATTATAGAAGCTGCTTTACCAGTATCAGGAACTAGAATATAAGTAATGCCTTCTACATATTGTTCTTGTTTATCTTGAATAACGATGATCTTCGCACCATTCGCGATAGCTTGAGGAATGTAGTCATGACCATTTTCCTTAGCACCTTTAGTACATACAAACATGTCATTATCCTTGATTGCTCTAGAATCATTGTGTATTCCCGCTACTTCAACATCGACGTCTCCGATGATGTGAGTAAATAATAACTTATTAATAAGCTGTTCTAACTTCATTACAGAACACTCCTTTATATGAATCACTTATATATTATATGATTAAGATAGCTAAACTAATTCTTGACTTTAAGCTTAAGAATTTCATTTGTTTAACTCCATAAGAATAACGCAAATTATCAAAAAAAGAAACTTCCGAATCGTTCAATATCGAACGATTTGGAAGTTTCTTTCTTTAAGTGCAAGCCCGCTTTTTGAATTACCCTATTACAATGAAAGTTCAAAAAGAGGGCTTTCGCAAGTCGAGAAGATGCACTCCAGCGAAAACGAGTAGCACAGCGTACGTTTTGTGTACGTGAGCACACGCAGGCTTTCGATGGAGGGCATATTCGATGTCGAATAAACTACGTCAGCGTTCTCATCATTATCAAAGTCCGCTTTTTGAACTACCACTTCAAATGAAGGTTCAAAAAGTGGGATTTCAGAATCAAGAAGATGCACTCCAGCGAAAACGAGTAGCACAGCGTACGTTTTGTGTACGTGAGCACACGCAGGCTTTCGATGGAGGGCATATTCGATGTCGACTAAGCTTACGAAGCCAATCATCGTTATCAAAGTCCACTTTTTGAACTACCCTATAAATTATTGCTTAAGTAAGGACATAAACTCCGCCCTTAACGCAGGCTCTTGCTTGTACTCTCCACGTAAAGCAGTCGTAATCGTCTTACTACCAGGCTTTTTAACACCTCTTGCACACATACATAGATGTTCACCCTCTACTACGACAATAACACCACGAGGAGATAATTCTTCTACTAATACGTCCGCAATTTGAGTAGTAATACGCTCTTGTACTTGTAATCTACGTGATACTGCTTCAACTAGACGAGCCAATTTGCTCAATCCGACGATCTTTCCACTAGGTAAATATCCTATATGAACCTTACCGAAAAATGGAGCCATATGATGTTCGCATTGACTATAATATACGATATCTTTTACGATTACGAGTTCTTCATGATCTTCGTCGAACATTGCTCCTAAAACTTCACGTGGCTCAACTTCATAGCCAGCAAAAATCTCCTCATACATACGAGTCACTCGTGCTGGAGTCTCAAGCAAACCTTCACGTTCTACATCTTCACCTATTAATTTTAAGATTTCTGTTATATGCCCTTCAATCTTATCTCGGTTGCTAGAAACCTGCGAATTGACGTAATCTTTCTTCCCCGCCATTCAGTAGTTCGCTCCCTCCTGCCCTCGTTACTAACTAGCGAGGGAACTTCTGATTTTTCATCATATTTTGAGCTTTTTGCATCTGTTTATTGTTCAGATTATAGCCCATTTGCTTAGCCATCTTCTGTAGCATCTCAGGATTATTCTGCATATTTTCAAGCTGCTTACGCAAGTAGTATACTCCAATAAGGAAGCCAACTACTGCACCAATAAGAAGCGTTACAATCGGAATCACATAATTATACCATTCCATAATTTCACCTAGACCTTTCAATGTTATGTTAGCATTGCATCACTGTATAATATCATGATACAAAACTTTAGGCAATAATTCTCACTTACTTTTACCACTATTAATGTTATTTATTGACAAATTAATTTGGTTAATTGTTTCTTTATCTTTCTCTCTTACCATTGCCGATTGTAATACAGCTAATGATTCGTCCCCACCTATTCTGCCGAGTGACCATGCAGCAGTTGCTCGCAAGACCTCTCTAGGATCATCCGTTAGCACTTTCGTAAGCGCAGGGACTGCTGTCGAATCTTTAAAATTCCCTAATGCAATAACTGCATTCCGTTGAATTGGTTTTTTACCACGCCATGCTGCAGAAGTATAGCCATATTTTTCTTTGAACTCCTTATTTCCTATTGTTAATAGTGGAATAAGAAGCGGCTTTGCGACTTCAACATCTGGAATCAAATCTTCATGATGTGTCCAGTTTTTCCCACGATTGATCGGGCAGACTATTTGACAGGTATCACAACCATACAATCGGTTTCCTATTTTACGCATATGCTCATCCGAGATCATCCCTTTAGTCTGAGTTAGGAATGATACACATTTCTGAGAATCTAATTGTCCGGCTCCGACTAATGCTCCAGTAGGACAAGCATCAATACATTTCGTACATGTACCACATTGTTCCGTCACCTCATCATCTGGGGGCAACGGTAAATTAGTTATGATCTCCCCCAGATAGATCCAAGAACCTAGCTCAGGTGAAATAATCGAACAATTTTTTGCACTAAATCCGATGCCTGCGCGCTCGGCTACAGCACGATCAGACAACTCCCCAGTATCAACCATACTCTCACTACGCAACTCTGGCTCACGCTCTCTTAACCATGCTTCAAGCTTGTCCATTCGATCTCGCAGTACATAATGATAATCATTGCCCCAGGCAGAGCGTGCCATAATACCACGTCTGGCACCCTCTTCTGATTTGGGAGCATTCTCTAACTTGGAAGAATATGCAACAGCAATGGCGATAATACTTTTAGGTCGATCAAATATAAGGGAAGGATCGGTTCTACGATCCAAATCTTTTGCCTCAAAGCCTGACTCTCTACCTAATTCACGATGTCGTATCAACCGCTCTTTTAATACAACGAAAGGATCAGGTGATGCAATGCCAATCGCATCTATCCCCAAATCCCTAGCTGCTTGCTTTAATTCATTTTTTAATTTTTGCCATTTGTCCATCACTTACAAGCTCCTAATTGCCGCTCTGGCCAATTCATCACAACGATTATTAAATTCATTATCGCTATGTCCTTTCACCTTCACGTATTCCACACGATGTTGCTGCATCAGTTGCCATAGTTGTTTCCATAGATCTTGATTCTCAACGGGTTGCTTCTTACTATTCATCCATCCATTACGCATCCATCCAAAAATCCAACCTTTTTGAAAACAATTCACAACGTATGCAGAATCACTATATACTGTCACTTGGCATTTCTCATTCAATACTTCTAACGCTTTAATAACTGCTAGTATTTCCATTCTATTGTTCGTCGAGTCCCGCTGACCGCCACTTATTTCTTTACGATGTTCTCCGAAGAATAATATGGCTCCGTACCCACCAGGCCCTGGATTGCCAGAACAAGCACCATCTGTATAAATCTTTACTTCCTTCAAGTTATATTCACCAACCTAGTACCATTCGAATTTGTTAAATGGGAATATAATACCGTCTATTCTACCAACAATCGTTGCTTCTGCTACCGGACCAAAAGATCGACTGTCATTGCTCATCATAAGTTTGCGGTTATCACCCATAACATAGTACATACCTTCTGGTACAACAATATCTATCTCTTGTTGCCCTTCAATTTCTGAATCGGTGTATGCTTCTTCAACAACTTCACCATTTCGAACAAGTTGACCGTTAACAATCTCTATATGGTCTCCTGGTCCACCTACGACGCGCTTCACAAAATATTTATCATCAGGATTATCTGCTATTCTCGGATTTTTTAATACAACGATATCATTCAATTTCGGAGATGAAATATGATATACTATTTTATTAGAAAATAACCATTCTTTATGAAGCAATGTTGGTTCCATCGATTTCCCACTGACTATAGCAAGAGAAAATAAAAACATCTGTACAAGAAATACGATAATAAATGCAATAACAATCGTTTTAATCCAATCCCATATTTCAGTTATCATAATCTAATATCCCCTCCTCGCAACATTCTGCCCATTGCGAATAGTAATGCTTAATGTTTTTTTAACAATATTACAATAATACCTTACTCTACTACCTTCTATCAATGTTATTAAACTTTTCACTATAAAACAAAAAAAGCATATCTGTGTACACAAGAGATGTACATAGAATATGCTCAGATAATGTTGTTAACCTGCTACAATACTTAACTTTTGGAAAGATCGGATAAAATCTGATGCTACAAAGCCTATCGACTCAAATAACGGTAGTATTGGCTCATTATGTTCATCAGCTGTAACGTAAATTTTCGTTACTTTCTTTTCTTCGAAGCGTTGTTTCAAGGCATTGGCAAGTTGTTTGCCTACTCCTTGTCTTTGATATGATGCTGACACAGCAATTCTATAATAATAACCTTTATTATTATCGATTGTGCCAATAATTACGCCTACAATTTTCTCATCAGCCTCAGCGACAAGTACAAGATCACTATCCCAACTTAACTGTCGACCAAATGCCTCAATAGTTTGCTCATAACATTCTTCTGATAAGACCTCTTCGAATAACTCAGTAATTTTTCGAGTATCCGATAACTTAATTGAACGCAACTTCATGATTTACACCTACTTATCAAAGTTCAGTACTTGTACATATTACGACAATTATACATAAAAACCTTCTTAAATTGTCTCTTTTTTTATTTAAAATTTATAATTTTTATATGAAAACGCTTTACTTTTTATGAATTTTGCAATTTTTTGTCGATTGTTGCATAAAAACTCTCCACCAAACTTATACTTCTATGTAGTAGTTTTTTAACGTTCAGACTTTTTCAACATCAATGTTGATTTATTAGTTCAAATGGGCGATAATAAGTTAAGTAACTATATATACATTGGAGGTTTTATTAATGGCTCATCAATTACCAGCTCTACCTTATGCTAACAATGCACTTGAACCACATATTGATGCACTTACTATGGAAATTCACCATGATCGTCACCACAATACTTATGTAACTAACCTTAATGCTGCTTTGGAATCTGCTCCTGAGCTTCAATCTAAATCAGTTGAAGAACTTATCGCTAATCTTGATAGCGTTCCTGAAGCTATTCGTACTGCTGTTCGTAACAACGGTGGCGGACATGCTAACCATAGCTTATTCTGGGAAACAATCGCTCCTAACGCTGGTGGCGCACCAACTGGTGCTCTTGCAGCAGCAATTGATAGCAAATTTGGTAGCTTCGATAATTTCAAAGCAGAATTTGCTAAAGCAGCAACAACTCGTTTCGGTAGCGGTTGGGCTTTCCTAGCTGTTTCTAACGGCGAAATTGAAGTTTATAGCTTACCAAATCAAGATAGCCCAATTATGGATGGTAAAACTCCAGTTCTTGGTCTTGATGTTTGGGAGCATGCTTACTACTTGAACTACCAAAACAAACGCCCTGACTACATTGCAGCTTTCTGGAATGTTGTTAATTGGGATGAAGTTGGTAAACGTTACGAAGCAGCAGTTAAATAATAACTGACTTCATTATAAAGGCAGCTTAGTCATCATTTTGATGATTAAGCTGCCTTTTATTGTATGTATACAAATCCGCAGACATGTCTCTTTCTCTATTCTTTTTATCATCTTGCTTTCGAAACAGAACTTATTTATACGGATTAGACACCTACTGCCCACTAGGCGCATAAGCTATCGCAGGTCTAATGCCTAATATGTTTCGTAAAGGAGCTTGAATACTTATATGAATAATTTCTATCCTCAACCAAATTTTCAATTCAATCAGCCTTGTGATTGTGGCTCAATAAATCATCGTTTTGCGATGCCTGCACCTCATATGCCTATGGGTCCACAATCTGGACAGTTAATCTGGTGGTCGCCGGGTCCAGGGCAACCTGGTCAATGGATACCTGCGCCATGGGGACTACCTTTGTTCCCTTGGCTTCCGCAAGGAGATGGCCATCATCATGACCATGATGGGCACGATCATGATCATGACGACCATGATCACGATGATGACGATCATCATCATGATCATCATCAACATGGTGGTACTCAACATTTATTTCATCAAATGGCAACTCCCGCTACGCCTCGTGAACAGGATGATTGGCTTGCACTAGGCTATATTAACGATGGTGAAGAACGTCCTCCTGGACCTGGGCATGGACCTGGACACGGACCTGGGCATGGACCTGGACATGGACCTGGACATGGACCTGGGCATGGACCTGGGCATGGACCTGGGCATGGACCTGGGCATGGACCTGGGCATGGACCTGGGCATGGACCTGGGCATGGACCTGGGCATGGACCTGGGCACTTTGGACCTTTTGGACCATTTGGTCCGTTCGTACCGTGGGGAGGAGGCGTACTTCCAATTCCAATTCCTATCCCTATCGGTGGTGGTGGAGGTATTGCTCCTGCTCCTTCGCAAGCAGTATTTGTATCTATTAATGGAGGTAGCGCTTATCCTAATGCTACTGGCACTTACCAAATTATGTACCAGCCTGGATTAACGATCTTCGATGCACTAGCAAGTACAGGTGTCATTCAACTTTCCCCATCAGGACAAATATTACTTGTAAGTGGAGTAGGCATAGGCGGAAATATAAATTATGTTATTCGATTAAATGGTAGAAATATTTCAAATAACATGTTGAATTATAATTTGCAACCGAATGACCAAGTTAGCGTTGAGCTAATCTACTCATAATATTTAACTCAATCGATGGGCCTTCATGTTACTTCGAGAAACATTTTCCAGTTTTTATCGGACCTTAGCTTGATTGCCCATATTACAATAAAAGCGGACTAATTTCCTCTAGTTGAGAACATTGGTCCGCTTATTACATACATAAATCTATTGAAGTAACTTACTTTTGCTATTTAATAATTTTAACTGATCATCATCATAACCTACACTAAAACTTATCTGTTGTTTCGTTAATTTGAATGAACCTTCCACGCGCTCATCAGCTGAGATAACAACAGTAATTGTTGCCTCATCATCACCCATCGTAATATGTTGATCATCAATTGAAATATTCCGCGTAGAAATATAGTTTTCTCTGAATTTCACGTAACTTGTACCTTCTTGCCAACTGCTACCAAGAAGCGTATATGCATATACGTAATCTCCAATATTAATAGCATCATAGAAATGAGATACCAGATAACTAGCTAATTGGTCAAGCCGCTGTGTCTCTTCGACAATTTCAGATTCTTCATTCAATGCAATGCCTGGTAACATTGTCATCGGCTCTTTCGACCAACCTTCAATTAGAGGAAGTACATTAACTATTGGGATACTAAAACCTATGGAACTATTCTCTAAACCAGCAGAATTAATACCTAGCACATAGCCTGTAGACGTATCTACGAGCGGACCACCGCTATTTCCATGGGATATCGGTGTAGATATCTGATACAAATCACTGTAAGTATAAGGAGAGATTTGTAGACTTCGTCCTACACCACTAATCATACCTGTAGTTACCGTATTTTGCAGACCAAGCGGGCTACCGATTGAAAGAACTTCATCACCAACACTAGCTTTTTCATATTTAACAAGAGATAAATTACCCGAATTAGCAAGCTCCGGAACTCTAACTACAGCAACATCTACTTCTGTACTTATACCTATCACTTCACCGATTAATTCACGTGCATCTGCAGTCTTCACACGAACTTGTCTAACACCAGATACTACATGAGCATTCGTAATGAGATCACCTTGTTCATTGTATAAAAAGCCCGATCCTTGAACACCTGTATCGGTTTCAATCATTACGACATATTTCTGTGTTTCAAAAATAATATCTTTTAGTGATTTTGGCTTCTCGCCTACTGCTATTAGAGGAGAGCCATTCAACTGTCTCGGAATTTTTTCTTTCAACTCAATATATGTAAGAAAACCCCCACCGAGCAGAAGGAGTATACCGAGACTGATCAACATCGCTTTCCAGTTCATGTCTCTTCCTCCTAAAACTTTTCATTAGCTTCCTTATTCGCTTCTCATAAATGAAAAGTAACATCGGAAGCATGTACTAAAACTTTTCATTCGCTTCCTGATGCACTCTCATAAATGAAAAATTGCATCAGGAGGCATGTATTATTCTAGACTCCATGATCCATCTGATATCGTTACATTAATTTCTTCTTCGTAATCTATCCCTTCTGGTAACGTTACTGAGAAACTCATTCCTTCACCTGAAGCAATATAACTTGGTGTCACTCCAGTAGTACCATCATTAATTACTGTTCCAGCGGAATCAACAATTTTATAGCCAATCGTGACATCGTATATTGAGCGAGTAGCTACGTTTTTCAAATAAGCAACGACAACAATATTACCAAGTTCATTCATTACTTTCTCATATTCAATTAGATCAATTGCTGCTGTCTGATTAATATAATCTTCAGCTGCGGCTTCCTCCATTGCCTGCTGTATCCTTTGCTCTTCAGCCAACTCATAGGCGGCTTGCTCTTGCTTAACCTTTTGTTTAAGTTCAAGCAGTGTCTCATCTGTGCGAGCCCAAGCCAGTGCGCTTTCTGTCGTATTTAGAGCAGCTGTAAATTTTTTCTTAGTTAATAAATCATTTACTTCTGCCGTAGCGGTCGTACGGATACGATCAATAATTTGATCTCTTAAAGTTTCAGCTTCCTCACCAATTAATCCATTAACAACATTTAGTAAGTTACCAAGTTCCGAGATTGAACCAAGCGTAGTAAGCTCGTTCGTTAAACTGAGTATCGTATACTTCATATTTAACTCTTCTAGCTTTTCTCGCTGTTTATCAAAAATAGGTTCCTTATATCCATTCAATTCTTGTCTAAGCTCTTCGAGTTTTTTCTCTGCCTCAGACTCATCTCCACGATCAATAATTTCTTCTAATTCTGTAGCAATACGTTCTATTTTAACAGCTACATAGACTAAATTCTGATCCTGTTGAAGTGCATTAAAATGTGGTCTAATCGAAATTGCTTCATCCAAGTATGCGATTGCCTCTTGATAATTGCCCGCAATCGCAGAAAGCTTAGCATCCGATTGTAGTTCTAATACTTTCTCATTATAATCTAATTCAATTTTATAATAACGGAACAATGCTCCTGAAATTCCGACTACTAGTAATATAAATACTATCGTAACCTTAATTGCAAAAGAACCTTTTGTAGATTTAACCTTACTAATAACAGCTTCATTAGATTGATTACTTAATTGATCTATAGAATCATCTTGGTCATCATCAACTAAATGAACATGGTCAATTGTTTCATCAGGCCAAATTCCAACCTTCTGCTCTCCAGTAATGTTATGCTGAAGCAACTTCTTCCCACATTGGCTACAATAAATAGCATCTTCAGCAAACCCCCGTTGACAATGGTGACAATACACGTATGTTCAGCTCCCACCTTATTCAACTTCTTGCTATTCTCTCTCTAATTGGACAGTCTTAGTTCTATTCTATACTATATGGTAACTGTTCTCCATTTCAAAATAGTGGGATATTAGATCTATTTTATGAAAATGGTTCTTATTTCCTATACTGTATACAACATATATACGATATAACAAATTCATTGTTTCACTTATACTAAATAAAGTTAATGCTGAAGTCACAATCATTAATTGTATCGTAATTGCTTAACTATTTCTACTAAATAAATTTTAATTCCACCTGCTCATGCATTTACTTCAAACGCTACATTACCTCATTTTCTTCAAGACTGTGAGAATAATGACCGCTTTCGCTTTTTCAGTAATGATTAGAAAAATCGAGCGAAACAGTCCCATTCTATCTAGACAAAACAACTTAGGTTTTCAAAAAATTTGTGAAAGATGTATAGCTTCTGAAAAAAATCGAACCCTATAAGATGAAAGTTGTATGAACTTCGTTGACATCCCTTCCAGTTTGTAATAACTTAGAAAGACAACAACTGTGATTATTTTCATTACAGTTATAGACTAAGTCAATTTTCGGAGGAAACTATTATGCATAAAACAGTTATTATCGGTACGGGTCCTGCTGGACTTACAGCTGCAATTTATCTTGCACGCGCAAATATGGAGCCAGTAGTCATTGAAGGCTGGCAACCAGGCGGTCAATTAACAACAACTACTGAAATTGAGAACTTCCCAGGTTTCCCCGAAGGAATTCTTGGTTCAGAGCTTATGTCTAATATGCGTAAGCAAGCAGAACGTTTCGGTGCAACTTTCAAAACAGGTTCTGTAAAGAGCGTTGATCTTAGCAAACGTCCTTTCGTACTTGATGTAGAAGGCATGGGAGAAGTTGTAGCGGAATCCGTTATCATTTCTACTGGTGCATCTGCTAAATATCTTGGAATTCCTGGAGAACAAGATAATATCGGTCGTGGCGTAAGTACTTGTGCTACTTGTGACGGATTCTTCTTCCGTGGCAAAAAAATCGTAATGATCGGTGGCGGTGACTCTGCTATGGAAGAAGCTGGTTTCCTAACTCGCTTCGCATCTTCTGTAACGCTAGTTAACCGTCGTACTGAGCTTCGTGCATCGAAAATCATGCAAGATCGTGCACGCGATAACGAAAAAATCGAGTGGGCACTTAATCGTACACCTGTTGAAGTTCTAGCTAATGGCATGGGTGTTACAGGACTTAAAGTTCTTAATAATGAGACAGGTGAAGAGGAAATTATCGAGACAGATGGCGTATTTGTAGCTATCGGTCATACTCCTAACACTGGTTTCCTTAATGGTCAAATTACGACTGATGAGAATGGTTATATTGTTGTTAACCCTGGAACAACAACTACGAATATCCCTGGCGTGTTCGCTTGTGGTGACGTACAAGATACAACTTACCGCCAAGCCATTACAGCAGCTGGTACTGGATGTATGGCAGCACTTGAAGCAGAGCGCTTCTTAGAAGGTCTTACACACATTTCTAAATAATTATATTCACTCATATTCCATATCGAATATGTATCCTAGCTTTACATCGTGAACATAATTGATTTTTTTAACTTTATAAATAAAGGGATGACAGATATGCTACGTAATGAAATACGTAACATGTCCGTCATCCCTTTTTATATGGCTTGAATTATTTATCTTTTCGGTGGAATAATAATGCCAGCTTGGCGTGACACCTGATCGATAAGTAGTAACTCATCTGCTGATAATGTAATATTAAGCGTTTCGACAGCAGTATCAATCTGGGCAAGCTTTGAAACACCTAAAATCGCTGAAGATAACTGAGGCTGCTTCAATACCCAAGCCAATGCTAGCTGTGCTAATGTTATGCCTCTCTCTTCTGCTATTGGTGCTAATGCATCTGCAAGTTCGATAGCAGGACGTTCATCAAGTAATTGTTCCAGTCTTTTCTCCCCAGCAGCTAGACGTGAATCAGCAGGAGGAGTTTCACCTTTGCGATATTTCCCTGTTAGTACTCCACGTCCAAGCGGACTATAGGAAATAATTCCAACTTGGTCTGCTTCAGCATATGGTATCAATTCACGTTCAGCTTCACGTGCAATCAAACTATATTCGGGTTGTACACTCTCGAAACGATTCAAGTGATGCAATGCACTAATTCCATTAGCTTTCGCTAACTGCCATGCTGCAAAATTAGAACAACCAAGATAACGTACTTTCCCTTGCTTCACTAGATCATCTAGTGCACTCATAGTTTCTTCTAGCGGAGTATGTGGGTCAAAGAAATGTATTTGATACAAATCTATATAATCCGTTTGAAGTCTCTTCAAACTCGCCTCAATCGCTTGATAAATATGATAACGACTTGAACCCCCATCATTAACTCCAGTACCAACGGTCATCTGCGCTTTCGTAGCCAACACAACATCATTCCGTCTACCCTTTAGTGCTTTTCCCAGTATCAGTTCTGATTCTCCAAATAGTCCCGTCTCTGCTCCTAGATCCATTCCTCTACCATATACGTTAGCCGTATCAATTAAATTAATTCCTTGTCCTAGTGCATGATCGACAATATTCAGTGAAGACTGTTCATCAATCCATCTGCCAAACGCCATCGTTCCCAAACTTATTTCAGATACTTTTACTCCTGCACGACCTAATCTTCTATACTTCATTTCTCCATCTCCTTCATGGGCTAGTTCGACTGAGCTTAGCCATATATGATGTTGTTCAACAAACTTTTTAAACTTGAACGATATGTAACTGTAATACACTTTAAAGTATCTCCATTATACTACTCAATCAATATAATGATTAGCCAATATCTTCCGAAAGTGGCTTCTTATATTTTCTTATCTCACAACCTCTATATAATGATCTAGAATAACAAGGGTAACGCATAAGCATCATTTTTATGTTCTATTATGGGGTTCGGTGTAATTTTACTATACCCATTTCGTCCATTTTACGTTATAAAGAACTAAAGAGAAAAAATACTAGATGAATTGGATGAGGAGAAATAGCGATGCAAGCAACTACGAAAAAGCTATCACCATACGTTGAATTACTTGATTTGAAGCCACATATTGAAGGTGGCTGGTACAAAGAAATTTGGAAAGCTAGCTTCACTATTCCACAAGAAGTATTGGGAGCACCTTACTCAGGTCCAAGACCATCTGCATCCTCTATCTACTTCCTATTACACCCCGATGAATTTTCTGATTGGCATAAGGTATATTCCGATGAACTATGGATGTGGCATGCTGGTAGCCCGATTATGCTTACATTAGGCGGAACTGATGCTGATCCATCAGTTAGGAAGGAAATTATCGTCGGCCCTGACATTGCCGCTGGACACTTGCCACAAGCATTAGTGCCTGCGAATGAATGGCAGATGACGAAGCCACTTGGTGATGAACCAGTATTAGTATCCTGTGTCGTTGCACCTGGCTTCCACTATGATGACTTCAAATTAATCGATCGAAAATAAAAAGAGTTTTACTATGTAACCGTAATATATAAAATTAATTAATTTCATACGAGATACTCAAAAGGGATTGCTAATTAATTTCAGCAATCCCTTTACCTATTTGTTATAAAGTTTCCCACCGCGTCCACAACTCCTGCGGATTTAATTCGTAAACATCATTTTTTCTGTACATGAATTGATGCATAATAAATTCTCTTCGAATAGTTGCAAAATCTTCATGGAAACCTTTAATAAATGTATTAATTTCTTTTTCGCTATACATTCTTCCAATCTCGAGCTGAGACACTAGATGTTCTAATACTATAAGCTTTTTCTTTAGCTGCACCGGTATGCTTTTTAACTTCTGATCGGTTGTAAAGAAATTTCTAATCGTGGACTCCTTTAACCGTTTATTTTCATCCTTGAGCATTTCATCATCCCCCCTAGCTCTATCATTACGATAAATGAATCGTTCTGTAGCATTCGCACTATTTTTAATAAAATAATCATTTAGCGAAAAATAGATAGTATTTTTATCTCTTCGTTCATTAATCAAGCTTGCTTCTCGTAGTTTTTTGGCATGGTGAGTAATTGTAGCAGGTGTGACAAATAGCTTCTCAGCCAAAATCTGACCATTAAGTTCACCATCTGCAAGCAAAATTAACATCTTAATACGGGTCTCATCAGCAAGTGCTTTATGATAACGGACCAATTTATCTAATTGCATTAGAATCGTTTCTCCTTCCAATTCTAATTTAACATATATCTAATTAGATATATGTTAAATTAGATGTTAATACAAAAGTAATTAAATGTAAAGTGTATATGGTACTCCGTACTTCTGGTTTAGTTTTATAACTAGGCAGAATGAATATATATATCTTCTAAGATGATAGAATTTCAAAGTGACATACAAAAAAGCTGTCAAAAAGAACATTAATACGTTCTCATTGACAGCTTTTGTTAAGTTTTTTTCTCTCCCTTTTCTTTCAACCATATCTCACGCAATTTATGTGCAGCGAGTTTTGGTTGTCGTTCACGGGTGAACAATCCTTTACGATTCACAACGACTCGTGATGGGGTCTGACTTGTCTTAAAATCAGCAAATGACCACACATGAGCTCCAATTGTATATGGCTTATTTGCAATAATTTGATACTGCCTAGTTACCATCTCGGATTGATACTCTTCTGAAAATAGCTCTGGAGGATCTGTATGAACACCAGCAACCGCATCCGCACCAAACTCCGTAACGATAATTGGCTTACGAAGTAATTCATAGCATCGGTCTAACTTTTGATCAAGCATAGCACAACCTTCATCCAAGCGTGCAGCTTGCTCATACCAACCGTAATAACGATTGAGGCTGACAAAATCGAAATGTTTAAGTGCATAATCATCCTCTACATCTAAGCAATTCACAATCGTAATTGGGCGAGTGCTATCTAGCAAGCGCGCATGGTCATATAACGCCTTATAGAATGGATCCGCCTCTGGAACGAAGGTATGTCCTTCATTAGCAAGGCTCCATGCGATAATAGATGGATGATTATAATCTCGATCTATCATTTCACTAATGACTCTCATTGCCTTTTCTCTTATGACATCATCAGTATAATGACTAGGTACAAAACCAACAAATGGCGTTTCTCCAATAACAAGTAACCCTGTACGATCAGCATATTGTAAAAACTCATCACTATATGGATAATGGCTCGTACGAATGGAGTTGGCTCCCATCCATTTTAGCAAATTGAAATCCTTTGCAATGACTGCATGATTCATACCTTTCCCTAGTACAGGGAAGTCTTCATGCATACCGAAACCATTTAGAAACACTGGCTCTCCATTCAGTAACAATTTTGTATCTTCAATTTTCACGCTACGAATTCCAAATGACTGTATATATTCATCAATGACTTTCCCATTAGCATCTAGAAGACTTACTTTCATATTATAAAGATATGGGTCTGCTGGACACCATGGACGTACATCCGAGACATCAAAATCCCCGACGATAGTTAACTCTTCCTCCTGCATAGAATAATTCACTGAAATCGATGTATGCTCGACTTGGAGCAAGCACGATGCTACTGATTGCCCTGATATCCCAACTTTGAAGCTCACTTTACCTATCCCATCAATAAGATCAGTCGAAAGTTGAATAGATTCAACATAGGATGACGGAGTAGAGAATATATTTACTGGACGATTAATTCCTCCATATGGAAAGAAATCAAAGTAATTATTAGGGAATTGCCCCTTAAATCCTATAATCATTTCTGACTCAACATCACCTGGTGGCAGACGATCGGCTGCAATGGTTGCATCTACTCGAATAGATATGTGATTAGCTCTACCTAAAATAATTTGTTTCGATATATCAAACTCAAAAGGAAGATGTCCTCCTTCATGTTCACCAACGAGCTCACCATTGACCCAAATAGTTGTCAAATAGTTAGCGGCTCCAATCCGTAGCCAAATTCTTTCGTCCTTTAAAGAATTCGGAATCATAACATCACGCTCATACCAACCTACCCCAAAATATTGCATTAAGTCTTGATATTGCTCATTCCAACTAGCTTGTACTGATATTTCACGATCTGCCTCTAATTGTTTATGCCAATCATTCGACACTCCATCATTAAGATGATCAGGTGCGAATCTCCAAAACCCATCTAAAGAATATAATTGTCTAGTTGCAGTTAACTGTGGATATAACATACCGAAACCTCCAGTTCATCTAAAGCTTACCAATCACTATAGTTGATTTTTCAAGACAATACAGTAAACTATTTTTACTGATTTGAGTACATTCTTTACTTTTTTCGTTTGTATTTAGTTAAGAAAAAACTCGTTATTTGAAAAGAAAAACAACAAAAAGGACTGCATAGTTCACAGTACTTTTTGTTGTTTTTCTATTTTTTCATATGTTCTTCTAGATCCTCTTATCCCTTCAATGACCCAGCAAGCGAACCAGAGATGAAATAGCGTTGTAAAAATACAAACAATATGATCATTGGGAATGCAGTAACAAGTACGCCCGTCATTAATAGAGGGTAATCGGTCATAAATTCACCCTTGAATTGCAGAAGCGCTAACGGCAGTGTTAACTTATCTTTGCCTGATAGCAATAGCATTGGGAATAATAAATCGTTCCAGACGATAACGAATAAAAATGCTGCCGTTGTAGCTACATAGGGTGCACTTAGCGGAAACACAATACGTAACAATAGTCTCCATTCGCCGGCACCATCAATTTCTCCCGCTTCTAATATCTCCTTCGGTAATGTTTTCATAAATCCATTTAGCATGAAAACAGATAGTGGCAACAGCACTGACGTCGATACAAGAATTAAGCCAAGATGACTATTACTCCAGCCAAGCTTCTGTAGTAAGGAATAGATGGGAATCATATTAACTTGTGAAGGAACCATCAATCCGATAGCAAACAGCGAGAAAATAACACCACCAATTGCTTGCTTACCGTAGCGCATAATTGCATAGGATATCGAGCCCGCCAACAATAATACTAATAAAACAGTAGACAAGGTGACAACGACACTGTTGCGGAAATATGTCAACATTGGTTGCTTATCAAATAGTGCTGTTATATTAAGCCATGATAATTGAGTAGGCAAGCCGATTGGATCACTATAGAACTGCGGTGTTGTTTTGAACATCGTGAATACGACGATCAGCAAGGGACCAATAATAATGATTGCAAATGATATAAGTAATAGTCTTCCAAGCCATTTGAGCATCTATTTTCACCTCATCACCGCTAGTAGGATACGCGATCAGTTTTAAGTAACTTAAATTGAACAATTGTAATAATAGAGATTAATACTAAGAAATAAACGGATGCAGTTGCCGCTTTACCAAACGTATAGTTCATAAAAGCTGCATTATAAATATAGGTCGAAACAATTTCTGTTGAATAGGCAGGACCACCGCCTGTCATCGTAAATACAAGATCGAATGCTTTAAATGATTGAATCGTCGTATAGGATACTACGATCGCTGCAGCTGGTGCTAGCAATGGCCATGTTATACGAAAGAACAACCCTACTTTACTTGCGCCATCTAACTTCGCTGCTTCTACTAACTCTGGCGGAATTGCTTGCAAACCAGCCACGAATAGGACAGTCATCTGTCCTATATGCGCCCATGCTTGAACGGCAGCAATTGAGAAGATTGCTATTGCCGTATTACCAATCCAGTTCTGAGTCCAACTCTCTAGGCCAATAAGCGTTAGAAGACCATTCAAAGCACCAGAAGTAGGATCGTAGATGAATGACCAGATAAAGCCAACAGAAACGGAAGATAGAATCGTTGGCATAAAATATAAGGCTCGTAGCACTACGTTTACCTTAGATTTTTTATGAATTTGTAAGGCAAGCATTAACGATACAACCGTCTGAATAACGACGACAGCCAACATAAACTTCATATTGTTAACGAGCGACTTTTGAAAAATGATATCTTTACTCACATTCGCATAATTATCAAATCCAACATACTGATAGGACGGCGACATGCCGTCCCAATTGGTAAATGAATAATAAAGTGCCGTTACTGTTGGATAAAGAAACAAGACAGCATATAACAATAATCCAGGTACTACAAACGGTAGTAGTCTAAGATGTTTTTTCATAGGACTAGTTTCCAATCTGTTGGTCTACAATCGCCTGCGCATCTTGAGCAGCTTTTTGTGGGTCAGTACCGCCAATTACTGCTTGGATTGAACTTGTTATTGCTTTTTGTACTTCTGCGTTACTAATTGTGAAACGTGGTTGGAAACGAGTTTTTTTCGTTGTCCATTCACTTACTGCTTTCAATTCATCAGATGTATATTGTACACCCTCAACCGTTACATTCTGACCAGTACCATTTGCATACTCAGCAGCGACGTCAGCGCGGCTCAAGTACTCAAGGAATAACTTAGCTTCTTCAGGATGTTTTGATTTGCTATTTACTGCAAGCATAAATGTAGTCGTATGAATACCTTCAAATACAACCTTATCCTCTGATACCGTAATCGGTGCTAATAACCCTTGTACTAGTTCAGGATTTCCCGCTTTATTACCCGCTAATTGGAATGAACCCGTACCAAGTATAGCTGCTTTTTCTTGAATAAATAGTGCATTTGCTGCATCAGTTTTCGTTCCTACTGCATCTTTTTGCAAATATCCTTTATCATTAAGCTCTTTGAATTGGGATAATGTTTTTACCCACCACTCATCCGTAAGCTTAGCTTCACCCGCTTCTAATTTCACGAAAATATCTTCGTCAGTTGCGTTGTTCATTACCATCGTATTCATCATCTGACCAGGACCAATATCAGCACCTGGGAAGGCAATCGGTGTAATGCCTGCTTGCTTGAATGTATCCATAGCTGCTAAGAAGCTATCCCAGTCTGTTGGTACTTCTACATTGTATTGCTCAAATAATTTCACATTATAAATGGGCATGTTATATACCAATTGATATGGCAAAGCGTATTGCACGCCGTCTTTCTGACCTGCCTCGATTAGTCCTGGAGTGAAGTTACTTACAAATTCCTCACTCGTTAGATCAGTAAACAATCCAGCTTTCGCAATCGCCTCGAACTGTGCACCTGGGAATGAAGTGAACACATCACCTACAGAGCCATCAACTAACTTTGCTTGAGCTGTTGCTTGATATTGGTCTGAAGGAAATACTTGCGTTTCGACTTTAATATTAGGATATTCTGACTCGAACTTAGCAACAATTCCATCAAGTACTGCCACATCTTCACCGCGCCAGTGAATGAAGCTAATCTTAACTTCTTCACCACTTTGCTTTGATCCATCATTATTTGATGAATTGACTTTATTGCCGCTGTTGCTTGCTCCGCACGCAGATAATACCAAAGCAAACACAATAATTAACGATAGCAAATATGATTTTTTCATATCATTTCCTCCTAAAACTTATTATTTGACTTTCTTCGTTCAGCATTCTATCGAGACTCCGTGATCACAAGCGATCTTTTTGAACTACCTCTTCTAATAAAGTTCAAAATGATCGGTTGTCAGCACCAAGAAAATGACATGAAGCTAGAGACGCGAGTAGCGCAACGTACGTTATTGGTACGTGAGCAACGGAGCAAACGATGAATGGCATTTTCGATGTCGAATATACTTCGTAGCGTATCATCGTGATCACAAGCGGTCTTTTTGAACTACATTTCCAATAAAAGTTCATAA
The DNA here is from genome assembly GCA_023639215.1 of Candidatus Pristimantibacillus lignocellulolyticus. Classification (NCBI taxonomy): domain Bacteria; kingdom Bacillati; phylum Bacillota; class Bacilli; order Caryophanales; family Paenibacillaceae; genus Pristimantibacillus (SeqCode); species Pristimantibacillus lignocellulolyticus (SeqCode). The sequence goes on from CP097899.1 coordinate 682,185, forward strand.
TGACCGCTTGTCAGCACCAAGAAAATGACATGAAGCTAGAGACGCGAGTAGCGCAACGTACGTTATTGGTACGTGAGCAACGGAGCAACCGATAAATGTCATTTTCGATGTCGAATATGCCTCGTAGCGTATCACCGTGATCACAAGCGGTCTTTTTGAACTACCTCTTCCAATCAAAGTTCAAAATGATCGGTTGTCAGCACCAAGAAAATGACATGAAGCTAGAGACGCGAGTAGCGCAACGTACGTTATTGGTACGTGAGCAACGGAGCAACCGATGAATGTCATTTTCGACGTCGAATATGCTTCATAGCGTAACATCGTGATCACAAGCGGTCTTTTTGAACTACCTATAAGCCGCGCTTAGCTAGTTCCGCTCTCAGTACCGGCATAAGTATCTCCCCCGTAATCTCCGCTTCTTCCAAATGCGGATAACCAGATAAAATAAATGATGTTACACCAATATCAACAAACTCAAGAATCCGTTCTGTTACTTGCTGAGGAGTTCCTACAAAAGCAACTGCCCCTCCACCACGAATTGCAGAAAGTCCCGACCACATATTTGGTGCAATGACAAATTTATTTTCTTCTGATTGACGGAACAATTCCATTTGACGATTTTGACCTACAGCATCCGTCTTCGCATGTAGTTTTTCCTTTGATTGTACTTGCTCTGGATCAGCTTTACTTAAAATCCTCCATGCTGCATCCCATGCTTCCTCTTCCGTTTCACGAACAACCAACTGAGCGCGCATACCATAACGTAGAGTCCGATCAATTCCTTCTTGCTCTCGTTGTACTTGCAAGTAGCCTTCCATCTCAGCAATTTGTTCCTTAATCCATGCCACTGGTTCCGCCCACATCAGATAGACATCAGCTGTTTTCGCAGCTGTTTTCTTCCCCGCAACAGAACTTCCTCCAAAGTATATTGGAGGATGAGGTTGTTGATAAGCCGCTGGCTGGCAAGTACCTCCTTCTACAAAGTAATGCTTCCCTTCATAATTAAATCCGCCTGAGTCATGTCCGCCATGTCCCCAGACACCTTTTACAACTTCAAGAAACTCTAGTGTACGTTCATATCTTTGATCATGCTGATCATATAGAGGGTCACCACATGCTTTCAGATCTTGTGGATAATGCCCTGTGACTACATTCATCATCACTCGTCCCTCAGACATCTGATCAAGAGTAGCAGCTGTCCTCGCAGCTAGTACAGGAGTAATTAATCCTGGACGTAAAGCGACTAATGATTTCAATTTCGTTGTTTGCGCAGCAATCCAAGAACCTACGATAAAGCCATCCCAACAATCTCCACCCGCAGGAATTAATGCAAATTCATAGCCAGCAGCCTCGGCTGCTTTCGCAACATCTGTCAAATATTGCGGCGAAGCAGGTCTCTCTGGTGCAATACCGATAAATTCACCATCACCTGTCGTAGGAATAAACCAGCCTAGCTCGACTTTTTGTTTGTTAGACATTTCAATAGCCCTCCTGATATACATGCTTAATTGATATATGTTCACTAACGGTTTGCGTGTTATTATTACATTCCCTATAGAATTACTTGGTTTAATATGATATAAGTAGATTACAACGCGAAGGAGCATTTCGTCTATGTCAATTTGTTGGTTTCTATATTTGTCATTTTGTGGTTATTAACAATCGTATTTATATTACCATCAAGTATTTGTAACTATTTTCAATAAATAATATTGGTAAAATGAGGTATTTCAATGTTTGATACAATGAAGGAAGAATATCAAGAATGGCTTAATATTAATTACTTCACACCATCAACAATGGAGAAAAGCAGTTCAATATGGCCTATTCGATTGGGCGCTAACCTTGCCAAACCACATTATCATATTGGCCCGCGAATTACCCCTTACTATTATTTGCTTTGCATCATAGATGGTGAAGGACATTTTTTTCAGAATGGTCAACAGTTTCATTTACAAAAAAATGATATCTTTTGTCTCTTCCCGCAAGTCACACATGAGTATTACACAGATCCGTTAAAACCGTTAACAAAAGTATTTTTAGCTTTTGATGGGAAGTATGCTTTATCGATGCTTGAGCGAATAGGTCTAAGTCCGCAGCATCCTCATCGCACTAACCGAATGACGAATTCTACTCAATTAGCATTTCAGAAAATGTATGAACAACAACATAGTGATCTTGCAAGAATGAGTCTCATGTACACCATTTTCAATGAGTTAGTTTACTCAGACCAACCTTCCAGGAGAAACAATAGCGGATCTTCATGGCTTGAAAAAGGTAGAGAATATCTTGATATTCATTATGCCGATATGATTTCTATTGAAAGTGTTGCCCATCATGTTGGAATTGAGCGGACACATTTCACGAAAAAATTCCAGAAGGAATATGGTCAATCTCCAATGAATTATTTACAAACCTTACGGATGAAAGAAGCTGAGCTACTTCTTACACAAACAGACTATACAATGAGCGAGATCGCCAATTCGGTAGGATTCAATGATCTGCCAACCTTCTCCAAAGCATTCAAAAAGCGAATGGGACAATCTCCCGCTCAATTCAGGCAACAATTCAAACGATAGATGATATTCTTTTGTAATTAATTTATATATAATGAACTTAATCTATTTCACTACTATTCGTTATGTATAGGAGAACTTATATGGGTATATCTACGAAATTTCCTTTGCAAATGGGTCACCCTTCCCTTGACCTTGTAAATACAGAAGTAATACGACGTAATAAGAGAATTGATCTGTTCACAACTATCGATGATGTTTACGAATGGTTATCACAGCTGGCGCAATGGGATCACATTGCCCCCATAATAAATGCTCTCGATGAACAAGTTTTGTTTGATGGATTGTGTAACATTAGGGCAACGTTACGGCTGCAATACGAACAAAGCGCAGAAGGACAACTAGTATCGGATCAATTTATTGGATTAATGGAAGCTTATATCGCTAAAGCACCCTTTACTTATGTGTGGAGAGGACAACTCGTTGCTTTACCGATTGGGGAGCCAATTGCAATGTTATATTCCTATATCGCATTTGATGCCCTTACTCTATTTGCCGAAGGTAAGCTACAACAATTAACTCACTGTTCAAATCCTGATTGTATTCTCCTCTATATCGATGATAGTGGCAGAAGAAAATGGTGTTCGATGCAAATATGCGGAAATCGTCAAAAAGTAGCCAAACATCAAAAAAATAAGCCTACTAAGAAGTGATTACACTACTTTGTAGGCTTATTTTGGTGCGTGCTTCTATTACGTTTTACTAGTATAATATATTGCCGTGAGATCTTTTATTAGAACGATAGAAAATCTATTTTATTCGTTATCACAACCCTAAACTAACCTTTAAAATATAATTTGACAGGTTAGTTTGTTTCATCATATATTACATAAGTAAAGAACGGAGGAATAATTTATGAAAGAAATTTATGAAGAGGCTCAATCACAAGCGCCTACACCTGCCTTTATTAACTATTTAAGTAAAATGAAAGGCCAAGGACAGAGCCCTTTGAAAGTAAATACGAAAGATATTCTTACCTCGTTAATCGGTGGATTTATTACAATTATCTCCTTATTATTGTTAACTTCAATAACGAGTTCTACTTGGCTTATGGCTTCATTTGGCGCTACATGTGTCCTTGCATATTCAGCTTGGAATGCCCCTCTTTCTCAACCACGTAACATCATCGGTGGACACTTTATCACATCATTAATCGGTATGTGTATGCTTCATTGGTTCGGTAATTCTCCATGGATCATCGGTTTAGCTGTCGGGTTAGCTATAGCTACTATGATGCTTACCAAGACTACACATCCGCCTGCAGGAGCCAATCCGATTATCATTATTACTGGAAATTATGGCTGGGATTTTCTATGGTCACCTGTTCTAATCGGAGCACTTATTATCGTGTTAATCGCACTGATCATTAACAACCTTCGGCATAATCGAGCTTATCCCACATTTTGGTACTAGATACTATTCATTATCTCTTATCAAAATAATATCTGGTAATTCAGTAAAATAATGATTGAAAATTCGTTAAACACTTGATACAATGATGTCAAACAAAAAGGCAATGAATCAATGGATTCAACCTCGTGCTGTGCGAGGTTGGGTCCTTTTTTTGTATCTAATTTCCGATAAAGGAGAATGTTGTAAATGAATTTAGAAGCTATTTATCACAGAAGTCAACTCAACTGGGCTTACGCATATGATCATGAAACATTGCATATCCGGATCCGTGCTAAGAAGGATGATCTTACTGAGGTCAACCTTCATTCTGGGGACAAATATGGCTGGGAACAGACAAAAATTATTACACCTATGAAGAAGTTCGCTACTGATCAACTATTCGATTACTGGGAAGCAGCTATACATCCTAAATTCAAAAGAGCTGTTTATTATTTCGAATTGAATGATGATTTAGAGAAAATATACCTTTTGGAAAAAGGTTTTGTAGATCAACAACCTGATCGCATCTATGAAGGATTATTCGACTTCCCTTACTTGAACCGTATTGATATTAATTCTCCACCAGAATGGGTGAAAGAATCTATTTTCTATCAGATATTCCCTGAACGCTTTGCTAACGGTGATCCCTCAAATGATCCTGAAGATGTGCAACCATGGGGAGGAACACCTACTCCAACAAACTTCTTCGGTGGTGATCTACAAGGCGTTATTAACCATCTTGATTATTTGTCCGAACTTGGTATTAATGCGATTTATTTCAACCCTTTATTCGAAGCAACGACGAATCATAAATACGATACTGAAGATTACTTCAACGTCGATCCTCACTTCGGTACTAATGAAACATTAAAACAACTCGTTGATGCTTGCCATGATAGAGGTATTCGAGTACTACTAGATGCGGTATTCAATCATTGCGGAAAAACGTTCCCACCATTTATTGACTTATTAGAGAACGGCGAAGCATCTATTTATAAAGATTGGTTCTACGTCCGTGAGTGGCCACTTACTGTAGTTGACGGTGTTCCCACTTACGAAACTTTTGCATTTGAACCAATAATGCCGAAATTAAACACAGAAAACGAGTCAGTGAAAGAGTACTTACTAGGTGTCGCGAAATATTGGATTGATGAGATTGGGATTGATGGATGGCGACTTGATGTAGCAAATGAAGTAGATCATCAATTTTGGCGTGAATTCCGTACAGTTGTAAAAACGGCTAATCCTGAAGCGTATATACTTGGTGAAATTATGCATGATTCTATGCCTTGGTTACAAGGAGATCAATTCGACGCAGTAATGAATTATCCATTTACCAACGCATTACTCAATTTCTTTGCTAAAGCAACAATTGATGCCGATGGTTTTGCTCATGCGATACAAACACAATTAGTTAGTTACCCGCAGCAAATAACGGAAGCATCCTTTAATTTAATGGGAAGTCATGATACTACAAGATTGCTCACATTGTGCGAAGGTAACAAAGAACGTCTGAAGCTAGCTTATCTATTCGAGCTAACATTCTACGGTGCACCTTGTATTTATTATGGTGATGAAATAGGTATGGATGGCGAACATGATCCACTTAATCGTAAATGTATGGAGTGGGACCCAGAACAACAAGATCAACATTTGTTCGCATTCTTCCAAAGTTCGATTAAACTACGCAAGCAATATCCAGCTCTTCGTACAGGTGATCTACGATTTGTACCACAAGTGAACAAGCAACTACTTGTGTATGAACGTTTTGATGCAAATGATCACTTTATCATCGTTATGAATAATGCTGAAGCAGCAACTACTTGCCAGTTGGATACAACATACGGGCAATGGATTGATGTGAATTCTAGCGAATCAATCACTACAATTGCGAATGAACTTCATCTAGAGCTTCCTGCTTTTGGTTATCGGATTATGAAATCTGTTAAGTAATTGAGTTGCAAATGTAAACAGCCTTCTTTCGTGGAATACTACTTTAGGAGGCTGTTACTTAAGTTCACCACAAGGAGAAAACAATGAAAAAAGCTACTTTGAAAGATATTGCACGCTTAGCACAAGTCTCCATTGCTACTGTAAGTTATGTCCTTAACAAGGTAAGCACGCAAACAATTCCCTATGAAACTCGATGCAAGGTATTAGAAGCGGCAAAAGAACTACATTATGTCCCCAATCTGGTAGCACGTTCACTCGTTATGCAAAAGTCAGGACTTATTGGTATCCTCATTAATCGCTCTACGCCAGAAGGCTATTGGAGAAAATTACGATACTCTGCCTTAATTGACTATCTAGAACGCCAACTAACAGAACAAGGTTACCATGTTGTACTTTCAAGTCTAGACGCCACATCTCCGAAACTCGATATTATTTCCGAGCGGAAGTTAGATGGTGTGTTTCTCGTGGATGTCAAATCAGATATATTCCATCATATTTCTACGTTGTTCTCAACTGGTGTACCATTAATCGTAATTGACAGCCTAATTGAAGACCCACTCTTCTTTAAAGTAGTAGATAATTACCAGCAAATTTTTTCGGAAATACTAAATACCTCAAATCAAACTAATTATTATCTCGTTATTGATAACTTTAACAATGTTGAACAATTAGCTTCCATCAAACAATACTCCAATCTATGTGAAGAAGATATTCACATTATGACCAATGAAACAGAACTTCAACGTTTTCTTCTTAAGCAAGAAGGAAAGCAAGGCATAATTATAAACGAATATATTAGTATCCTCGTAGCCAAGTATAAAAAAGCTTCTACTTTAACCGTGATATGTAATGCAGGTTGTCCAGAAATTGTCCCTGCTCAAGCACATTATATTTCACTAGGAGACCAAAAGTTAGAAACTGCCCTGAACTTAATGGTCCAACTATTGGCAGATCCAATCTCAGGTAACGTTGGATAATATAAAGGTGTTCAAGATAATAATTCACGCTGTTCATATTTCTTCACTTAAACGATTAAGTGATTATGTATAAACACTCTTCATGACATAAATAGTTTATAGCTAAATTGTTTTTGAAGGAGAATGAATGATGATTGAGATAGCTCACAACACTCATAATGATGTAAACCGCCCTGACACTGAAGTACTCATTCAAAGTACTGAATCTACTGAAAATTTATCTATTTGGCGAAATCGTGCTTTCTTATTTGTTTTCGCTAGCACTAGTCTCTCTGTTCTTGGGAGTACTTTTCATAGTATTGCTCTAAATTTATGGATTTTGCAAACATCAGGAAGCGCTCGATTGATGTCGGCGGTTGTTATTATTCATCTTGTTATTAATATGCTCTTTGGCTCCTTTGCTGGGACAATCGCAGATAGAGTCAATCGACGCAATCTAATGCTAGCAACAGATATCATTCGATTTGTCATCATATCCCTCATTGCACTACTCATTTATTTGCCGAATACATCTTATATTTACATTATGATTTTAACTGGTATAGTCGCCTTCGTTGGTACATTCCGCTCTCCTGCTTTTCAAGCCGCACTAGTAGAGATCGTAGGTAAAAACCAACTAACGCAAGCTGTAGGGGCAATTAGTATATCTGATAATATCGTTAGAATATCAGGATTTGCACTTGGGGGCGTCGCCGTTGCCCTGTTTGGTGGTGCATTTGCAATAGCCATTGATGCCGTGACATTTCTATTATCAGCAATCTCGCTTTTACTAGCTGGACAGTTTCTCTTTCAGCAACCTCAAAACTCTGATAAACCTACAACTTCATTCAAGGAGGATCTAATTGAAGGAATTCACTATGTTTGGCGTGATCCTTTCGCTAGAGCTTCCATATTTCTACTGCCAGTAGTCATGCTTTTTTTTCTGTCTACGTTCATGCTTATTCAAGTAATGGCAATTCAAGTATGGAAGGCGGAATCGATCGTCTTCGGATTAATAGAAGCATGTATACCTCTAGGATTCGTAATTGGTTCTATTATAATTATGAGATTAGATAAACGTCTTAAGCGACGAGGCTGGTGGATCCTCGGAAGTATGATACTCATGGGACCGCTGTTTATTATTATCTCTCAAGTTACAAATGCATTAGTCGCACTTCCGTTCATATTACTTGTAGGGTTTCTCTTCTCATTCAGCACGACGATTATATATATTATGTTGAGAGTAGCCATTGAACCAGATATACAAGGTCGAGTATTCGGTTTACTTGGCGCCTTAACTAGTGTCGCTCCACCAGTCGGTCTTGCTTTATTCTCAACATTATCTGACTATTATGGTCCATCACCAATCATACTAATTAGCGGTATTTTTATGATTATCATTACTGCTGTAGCTAGCTATCGTATGCGAATCTTTCGTAGTTTTAACTAGTTTTTCATTAACCGTATCACTTGCAACTTAATCTAACGTTGCATCATTCCCTTATCTTGCTTCTACTATAATGAAACAACCAAAAACAATGCAGCTCGCTTAATGATCAAGCGGACTGCATTGTTAATTTGTAAATACAATTACTTCATAATGACAGTGCTATACGGAGGGATAGTCAAGGTCGCACCTTGCAAAAGTGCTTCATTGTTTGTTGTTTTCATAATTTCTGTAAACTCACCAAACTGAGTCGATTGATCCAATTCTGCTAACTGCACAGCATCACTCAAGTTATGAATAACGAGAACTCTTTCATCTGCAGTAGCACGTACATATTGCGTTAAACTGAAGTTACGAGTAGTTAACGTGAATTCGAATATATCACCGTTTTGTAAGGCAGGCAGTTCTTTACGCCAGCTTATGAGTTGCTTATAGTGATTCAGAATGGATGTCTTATCAGCTAATTGCTGTTCTACCGATACATGTGCATCACCTGTATTATACTTAGCAACTTTCCAAGTTGATTGTCCAACTCCCCCTGCTTTATCCTTATACCAGATCATCGGTTCGCGTATATCCTCATCAGGTTTAATACCTTGCATACCGATCTCCTCACCATAATACAAATACGGTGTACCAGGTAAAGTTAGTAATATGCTTGCTGCAACTTTAGCACGTTCAACTTTTCCATGAACAGCCGACATAACGCGGGTCTGATCATGATTCGTTAAGAATGGTGCATCTAGAAATTGACCATTCGAGGATTTATTGAACAATTTATAAGCTTTAACGAGCGAATACGCAAGATCACTGTCTCGCTCATCCTTTGCTGCCCCAACAATACGCTCTGCAATATCGAAGTTGAATGCAGAATCAAGTGCATTATTAAAAAATGGAGCTACTAATGTTGAAGAATCCCAAACTTCTCCGATTAGATATACATTAGGATTAACTGCCACCATACCTGCACGGAACTCTTGCCACCACTTGACATTTTTTTCGATTGTTTCTTGCTCGTATAATGTGGATTTATAATCTCCGAAAATATGCTTAGCTGCATCTAGGCGATAACCATCAAGTCCAACCTCAAGCCAATATTGACCTATCTTAATGAACTCCTCGCGAACCTCAGGTTCATCAAAATTAAGATCAGGCATATTATCTACGAAAATCCCCAAGTACTTTTCAGTTCCGTCAGGCGTAGTGTGCCATGCTACTGAACCAGCTGCACTGTCTGAACGAACTTTCTCATCCACCTTAGCGAATTGATACCAATTTCGATACTTGCTATCCTTATTATGTAGTGCTTCTTGGAACCATGGATTGTCAGAACTAGAATGGTTAACTACGAGATCCATAACAACTTTAATATTTCGAGCATGAGCTTCTTTAATTAAATTTTTCAAATCCTCTTCAGTACCATACTCAGGTAATATATGGTAGTAATCCGTTGTATCATAACCATGATACGTATTGTTTTGTAAAATCGGCATAAGCCATATACCACCGATACCAAGATCCTGTAAGTAATCTAGCTTAGCTGTAACACCGTTCAAATCTCCGATACCATCACCATTGCTGTCATAAAATGCTCTTACAAAAATCTCATAAAATACAGTACCATCTTGCTCATCTACCTCATAAGAGGTAACTAGCGGATTAGCTTCATCGGTTTCATCAACCTCAGTTGTAGGACTAACTAGCTCTATATTATTGTTAGTAGAGTTCACTTTATCGCTGTTAGTACAGGCAGAAAGTAAAACTGCTATTAATAAAAAGAGAAGGACAGCAATTACTCTCTGTCCTTTTAATAGATACTTAATATTCATCACACCATTATCCTTTTGATGCGCCCGCAGTTAATCCTTGAACCAAGAACTTTTGTAAGAATATGAAAAGTAATGTTATTGGAACTGCGATTAATACAGCACCTGCAGCAAACATCGTGAAATTTGAATTTTGATAAGAGTTTACTAAATCATACATACCTACTGCTAATGTCCATTTATCGCGTGAAGTTAATACTAATCGCGCAAAGATAAAGTCTACCCATGCTCCTGTAAATGTCGTTAAAGCTACGTAAATTAAGATTGGCTTACCTAGAGGAATCATAATGTTCGTAAATACTTGCAAATGTGTTGCTCCGTCAATACGAGCCGATTCATCTAGACTTCTTGGAACGGTATCGAAGAATCCTTTAATAACGAATCCATTCATTAATACTGAACCAAATGAGTACACGATAATTAAAGCCAGGTGCGTATTCAATAGTTCAAATTGCATTAGAAGGATATATAACGGAATTAAACTCATGAATCCAGGAAACATACCTAACACAAGAATCATTGATAACAGATTTTGACGACCTTTGAACCGGAATCTAGACAATGCATACATACTGATCGTTGAAAGTAATGTAGAGAAGATCATCGTTATTGTAGCAATTTTCAGTGTATTCCAATACCATACGGCATAAGTAAATGTTGAATCACTAAACAATGATCGATAGTGATCTAATGTCCACACTTTAGGAATAAAATCTACGCTGAACAATGAACTACCAGGTCGGAATGAGGAAAAGACTACCCAAAGTGCCGGATAGATACAACAGATTGCAATAATAATGAGGATAAGATAGCTAAAAAACAGTCTTAGGATATTCTTTTGTTTTTGTCCCATTATTGAATCATATCCTCCTCTTTAAACGATTTCGTACGTCTGTAGTTCACGATAGATAATGTTGCGATAATGATGAAGATGATAATACCAATTGCAGAAGCCATATTATATTGGCTTTGATTTAATGTTAATTTGTACAGCCATGTTACGAGTAAATCTGTACTTCCCGCAAATTGATAACTGCCGTTTTTCGGCTCACCAGCAGTTAATAAGAAGATTAAGTTAAAGTTATTAATGTTACCTGCGAATTGTGTAATAAGAATTGGTGCTGTAGCAAATAGAACGAATGGTAACGTCACAATTTTAAACTTTTGATAAGCGTTAGCACCGTCTACTTCAGCAGCCTCATACATATCTTTTGGTATCGCAGTAAGAACACCTAATATGAGAACCATTGAAACGGGAATACCTACCCACATATTAACAAAAATAGCTGTTGCTTTTGCAAGTGTTGGATCCGTTAACCATGGTAATTTTCCAAGTCCAAACATTGCTAGATATTCATTAATCGGACCAAATTGACCATTGAATAAATTACGCATAATTAACAATGAAATCAATTGTGGAATTGCATATGGCAGAATGAAAATCGTTCTCCATAGCTTTTTGAATCGAATACCTTTTTGTTCAATTAGCAATGCTACTAACAATCCTCCAAAGTAACAAGTAACTGTAGCGAGAATAGCCCAAATAACTGTCCAAGTTAATACACCAAAAAATGTTTTAGACCAGCTAGATAATGATAATAAGTCTAAGAAAGTTTGGAAACCAACCCAATCTACCAAACTTTTTGGTGGAATATGATTCGGCATCGAGTAATTTGTAAATGCAATCATAACCATAAATATAATTGGCAAAATTGTTAAGAACAAAACCCCAAGCATCGGGATAAAAAGTAATATGTAAGGGAAACTTTTTCCATTCATATTTTTAATCGTTTTTTTGAATGTGAAAATTTTTTGCCCAGATTCAATCATTGCTGCGGTGCGATAAGCATCACGAATATTTATTATATAAATGACTAATACAATAAAAATCAAAAATAGAGTAATTAATCCATCAATCATAAGATAAATTGAGTGATCCCCTGCAACTGTAACGGTCATCCCATTAACTTTCTCAAAGTGAGTACCTTGTTCACCTAAAGTAATTAATCCCGATAAATCCTTCACCAAATTCGGTATGAAATAAATAAGCGAGGCCGCTTCTATAACGAGCAAAATAATTCCCTTCATAAACTGCTTATTGAATAACTGTCCAAGCCCCATGAAAAGAACAGATAAAATGGTTGCGGTCACTTTTTGACCTTTCATACCACATGGCTCCCTTCTATTATTGTTGCCCGCCCAAAAAGAATAGGCGGGCAACATAGTTCTAGTTATCTAGTTTGTTGCGCCATTAATAGCATCCGTGATTTGTTTAACTGCATTATCTATTGCATCTTTTGGAGTAATATCTGTGTTCCAAATATCAGCTAGAGCAGCTGCACTTGGATCCCACACTTTACCCATTTCAGGGATAGATGGCATTGCATTAGAGTTAATGAATTGAGCAGCGATACCACTAGAGATTTCATCTGCAACGAATGTTGGATCTTCCATAGCTTCTTTATTAGCTGGAATAGCACCAGTAGCTGCAAAGTCTTTCAATTGGCTTTCTTTAGAACCAAGGAAGTTAGCAAGTAGGCGAGCAGCGATTGGATATTCAGAATAAGAGTTAACATACCAAGCTTTAACACCAGAAAGTGAAATTGCTGCTTCACCATTCAATGTAGGGATTGGAACTACTCCGAAGTTAATACCAAGCTTACGGAAATCTCCAACTTTCCAAGGACCAGTAATGGTCATCGCAATGTCGCCAGAAGCAAATTTACTTTCAATGATGTCAGCTGTAATATCACCAGCAGCAATTGGAAGAATAGATTTTAAAGATTTGAATGTTTCAAGACTTTTCACAGCGCCTTCGTTGTTCAAACCGATATCAGCAGCATCTTCACCATTACTACCGAAGATATAACCACCGTTAGTAGCTATGAACGGGTAGTTAAAGTAGAAGTTTTGCACTTCCCACATCAACGCATATTTTCCAGCAGCAGTGTCATTGAAACCTTCTGCAAATTTTACGATATCATCAAAAGTTTTTGGAGCTTCAGTTACAAGATCTTTGTTGTAGAACAATCCATAAGTTTCAACAGAACGTGGGTAACCATATAGCTCACCAGCGTATGTTACTGCATTAACTGCAGATTCAGCATTATTGTTTTTCGTATCATCAGCGAATACATCATTAGGAAGGATTAGGCCGGCAGAAACAGCAGCGCCAAGACTATCATGTGGGAAAGTAACTACGTCAGCACCATTTTTATTTGGTCCATCAATCGTAAGCTTACCAACTTGGTCTGGGGATTCAACCTCTTCAATTTTTACAGGAACATTGTATTGAGCAGTAAATTCAGCTACTAACTCTTCTAGTACAGCTCTTTGGTTTTTAGAATCCCAAACAACTAGTTCAGCACCTTCTTCAGGAGTCAATGCTGGAGCTTCCACACCAGCATTAGTTGCTGGCTCTTCAGCAGGTGCATTGTTAGTTGTAGCAGGTGTGTTTGTTGGAGCATTTTTTGGAGTATTACCTCCGTTGTTACCACCACAAGCAGTCAGTAGTAACATTAAGCTAAGTAGGCAAAGCGCAAGAGATTTCTTCATTTTTCTAGATCCCCTTCCATTTTTTGAGCATAATGACAAATAAAACGCCTACCCCAGACACTGCACCTTAATATTAAGCTATAAAAGTCATTAACTTTTATAAAAACCTAATTTGTGCAAACGGTTGTACAACCTTTAGAAAAAAATGTGAAAAAACAGAAAGTCTCCTCACAAATATCGATTGTACACTCGCTTAGTCTTGTTGTAAGCGTTTTATAATGTAAATTCAATATACTATACAATAATAATTTGTTAAAACGATTGCACAGATTATTTTTGCCTGTTTTTTCCTTGTTATCTCGATATTACTACCATTTACTCTATAATTCTTACTATTTCATTAGTTGTGTAAATTTTTCAAACAATGTACAGTGATTAAAAGCCATCTAATGATTGCATTAGTTTGCACTTACAGCTATAGTTAAGTAATATGATAGCGCTTATTTAGGAAGGATCTGGATCATGGTCACAATAAAAGATATCGCAAAAGTAGCAGGAGTTTCACCTTCTACTGTTTCACGCGTCATTTCCAATCATTCTAGAATTAGTAAAGCAACGACAGCTAAAGTGAAAAGAATAATGGAAGAGATGGGTTATCATCCAAATGTTATGGCGAAAAGCCTAGTTTCAAAAACAACCCGGACATTAGCCATTGTATTGCCTCGACCAGCTGAAGAATTATTTCAAGATTTCTTCTTTGGTGAGTTACTAAGAGGAATATTAGCACATTCGACTAGAGCTGGTTATGATATGTTACTGGCTGCCGCTACTTCCCCTGCAGATGAGAACGATACGATTGCAAGACTTGTTCTAGGCGGGCGTGTAGATGGTGTTATTTTGCTATCATCCAGACAAAATGACCCACTCGTTTCTATATTATCTAAACATGACTTTCCTACTGTATTAATTGGTCGGACTGATGGACATGATAACATTATTACTGTTGATACAGATAATGTATTAGCTTCATTTGATGCAACAACTCATCTAATCAATCAAGGTCACACAAAAATAGGATTTATCCTTGGAGTACCTAATCTTACCGTATCTGTAGATCGACTAGCTGGCTACCATAAAGCAATGGAAGAAGCAGGTTTACCAGTAAAACCAGAATGGATCGTTGATGCAGAGTTTCTCCAACAAAGTGGATTCCGTGCGATGTCATTCGTAATGGATATTGCTGATCGCCCTACTGCACTAGTCGTTATAGATGATGTAACTGCACTAGGTGTATTGCGCGGTCTAAATGAATTAGGCTACAACGTTCCCAATGAAATTAGCCTTGTAAGCTTTAACAATATTGCAGTTTCAGAGCTGGCATCACCTGCCATTAGCTCTGTTGACATCGGCACTTACCAGCTTGGATATACATCTTCACATTTGTTGGTTCGCCGTATACAAGAAAATCTTAATACTGGAGCACGCAATATTATTCCGCATCGCTTAGTAGTAAGAGAATCTTCAATCAAAGACTTTCATAAGAGGGGTTAATAAAGATGAATAATAAAAAACCGTATTTAGTTGATGCTGTAATTGGTAATTCACGTATGCTCGCTACACTTGGACGCACTGGTAAAATGTATCGTCTATGGTGGCCCAATATTGATACGCCTCAACATGTCGATGCTATGCGTGTTGGTATTCAAGTGGATGGCTCAAATGTTAATTGGTTTGATGAAGAAGGTAATGGTTGGAATCATGACATTAACTATGCTAATCGTAGTAATGTGTTGCATATTAATGCCTCTAATGAATCACAAGCCCTTACTGTAAACAGCCGTCATTTCGCTGTTCCTAGTACAGATTTATTAGTTCGTGAATACGCATTTGTTAACTCAAGCAATGAATCTAAACAATTCTCTTTCGTCGTTCATTCTTCTTTCGTCATTAGTGAGAATGGATTATATAATACAACGATGTTTAATAATTTGGCTGATTCGTTAATCCATTTCCGTCATCAGTATTTCTTTGGAGTTTCGAGTGCAATCGTATGCACAAAATACCAAGCAGGTATATCATGGGAAGATGCTCAATCTGGGCAGTTTAATGGTGGAAATATAGATATGCGTCCTGACGGTGCTTTATCTTATGAATTAACTGTAGAAGCTGGTGAAACAGTTATCGTACCAATCTATGTCGCTGCGGGTAATAATGAGCAACAAGTTATTGAGCTATTAGAACAAGCTCGTAAAAAAACTAGTGCGCAATGGGCTGATGAAACAAATGCCTATTGGAATCAATATTTAAATAATGCTGTTCCTTGCCCAGTAGAAGACGAAGAAATTAAAGATTTGTATGAGCGTTCAATTCTAATGTTCAAACTAATGTCAGACGAAAAAACAGGTACAATCATTGCTGCGCCTGAATTCGACGAAACTTATAGCCGTTGTGGTGGATACTCTTATTGCTGGGGTCGTGATGCAGCTTTCATCACTACAGCGCTTGATAAAGTAGGCTTAAAAGATCTTACTAACGCTTTCTATGACTGGACACTATCAGCGCAATCACCCGATGGTTCATGGCAACAACGTCACTATCATGATGGTCAATTAGCTCCATCTTGGGGATTACAAATCGATGAAGGTGCATCAATCATTTGGGGAATGTGGCAACATTATTTAGTTAATGAAGATCGTGATTTTGCTGCTCGTGTATGGCCAGCAGTATCCAAAGGTGCTCAATTCCTAGAATCATTTATCGATCCGGCTACTGGACTTCCAAAACCAAGTATTGATCTTTGGGAAGAACGTGAAGCTTCTCATACGTACTCCTCTGCTGCGGTATATGGTGGTCTAACTGCTGCTGCTGGTTTTGCAGAG
The DNA here is from genome assembly GCA_023639215.1 of Candidatus Pristimantibacillus lignocellulolyticus. Taxonomy (NCBI): domain Bacteria; kingdom Bacillati; phylum Bacillota; class Bacilli; order Caryophanales; family Paenibacillaceae; genus Pristimantibacillus (SeqCode); species Pristimantibacillus lignocellulolyticus (SeqCode). The sequence continues at coordinate 698,709 of CP097899.1, forward strand.
CTTGCTGGTGAGACTGCTCTAAGAGATCAGTGGAATACAATAGCTACAGGCATTCAAGCAGGAATCGAAACTTACTGCTTTAACAATGAACTTCGTAGTTTCTACCGTGGTATTGATCTGAAAGTATCTGCTCATAAGTTTAATACAGATACAGCTAATGGTTCAGAAGGTTATGTTGTTGACCTTGACAAAGGCTATCAAAAACATGTGATGAAATACGATCCGATTGTAGATATTAGTTTGTTAGGCATTAGTGTTCCGTTCAATGCTGTAGCTGCAGAATCCAATCGTATGCGCTCAACTGCTGATGCGATTGAAAAACTTCTAACGGTTGAAGGTGTTGGCGGAATTAAGCGTTACGAAGATGATAACTACATTGGTGGCAACCCATGGATCTTAACAACTCTTTGGTTAGCTCACTACCGTTTCGCGAATGGCGAAGTATCCTCTGCACGTCAACTTATGCAATGGACACTTGATCATCGTACGGAAACTGGTCTTCTACCAGAGCAAGTTGATAAAAACACAGGCGAAACAGCATGGGTAGTACCTCTTACATGGTCACATGCTATGTTCATACTTGCAGTATTTATGCTTGCTGAAAGCAAGTAAATTCAATCGTAATAAAAAGCAGATAACAAGTTGTTTATACGACTTGTTATCTGCTCTTTTTATTTTTACCCCATAGTATTGTTTCAAATCTAAAATTTTTGGTTATGTATATAAAGTGGTTTTACAGAGAAAATTACTAAGTGTGACTTTTAACAATGACAGTAACGATATTCCATATTATTGTTAAAGTGCAAGACTACCAATCAGGACTTGTTTATCGGTACGTATGAATGGGATGTTTTACGGTGAAAGGTTGACTTTTACGAATTAATTTGTAATAATTATAAACAAGGAATTGATCTAAGTTTATATCACTTAAACTCAGTATGGAATTGTTACTATTCGTTTACAATGCTAAGAGACTAGAAACGTCGATGCTTCCGAAGTATTTTTCTGTACGAGGAAGTTATACTACGATTCTCAGAAAAATTAGTTTATGCTTCCGGTGCTACTTTTCATTTACGAGTAGCTTATCGAGAAGACTATGAAAAGTTTTAGGAGGAATTATTATGAACACTATTCAATCACAATTAAACCGTCAAATTGCTAACTGGAGCGTATTATATGTTAAGTTACACAACTATCACTGGTATGTAAAAGGAACTCAGTTTTTCACATTACATGCCAAGTTCCAAGAACTATATGAAGAAGCAACACTTCATCTAGATGAAATTGCTGAACGTTTGTTAGCTGTTAAAGGTCAGCCACTCGCAAAGATGGTAGACTATCTTGAGTACTCTAGTATTAAAGAGGCTAAAGGCCATGAAACAGCTACAGAAATGGTTGATGAAGTAATTCAAGACTTTACGACTATTATTCAAGAGTTGAAAGAAGCTATGGCTATAGCTCAAGAAGCAGGCGATGAAACTAGCGCAGATATGTTACTTGCTATTCATACTTCACTTGAGAAACATGTGTGGATGCTATCTGCATTTAACGGCTAATAGTATAGCTTAATATTGTGCTTATTTGTCAGCCAATATGTTAGCATAGACGAAATAATCATAAGAAATAATTACGCCCCTAATTACTAGCGCGAATCCGCGCGGTAACTAGGGGCGTTTTGCAATCTTATATTCATTTATCTGATGATGCATGATCCAATCAAGTCGCCATTCCAGCGTACTTCTAGTTGATCACCTTCATCAAGCTTAGCTACACCTGCTGGAGTACCTGTATAGATTAGATCACCAGATCCTAATCCATATTCAGCATCAATAAATGCTATCAGTTGTTCGATTGAGAAAATCATATCACTTGGATGACCGAGTTGAGCAATTTCACCATTGCGTATCAACGTAAATTCGCTACAATTGATCTGCTCTAGGCTAACGAATGGTAACCAATCTCCTAACGTTGCAGATTGCTTGAATCCTTTAGCAGGAAGCCAAGGGTAACCTTTCGCTTTCAGCCTACTTTGAACATCACGCAATGTTAAGTCTAGCCCGAGTGTAAAAGCATCTATTGCCTCTTCGGCTTTCATACCTGATGTATATTGATTACTAATACGCAACACGATCTCTAATTCAAAATGAACTTCGCCTTTTTCCTTCGGAATAACGATATCTCCGCCATTCATCGCAACGCGCGAATGAGTTGGCTTAGTAAAAATCATAGGAGATGTGGGTACGTCATTTCCTAACTCTAATGCATGTAAACGATAATTACGACCAACACAATAGATGTTACGAGTATCCACTAGGCTCATCCCTTCTTCTGCGCTTCGATTTTGTCAGCTAGCTCATTTAATTCAGCCCAACGATCCATTAACTGCTCGAGCTTTTGTTCTGCTAGTTGTTGTTTTTCTGAAAGTTCAATCAGCATTCCTGCTGAACTTGCATTAACTTCCATTTCTTTAGCAATATTCTCAAGCTCGGATTCAGCTTCCATTATCCAATCCTCTATATTCTCATAATCGCGTTGATCTTTGTATGACATTTTCAACTGGCGCTCTTGTTGACGAGGTTTTTCAACCACTTGCTCTTCAACTTTCTGTTTACTTATGGCTACATTCGTAGTATTAACCTTCTGGAGTTGTTGAACATACTCTTGATAATCGGAATAATTACCCGTATGAATAACCTGTTGTCCATTATCTTCAAAGCCAATAATTTTATCTACGGTACGATCTAAGAAGTAACGATCGTGCGAGACAACAAAGACAACGCCTGGGAAATCATCCAAATAATCTTCAAGTATCGTTAACGTCGAAATATCAAGATCATTCGTAGGCTCATCAAGTAATAATACGTTCGGAGCTTCCATCAATACACGTAATAATTGTAAACGACGTTTTTCTCCGCCTGAAAGCTTAGATATTGGAGTCCATTGCATCGTCGGACTGAATAGGAAACGCTCAAGCATTTGACTAGAAGAGATCATACTACCGTCAGCAGTTTTCACTTGCTCAGCAGCTTCACGAATATATTCTTGAACACGTAATGACTCATTCATTTCTTCACGTTCCTGTGAAAACCAACCGAGTTTCACGGTCATTCCAAGATCGATATTACCTGTATCTGGCTCTAGTCTACCGCCGATCATTTTCAATAATGTCGATTTCCCCGCTCCATTACGACCAACGATACCAACTCGATCACCTGGCACTGCAATATAGCTGAAATCTTGAATAAGTTGACGATCACCAAAGCTTTTACTCACATTTTCTACTTCGATAATTTTACGCCCTAGTCGACTTGATGCAACGGATAGTTCTACTTTACCATTGCCTTCTTTAGGTGTTGAAGCTTGTAATTGTTCAAAACGATCTATTCTAGCTTTTTGCTTTGTAGTTCTTGCTTTTGCACCACGACGCATCCAAGCAAGTTCATTACGAAGTAAATTTTTGCGTTTAGCTTCTGAAGCAGCTTCACTCTCTTCACGCTCTAACTTAAGTTCCAAAAAGCGACTGTAATTCGCTTGGTAGAAGAAAGCTCTACCTTGATCAAGCTCGACAATACGGTTACTTACACGATCTAAGAAATAACGATCATGCGTAATCATAAGTAATGCGCCGCGACGTTTTTGTAGCATACCTTCAAGCCATGCCACTGACTCGTTATCAATATGGTTCGTAGGCTCATCGAGTATCAGAATATCCGAAGGTAGCACTAGTGCTGCTGCCATCGCAACACGTTTACGCTGACCACCAGACATATGCTCGACTAACATATCGAATTGGTTAATACCGAGCTTATTCAACGCCTGCTTCGCTTCGCTTTCCAACTGCCAAGCACCTAACTCATCCATCTGAGCATTTGCTTTTACAAGTTGATTTTGTGCATCGCTACTTGAAGGGTTAAGTTCAACTGCTTCTAATGCCTTTACATACTGTTTGTGAGCTTGCAGTTCGGGTGAATCGCCACCTAACACATGCTCAAGTGCTGTTTCATTTGGTTCAAAATGTGGATCTTGCAATAGCATACGAATAACTGCATGATTGGCAATACTCACTTTACCTGAATCGGCTTGTTCCATCCCAGCTATTACTTTCAGAAAAGTAGATTTTCCAGTACCGTTAACACCAATGATCCCGATTTTGTCTCCCGCTTCTAAGCCGAAATTAACGTCCTCGAATAGTACTTTCTCGCCATAGCTTTTCGATATATGTTCAATTGATAGTAAATGCATTATAGTACCTACTTTGTCGTTATTTTCACTGCCTCTAACCTATAACACTATCATAGCATAGCGTCAGTGGTTCGTACATTTCTAGCGGTATCATTTATTGCGCCCGATGGGTTCAAAAAATACAAAAAATCCTATTCGTATCTTAAGACACGAATAGGATTCATTCACTTCAATATATTATTTTCTACCGATCATTTTCTCAGGACGAACATATTCATCGAACTGCTCAGAAGTTAACAAGCCACTTTCAATCGCAGATTCTTTCAATGTGATTCCTTTTTTATGCGCGTTCTTTGCAATTTTCGCCGCATTTTCATATCCGATATACGGGTTAAGAGCAGTAACTAACATCAATGATTGCTCAAGATTACGCGTAATTACCGCTTCGTTGGGTTCAATACCAACTGCACAGTTATCATTGAAGGAAATCATCGTATCCGCAAGCAATGCTAATGATTGCTGGAAGTTATAGAAAATGACTGGTTTGAATACGTTAAGTTCAAAGTTTCCTTGGCTTGCTGCCATACCAATAGCAGTATCGTTACCAATAATTTGACATACAGCCATCGTCAAAGCTTCGCTTTGCGTTGGGTTAACTTTACCTGGCATAATAGAGCTACCAGGCTCATTTTCAGGAATAGTAATCTCGCCAATACCGCTACGAGGACCACTAGCTAACCATCTTACATCGTTGGCAATTTTCATTAGATCAGCAGCTAATGCTTTCATCGCACCATGCGTAAAGACCATTTGATCATGGCTTGTTAGCGAATGGAACTTATTACTTGCTGTAATAAATGCTTTACCAGTTAGCTTCGTTACTTCTTCAGCAACAGTAACTGCATAGTCTGGATGTGCATTTAAGCCTGTTCCAACTGCTGTACCACCAAGTGCTAGCTCACGCATACTATTTACACTATATTCGATCATCTCACGAGATTTCTCAAGCATAGCTGACCAACCACTAATTTCTTGACCCAATGTAATTGGTGTTGCATCTTGTAAGTGCGTACGACCAATTTTCACTAGATTATCGAATTTTTTCATCTTCTCGACTAACGTTGCATTAAGTACATCGATAGCTGGCAATAGACGATCTTCAACGGCAATAACGCCAGCGATATGCATAGCTGCAGGGAATGTATCGTTTGAACTTTGAGAACGGTTAACATCATCGTTAGGATGAATACGAAGCTCACTACCTCTCTCAGCAAGAATTTGATTCGCACGATAAGCTACAACTTCATTCACATTCATGTTAGTTTGCGTACCACTACCTGTTTGCCATACGACAAGCGGGAATTGCTCGTCCCATTTCCCTGCCAAAATCTCATCGACCGCTTCACCTATAACAGTAGCTTTTTCTTTATCTATTACACCTAAACGTTCATTCGCTAATGCAGAAGCTTTTTTCACAATTGCCATTGCATAGACAACCTCAAGTGGCATTTTTTCACCACTAATTTTGAAGTTCTGCAAGCTTCTTTGTGTTTGAGCACCCCATAACTTATCAGCAGGTACTTGAATCTCACCCATAGTGTCCTTCTCAATACGGTATTCCATCACAATGACAACTCCTCAAACTTTTTATTGGGTTCTTGAGTTACTTCTTCATAATAAAAAGTACTTCGAAAGCATAATCGCCAACTTTTCGTTAGCTTCCTAATATATACTTCTCCGTATACGAAAAGTACTTCGAAAGCATTTGCATAGACTTTTTATTGGGTTCTTGAGTTACTTCTTCATAATAAAAAGTACATCGAAAGCATTTGAATAAACTTTTTATTGGGTTCTTGAGTTACTTCTTCATAATAAAAAGTACTTCGAAAGCATAATCGCCAACTTTTCGTTAGCTACTAAAACTTTTCATTAACTCCTTAATATACATCTTGCAAATGAAAAGCACACCGAAAGCCTATCCTTATACTTCTCGTATACGAAAAGTACTTCAGAAGCGCAATCTATGAAAATTATAAACGTTTTCATAGTCATCAGCAATGCCTATATCTTATACTATCGATTCTTAAAAAGCATGAAAGCTATGCATATTTTTGAGAAAATTTATAAAATACCCATGCACAAGAAACCATAATAGCTATCGTTACTACCATAGGTACAGCAGTTCCTTCTCCACCAAGACCTACAATCGGTGCAACAATTCCTCCGAATAAAAATGAAGTAGTTCCTAGCATCGCAGAAGCACTTCCTGCCCGTTCTCCCTGCTTCTCTAGCGCTAATGATGTTGCAGTCGTATTAATTAGTCCGACACTGGAAACAACGAAGAACAAGCCCACAACAACGAAAGCAAGTGGTAGGTTGGCAAACACAGCAAGTAGTAATAATATTGAACCAAATCCACTCATCGATAGTCCTGTTACAATCATACTTTTTGGTGCAAACTTATGAGCAAGTCTCCCTGCACATTGTCCTGCAATAACGATTCCTAGACCATTAATCCCAAACATAATACTATATTCCCGAACAGACATTTCATATATCCCCTGAAGCACGAATGAAGATCCTGATATATAAGCAAACATTGATGCCATAACAAACCCTTGCATCAGTACATAGCCGATAAAACTTTTATCTTTCAGCAATGACCCAAACGTTCGTAATGTATTTAGGAGACCGCCACGTGAACGACGATCTTCTGGTAATGTCTCACCTAATGAATAATAGATCCCAATTAACATAATAATTCCGAAGACAGATAATAATCCAAAAACACCTTTCCAAGAGGTATAATTCAGAACCTCTCCACCAATAATTGGTGCTAAGATCGGTGCGACTCCATTAATAATCATCAACGTCGCCATGAATCGGATTAATTCAGGGCCAGAATATAGATCACGTACACTTGCTCGAGATATTACTAAACCTGCTGCTCCAGCCAGTCCTTGTACAAATCTTAAACCAATAAATGCCCAAATCGATGTTGAAAACATGCAAATAATAGACACAATAGCGTACAATAGCATTCCAATTAACAATGGCTTGCGTCTGCCTTTTACATCACTTATTGGGCCAATAACGAGCTGTCCAACAGCCAATCCAATAAGACAAGCAGTTAAACTTACTTGAGTTAAAGAAGCGGAAGTATTAAACTCTTCAGCTATTTGCGGAAATGCAGGTAAATACATATCAATAGATAGCGGGCCGAGCGCTGATAAGGAACCTAAAATTGTTGCAATTCCCAGTCGCTTCGACTTCGAAAGCGATTGAGCTTCTGTTATGCTTGCCATCATTTAGCCACCTTATTTATTAAATAACATAAAATCGTATAGAGTTTTGTTTTACACAAATTAATTTACATGAAAATTAGAATCAATGTACCCACGATGAAACAATAATAAGAGAAGTATCTCAAATTACCTTTTTCCATAATCCCCATAAACCACTTCATAGAGAAATACGTTACGAACAATGTTGTAATAAATGCAAGTAAATATGGGAACCAAAGTGCTTGTAATTCTGGATCAGATATAATATCTGAAACCCCTAAAATTAGTCCACCTAAACTAACTGGGATATAAAGCATAAATGAAAAACGAAGTGCAGTGTCCTGCTTCATACCTACCGCAATGGATGCAATTACCGTAGAACCCGAACGACTAATACCTGGTATTAACGCTACAGCTTGTGCAAGACCAACAAGTAGTGCATCTTTTACTGACAAATCACCATCTCGCTTTACTCCACGTAAATTGCGAATTAGCCATAAAGCAACTCCAGTTACTAACAATGCAATTGCTACAGTATAAATAGAGGAAGAGAATATTTCTTCTATTTTATCTTTGAATAGAACGCCGATAACGCCTGCTGGTATCGAACCAATAATAATGTACATAATAAAGTTAAAATCTGGTTTGTACGCAGCGTCTTTCGTCTTGATGTAACCAAACCCATTTGTAACTAATCTTGCTAACATTTCACGATAAATGAATATAATAGCTATGAGCGATGCAGTATTAGTCATAATCTCAAACGATAACCCATGTTGCTCCATACCCATCAATTGTTGTGCTATCATAAGATGTCCACTCGATGAGACTGGAATTGGTTCTGTAAACCCTTGAATCATACCTAATAATACATACTTTAACCATTCAAACCAATCTGACATAACTTTCTAATACCTCCTAAAACTTTTTGTAGCTATCTGATTTACTACTTTGAAACAAAAAGTAACATCGAAAGCATACACTTAAACTTTTTGTAGCTATCTGATTTACTACTTTGTAAACAAAAAGTAACATCGAAAGCATACTCCACTACGCTCAAATAACAACTTAATTAGTATAAACCATTCTCTTGGCAAAGTGAATGATAACCCATTGTGCTCACTTTCTGTTAGAATAGAATAGCAATCATAAAACGGAGGGTAACAACTTGGATTATATAGTACTTGATATTGAATTCAATGGACGTAAATTTGCCAGCGATCTTCCAATGGAAGTTATTGAGATCGGTGCTGTTCGCTTAAATGAGCAATTAGAAGTGGTTGATAATTTCTCTGCATTTATTAAACCTATCTATTTCTCCAAACTTAATAACTTCATCCAGAAGAAAACAGGTATCCCCCAAGAATCTATCGACACTGCAAGCCGATTCCCACATGTCATAGGTCAGTTTCTTTCTTGGTTATCTAGCTCCTCTGAAGTTATGTTTATTACTTGGGGCGGCGAGGATATGAAGCGAATCATACTTGATACACGTATGCATAAGCTTGATGATCAATACTGGATGACTACACCATACTTTGATCTATTAAAGGGATATACTAGGTTAAAAGGACTAACGAACGATGTTAGTGTAGAAGGTGCTCTAGAACAACTAGCTATCGAAGGTTCAGGTCAAGCGCATCGTGCATTAGACGACGCAATTATGACCTCACATATATTCAAAGCTATCTATCACGATTTAGACTTTGAGCGTAAGCAGTTGTTTGTAGATACGTATACTAATGCCAAGGAACGTCGTGGCATTAAAAATTCAATTCGATTGTTACGTATGCAAAAACTAGAGCCTACTTGGGATAACTATGTCGCTAAGTTTATTAGAGAGCGTATGGAAAGTGAAGATCCACGGAAAATAGCTGAAATTAAGCATTACTTTGAGATTGAAGCAGTAAAACCGGTTAAACCAAAGGTTGAACAAAATAGTAATGAAAGTAATGCTGCTAGTAATACTGAGGAACATCGCACCGAGGAGTCATCTCATTCTACTACTGATATTAGTGAAGCTGCTGTTGAACCAAAGCTATAACACTTAGATTAAAACACCAATACATTTACACTAAGTAATAAGCCATGCATCACAACCTATTTAAGGTTGTAATGCATGGCTTATTGTCATTGAGAATATTTATTAAGGTTGCTACTTGATCTCGATACATCTTATTATATCTAATTACACACTAGCTGAGATCGTTGATATCTTATTCGTGAGCAAGCCGATAAGTCCGTATACAAGTCCAGCAAGTAGTATCAATAGACCTATAAATTGTGCAAGATTTAGACTCATTACAGCTTCAGCAAGCGGAATATACCATTGGAACGGCACACCTATAAAGAGAATAATTGCTACTAAACCAACAAATCCATAACCACCAATTAGACCAAAACGATAGAATAGAATATTCACCAAGATGCCAATGACAGATAATAAGCTAATTACACAAGCATCAATCAGTAAATTAATAAATAGCGATACATTATCACTGAACAACATAGATAGCTGCGGAACTATCATATTACTTAACCCAAATATATCTGCACTCCAAAGTAATATAGTATTCATTAGAAACATCATAATTGCATGAGAGAAAGACCAGATAACAATAAATATTGCAGTTGATCCCAAAAAGCGTTTGCGATTCAGTCCATATCGAAGTGAAATAGACAAAGTCTTATTTAACAACTTCGTAGATAATATAAGAGTGAATATATAAGCTCCTATTATACCTACTGTAATTAATGTAATATCAGGAAACATGTAGCATATAGCAATATTCAATAAAAATGAAGAATTAATTAACCAAAAAATTAGAAATTCTCTTTTATAACTTAATGCCATTAAATATAGACTACCTTTCCACTGATTCATTGAATTTGCTCCCTCCGTTGGTTTTTACTTAATAGAATTAGTAGTTCTTGTAACTTAACTGCTTCCCGCTTCAACCCTGAATGTAGCTGTTCATTACCATCACTCATAATTACTGCGATATGTTCTTTCATAAATTGACTACGATGGATCACTGGTTGTCCAGCAATATATTGCTCAACATCCTCTAACTTTCCTTTGACCTTGAATACACGAGATTGAAGTTCCTCATAAGACTGCTGTAATATCAGCTTACCTTCATGCATAATGTAGACATCCTCGAATAAATCACTTGCTTCATCTACTAGATGTGTTGATAAAATAATTAAGCGAGGATTATTAGAAAACTCCTCAATTAACAAATTATAAAATAATTGGCGACCTGCCGCATCCATACCAATATAAGGTTCATCAAAAATGGTAATTGGAGCTTCACTTGCAATGCCTGTAATTATTCCTAGCGCTGATACCATTCCTTTAGACATCGTTTTCACTTTCATTTTCTTCTTCAATGAAAACTGTACAAGCAAATCTTCAGCAAGCTCATTATTCCAATTTGGATAGAAGTATTGATTCAATTTCATCACTTGAGCTACAGTAACATGCGGTGGAAAGTTCCCTGTTTCACCAATAATACATATGTTTTTCATTAGCTCTCCATGGTCAAACACAGACTGTCCATCAACGCTAATACTTCCTTCACTTGGTGCTACTAATCCTGACAAAATATTAAGAAAACTTGTCTTACCTGCTCCATTATGACCAAGAAGTCCAACGATTGCAGGTCCCTTCATCTCAAAACTCAACCCATCAAGTACATTATGATTTCGATACCGTTTTGTTAGATTAGCAACCTTTATATTCATTAATTGTTCCTCCCAATCATTGTCATTAATTGCTCTATAGTAATTCCAAGTCGCTCAGCTTCATTAATTAAAGGCTGAATAAAGCTCACCTCAAAATTTTCTTTTCTCTCTTCAATAAGGAGTTGCTTTGCATTCGAACTCACAAACATTCCTACACCTCTCTTTTTATAAATGATCCCGCGATCTACTAGTTCGTTAACCCCTTTATTAGCTGTAGCAGGGTTGATCTGATATTCTTTAGCAAATTCATTAATGGACGGTATTCGTTCTTCTGGTCCCATATGTCCATCGAGTATAGCGTCCTCAATTTGTTCCTTAATCTGTTGAAATATTGGCTTTTCTCCATCTAAATAATTGTTCACATAAAACTCCTTTCTATAACATTTACCATCATTATTTTGTTAATATATACATTCAAGTTAATTGGTTAGTTACTTATGTAATTAACTATATAACATCAATACCATCATGTCAACAACGAATACATTTTTTTCTAATAAATTAGCAAAAACCACTTTCATACGCACAACAAAAAAAGCTTTGAGTTCCACATATTATGGAACTCAAAGCTTTTTTATATATTTTCTTCTCGTAGAAAAAGGTATATCGTATTATGATTACAAAATCATTACTTGAACCAGCCCTTGTCTTTGAAGCGAGTAATAGCTTCAATACGATTGCTCACACCCAGCTTATCAAGAATGGTCGAGATATAATTACGGACTGTTCCCGTTGATAGAAAAAGCTCGCTTGCAATTTCTTTTGTATTTTTTCCATCGGCAACTAATCCTAACACTTCTTGCTCACGTTCCGTCAATGGGTTGTCTACACCACTATAAGCTTCATCCATTAATTCAGCATCATAAATTCGTTTACCATCCATTACACTACGAATCGATGTTGCTAATTCCTCTGATGGACTATCTTTCAACAAATAACCACATACCCCTGCCTTAATTGCTCGTTCAAAATAGCCAGCTCTAGCAAAAGTGGTAAGAATAATAACTTTTGTATTACTACCTTTTAACTCTTCTGCCGCTTCAAGACCACTCTTGATCGGCATTTCTATATCCATAATACATATATCAGGTTGGAGCTCTTTAACATAATCCAGAGCTTCTTGACCATTAGCAGCTTTGCCTACAACAGACATATCGTCTTCCAAATCAATTAACGAAGCCAAAGCTCCGAGCAGCATACGCTGATCTTCAGCAATTACAATATTTATCATGATATCGACTCCTTCATAGGTTGACGAACGGCATGTGGAACTGACAATTTCAATGTCGTACCTACTTGATCTGTCGTGTCAATATTTAGTGAACCATTCACGAATTCTAGTCGTTCTTTCATACCTCTTAACCCATTACCCCGATTATCTGACTGTCCAAATGTCATACCTATACCATCGTCATGTACGGTAAGAATAACTTCATCCGCAGTAGTATCAATAGAAATGTAACAATGAGTTGCCTGACTATGTTTAACTACATTTGTGACAGCTTCCTTCATGCACATACAGAGAACATTTTCAGCAAGCAAGGCAGTCGATTGAAGCTTGGGGTCACCACGTAATTCATAACCAATTTCCGCTGCCGCTAGAATTTGACTTACGTTGTAAACTTCATCTTCTAGTCTAGTCCCTCGCATCTTCGTCACAAGCTCTCGTACTTCCTTCAATGCAATTCTTGCTGTAGATCGAATATCTTGAATCTCACTCTCCGCTCGAGATACATCCTTATGCAACAATTTACCCGCTAGATCACTTTTTAATCCAATGAGTGAAAGCTTCTGTCCGACAGTATCATGCAAATCTCTTGCAATACGCTGTCTCTCCTCTAGCTTAACTAATTCCGATATTCGCTTATTGGCATGTTCCAATTCGCCTTCTAATTGATCCTGCTTTTTCTGGTTGTACGTATTGAATGGTAATAAAATTACGATTACAAGCGAGATAAGAATAAATGGGAATTGTGTGAAAAATATCGTTTTCTGCACAGCCAGACCATAGTTAACTGTCACGAATGTTGATATCAAATGAATGATATACAACGTATAAAAACCCGCTTTACTTTTAATATTTCCAATAAAAAAAGCAAGAAAAATTGAAAAATACACGTAACTGAAATTGACTGTCATAATCATCGAGATGACAATTTGAAAACTTGTCCATACATATATTGGCCAACCCTTAGATAGAAACGCTATAACATAACAAACAAAGAATGCAATAATAAGTACGGTTCCAGATATCATTTCAATAGAATCCGAGTTACTAAATATAAAGTAGAACGGTAGAATGCAGAATACTAGCCAAATATATGGCGATAAACCCGTTCCTCTACTAAACGTTTGATACCATTTATTCATGTAATACACTACCTATCTACATAATCTTAAGTTAAGTTTAACATATCTACCAACATGAAAGCCCTAACGATGAGCTTACACTCATCGTTAGGGCGAATAGTTAACTTGCTTGTTTAGTCGGACGATGATTATTGATCATTATTTTCTTTGCTTCGCGGAAACCAACAAAGCGATGATTTTCTTCATCCCATAAACTAACCTTTAATGATAATAAACTTTCGCGTATGCCGATCGTTGTTGCTTGATGCAATGGAGGTGTTTCGTTATGAGCTTTTTCTAAGAAATAATTCGGAACTTTCGGGCTAAGATGATGCACATGGTGGAAACCAATATTTCCTGTTAACCACTGTAACAACTTAGGAAGACGGTAGTAAGAGCTACCCTCAACTGCAGCTTTGACATAACTCCATTCATCATTATGTTCAAAGTAAGAATCTTCAAATTGATGTTGCACATAGAATAACCAAATACCTAACGCACCTGAAACGTAGAATACAGGAATTTGTACAAGTAATAGTGCTTGCCAACCAACTGCCCACGTTAATAATGCATACATACCAACGATCAAGAAGTTCATCAAATACGTATTCATTCTTTCTTTCCGACGTGCACCTTTACGATTGAAGCGATATTGAAGCAGAAAGACTACAAATGGTCCTAGCACAAACATAACTAGCGGATTACGATATATTCTATAATATAATTTTTGGAAAGTAGATGATTGTTCGTACTCTGTTACTGTCATGATCCACAGATCGCCTACACCACGTTTGTCAAGATTACTACTTGTTGCATGGTGAATAGCATGTGAGTTCTTCCATTGTTGATAAGGCACATGAGTAATCACACCCGTAATAATCCCTACAATGTCATTAGCGCGCTTATTTTTGAAGAATGAGCCATGCGTGCAATCATGAAAAATAATAAATGTCCGAACAACGAACATACCAGTAGCGATACTTAGAGGTAACGTAAGCCAATAGGATACACTTAAACTTAGGTACGTTAAGTACCATAGAGCAATGACGGGAATTAATGTGTTGCATAGCTGTCTGATACTAATAGACAACTTCGTTTTCTCATATGGTGACATGCTTTTCTTCAGTTGAAGCTGCTTTGGATCATTCATATACAACATCTCCCTCGTATCCGCTTGTAGCTTTAATAGCTATTGAATACATTTTATATAACTATTGTATACAATTTCCGTCATGTTCATAAGTCATAAACGTAAGGAAAACCACATGACATTTGTCATATGGTTTTCAAAATATTACTATTATTAAAACGAAAGTCCTCTAAAATGCCCATTCATCATTTTCAAAGACAATGTAACTATACCTAGCAACGTGTACCGTAAGTTTACACAAGCGGTCAATGTTCTGCACGAAGCTTCTAATAAAGGTTCAAAAAGTGGGCTTTCAGAATCGAGCAGGTGAAGCGTTACTTGAGAAAGACGGAAGCGCAAGTGTACATGATTACGTACACTCGAACCGTACTTTCCAAGTTCGCTTCTGATGCGATGTCGAATAACCTACGTTAGCGTACCATCGTTATCAAAGTCCACTTTTTGAAGTACCTCTAGAATGCCCATTCACCTTTACGGAATACTGGGATCACAGTTCCATCTTTTTGAATACCGTCAATATCCATATCTCCGGATCCAATCATAAAGTCATTATGTGTAATACTTGCGTTAACGCCATTAGCTGCAAGTTCTTCTTGCGTCATTGTTTTACCACCATCGATATTGAAAGCATAACCGCTACCGATCGCAAGATGATTTGAAGCATTTTCATCGAATAGTGTATTAAAGAATAATACACCTGATTGCGAAATCGGTGAACGATGTGGCACGAGTGCAACTTCACCTAGATAATGTGAACCTTCATCAATTTCCACTAATTTCGCTAAATATTCGGCACCTTGCTCTGCTTCATATTTTACAATACGTCCTTCTTCAAATGTAATCTTGAAGTTATCGATGACGTTACCGCCATAGCTAAGAGGTTTTGTACTAGAAACATATCCATTCGTACCATTTCTGAGTGGAACAGTAAACACTTCCTCTGTTGGCATGTTAGCCATGAAAGTATGCCCTTGCTCGTTCTCACTACCAGCAGATACCCAGAGATGTTTATCAGATAGCTCAATCGTAAGATCAGTTCCAGGTGCTCTATAATGTAATTTCTTGAAGTGATAATTGTTAAGTGCTATTGCCTTGGCATGCAACGTATCGTTATGCTCCTGCCAAGCTTGAACTGGATCAGCTGCATCTAGACGTACTGCTGCAAAGATCGCTTTCCATAGTAGATCAATTGCCTCTTGCTCAGAAGTTGCTTTAGGGAATACTTTTTTCGCCCATTCGCTACCTGCAGCTGCAACGACTGTCCAACTAAATTTATCAGCTTGCATCGCACGTCTGAATTCCATAAGTCCAGTACCTGAAGCTTTTTGGTACGCTGAAATACGATTGGAATCTACACCAGATAGGTTATCTGGGCTATCTGATACGATAGAAATGAATGCTCCTCTTTTTTCTGCGAATTGCATCCGTTTATCTGTTTCCCACTGTGGGTAATTACTGAATACATCTTCAGCAGCCTTAGTATATTTCAAACGTGAAAGTTTGTCGTCTGTCCACTCCACATGGACATTAGATGCACCTGCTTCATAAGCTTGATTAGCTACTGAACGAACCAAGTTTGCCTGTTCTACAGCGCCTGTAATGAATACGGGTTGACCCGGTTGTACATTAACTCCAATCTGTACAATTAATTTCGCATATTTTTCTAGTTGTTCATTTCTATTGATTGACATATGTACATCTCCTTTAATTGTGTTGACTCTAATTTTCATAGTATGGTTCATTACATTACAGTATATTATACCACTTGCCTGTTTACGATTCACTTTTTTAAACGTTATGTGTTATGTTGCTGATGTTCCATCTTAAATTTATTCAACACAGCTTGAAGTTCTACTGATTGTTGAACCAATTGATTAATTGTCTGTCTGCTTTGATCAACAGAATGAATTTGTGTAGTAATCGTTTCCTTCATTTCTTGTGTTACAAGCAAGGTTTGTTCCGTTAAACTCGCTGCATGACTAGCCAAATCATCTAGCATTCCCATTGTTGCACTAATTTGTGCAGAGGTGCTTGAAACATGTTGAGCTTGCCCTTCTACATCACTTACCTCTTGCGAAATATGCTTGAAGGCAACACCTGCTAATTGAACTGCAGAGACACCCGATTCAATATCTTTCATACTAATTGAGGATGCCGTATTTACCTTTCCAGTAAGAGATAACATATCACTTATAAGCTGTTCTACTTCTGTAGCAGCTTGGTCACTCTGGTCAGCCAACTTACGTACCTCTAAGGCAACGACATGAAATCCTTTACCATGCTCTCCAGCTCTAGCAGCCTCAATAGAGGCATTTAATGCTAATAGTGCAGTTTGTGATGCAATACGTTTAATGATGAGAACCATTTCCTGTATATCTTGTGAGTGAGTATTTAAGTAGGAAATATCAGCTGTCACTTGAGCAGAGGACTGGTAGATATGATCCATCTGCAATTCTAATTGCTCCATCGACTCATTGCCTGTAGAAGATATATGACTAGCTCGATGTGCCATACTTAACATGGACTCCGAAGTGGCTGCAACGGAGAGCATCCCTTTTCCGACTTCAGACATTACTTTTTTCGTTTCAATTGTTGCTTGGTGCTGAGCACTAGATTGTTGATCAGCGACCTGCAAATGATTATCTACACGTTCGTTTAGTACATCGGATATAGCCATATTTTTATTCAAAATTTGCACACTATCATTGATGACCTTCAAGCTACTAGCTATACGCTGTAACATTGCTTGTAGATCACTACTCATATCATTAAACACTTGTGATAGTTGGGCAATTTCACCACTACCTTTTACCTCTATTTTATCAGTTAGCACACCATTACTTACCTTCTTCATACTACTTACAAGTGAGCTTATAGGCTTAGTCATTATTCTTGCCACTAACCATACGAGTAAGATCGAGATTAACACAATGACGACTGACATCATGAACATGTCCTGCTTATTCTGCTTCAATAATGCATAAACATTAGTGGCATCAAAATCTGCTCCAATTATTCCGATAATTTGACCATCTGATGCGATAATTGGTAAATAAGCAGATAACGTAGCACCAAAGGCTTCTGTATAATCTAAAGTACCTATTTTCACTTCACCAGTCTTTAACGTATTATGCATTGCTTCATCGGTTTCAAGTTCTTCATCACCTAGAGCCGAAAAATAATCACTTTGCGGATCGGTTCCATCGACAATGTAGTAGTAACTAGCATTTCCGTTAAGCTCTTTAGATATCATCGTATATAAATATTTTAGACCATTCGTTTCTCTAATTTGCTGTAGTTGGGCTTGTAAAGTATCGTAATATGTATTTCTCTCCATAGATGACGATAACTCCTGAAATTGCTCCACATCGATAATTTTACTTGCAGAAATAGCAATTGATCTAGCTTGCTCACCTATCGTTTGTAATATTAATTTTTCAGAAGATTGATATAGACTATAGCTTAATATGAATCCACTAACACATAATATCGTTGAAAAAAACAATATCATACGAGATTGCAAACTTTTGAACACACTTACTCCTCCTATAACTTTTCGTAACCATCCAAGGACTATTCCTTACAAAACGAAAAACAGCTTCCGCAGCATCGTCCTAAAGTCCTATACTACAATGTAAAATTATAACATGATATCATAAAGCTGCATATTATATTAAGACGATTCCAATGTTTCTTACGCAAACAAAAAACGTGATTTAATCTCAAAAGATTAAATCACGTTTTTATTATAAGAAATTAATATTTGCTACAGTAACAAACTCATCCAGTCTTCTTTCGTAATTGGACCAAAATAGAATGCCAAATCTATGTTATCAGAAAGTTTACTTAACTCTTCTTCTGTATAACGTATGCCAATAAGCTGCTCAGCAACTTCATTACGATCTCCACGACCGAAAAAGTCACCAAAGATCGCTGCATCTTGAATAACACCATCTTGCACATTCAGACGCACATCGAATGTTCCGGCACCTTCAACACGTTTACGCTGTTGCATATTGAACTGCGGAGAACGCCCGTAAGTCCACTCCCAGCTACGATAACGTTCATCAGCAAGCTGACGCACCTTTTTCCAATCTTCTTCAGTTAGTTCATAAGATTGAACTTCACCTTCGCCTGCAAAAATAGAGTGTAAAATTTTCACGCGAAACTGTTCAATCGTCATTGGCTCCTGTAAAAACTCCGTAATGTTAGCGACGCGACTTCTAACAGATTTCGTTGATTTAGAAGCATACTTTTCTGCATTTACTTTCAAAGCACTCGCAACATTTTGCATTTCAGAATTGAATAACAATGTACCGTGACTAATGATTTTCCCTCTAGAATGGAACTGTGCATTTCCCGATATTTTCTTCTCACCAATCTGAATATCATTACGCCCTGTTAACTCGGCTTCAATACCCATAGTACGTAACGCCTCTACGACTGGCTCGGTAAACTTTTTGAAATTATGGAATGAGGATCCATCATCTTTCATAATAAAACTAAAATTCAAGTTACCTAGATCGTGATATACTGCACCACCACCACTCATACGACGCACAATATGAATATGGTTTTCTTTCACATATTCAGCATTGATTTCTTCAACTGTATTTTGATTTTTTCCAATAATAATTGAAGGTTCATTAATATAAAATAAAAGATAATTGTTTTCAGGAAGTTGTCTGAAAATGTATTCCTCTAGGGCTAAGTTTATTGCTGGATCATGATTGCCTTCGTTACTTACAAATAACATTATATATTCCCTCCTAAAACTTTTTTGATCTTCCTAATATAACTTCATTGTACAAAAAAGTTGCTTCGGAAGCATAAGCTAAATCTTTTTTGAGCTTCTTAGCGTGCTTCCTGTTACAGAAAAGTTACTTCGGAAACGTAATTTCTTGAACACGTTATCATCGAATTATACTCTTAGTGAGTATCGCTTTTCAACTTTGCCTCTTAATGACATAATAAAAATATATCAAATGGACATGAAAAGTTTTTAGTGCATGCTTTCGATGCTACTTTTCATCTACGACGATGAAATCTAAGAGAAAGTTTTAGGAGGATATTATGAGATACAAACAACTTGGAAATAGTGGTTTAACGGTGTCGGCAATTGGGCTTGGAACAAATGCATTTGGCAAACGTGCAGATGCACAAACTTCTACATTAATTATTGAACAAGCTATTCATCATGGTGTTACGTTTATAGATACAGCCAATATTTATGCTGCTACTCAATCGGAAACTATTATTGGTAATGCGATTCTCGGCAAGCGTAATGATATTGTACTTACTACAAAGGCTGGACTACCTAATGGAAAAAGTCCTAATCATAAAGGCTCTTCACGCCATCACCTTATGCAAGAACTAGAAGCAAGTTTAACTCGGCTTCAAACGGATTATGTTGATTTATATCAAATTCATACATTCGACCCGAACACTCCACTGGAGGAAACATTGCGTTGCCTTGAAGATATGATTACATCAGGTAAAGTTCGTTATATTGGTTGCTCTAACTATCATGCTTGGGAGCTAATGAAGGCATTAGGAATTAGTGAACGACTAGGCTTATCGAAGTATATTTCTCAGCAAGTCAGTTATTCATTAGCCGATCGAACACCAGAACGTGAACTGATACCACTTTGTATCGATCAAGGTATTGGCATTATTCCGTACTTCCCACTTGCTGGTGGTATACTAACTGGTAAGTATGAATCCTCCCTCCAAACTCCTGAAGGATCACGAGCACAAACTGATCCAAGCTTTAATCGTTTTCTAACAGAACCTACATTGAAGCTTAGTCAAGATTTACAACAAATCGCTAATCAGTATGAGACAACACCTTCAAACCTTGCCATTGCGTGGTTACTCCATCAGCCAGTGGTAAGCACAGTTATCGTAGGCGCGACAAAGACAACACAGTTAGTAACTAATTTGGAGGCACTAGACTTTTCTATTAATGTTCAACTTATGGAACAGTTAAATAACATTAGTGAAGACTTCCGTCATGGTGAACCATTTGCGTCATATCGAATCTGAGCATGAATTAGAAAAAACTATACTAAATACTAATAAAAAGACATAGCTACTGCACACGCATGCTGAATTACTCTGCATGCGTGTGTAGCGCTATGTCTTTTGTTATCGTTGATAATATTACTTAAGATCGGCTGGGAACACTAGACCAATCTGCTTACGTGCTTCATCCATAATTTCCATCGTAATAAGAGAGTTCTCGAAAGAGTTAATAGGTGATTGTTTCTTATTCTCTTCTAGTAATTGAATAAAATGTTCGATTTCATAATACATATCTTGCTCAATCGTCGGTAAACTCAAATCGACTTGCTCACCACCACGTGGATTTAATGTGATGCGACTAGGTTCACTTACGCGATCAAGCACTATGTTACCTTCTTCCCCTTGAATCTCAACAGGAAGTGATGAATTAGAGATTTTCGAATACATTACTACTGCATCCATATCAGCGTACTCCAATATAATGCTACCTTCACCGTCTACTCCTGAATCAAGCATAAATGCTGAAGCTTTTACTGACTTCGGCTTACCAAATAACATGACAGCTGGATAGATACAATAGACACCGATATCCATTAATGCACCGTTAGAATATTCTGGCTTGAATGCATTGAGTACATTACCTGCTTTATACGCATCGTAACGGGATGAGTACTGACAAAAGCTTGCGAAATAACGTCTTACTTGCCCAATCTCACTAAGATGTTCCGCTGCCTGACGAAAAGCTGGCATTGTCGTTGATTTCATTGCTTCCATAAATAGTACTTGCTTGCGTGTTGCAGTTTCAATTAATTGTTTCAATTCTTTGCTATTCGAAGTAACAGGCTTCTCACAAAGTACATGAATGCCTTTCTCTAATGCTATTTGTGCATAATGAGCATGTAAATTCGTTGGTGAAGCAATATATAACGCTTGAATATTCCCGCTCTCAAGCATCTCTACTACATCTGTATAGCAATGAACGATATTATGTTTATCTGCAAAATTTTGAGCTGTATCTAATGAACGAGAACATACTGCTCCTACTGAGAAATTCGTCAGCATGGAGCCTGCTGCTATAAATCGATCACTAATAAAGTTAGTTCCAATGATACCGAATGAAATCATAAGATCCCTCTTTCTCAGTAATATAATTATTTGTTTTGAAGTTGCTTCCAAACTGCTTTGTTACTATATTTTTTGTTGAAGCTAATTTCTTCTCCAAACCATGTTGGTGGAACAAATTCATTAGCTGCATCCATAGATTCAAATTCAACCTCAACAACAACAAAATCGACTTGATCATAAATATCAATTTCTACGATGATATCATTCCACTTCGCAGTAATCCGGTCTTTCGTTAACGGAACAAAACCGAATGCTGTCATCACTTGATCATAAATGACTTGGGTAATTTCATATTCAACTTCTTCACGTGCAAGTCCAACACCATTTTTAAATGTATGTGTGTAGCTATAGTTTCCTGTAGCGGTATCCTTAATTCGTCTAACACGAAGTTCTTGATCAACATCCATTGCAATATAGGTTTGCTCAATGCGATGTTGTGATTGCTGTTGAATAATACCTTGCTCTATTAACTGTTGCGCAGAAATTTCCAACAGATATTTACGTTCAATTTCTAATGCCATCTTAGATTGCCTCCTAAACTTTTTATAGCTACTCGAGTTACTTCTTCAAGACAAAAAGTGACTTCGAAAGCATATACTAAAACTTTTATTGACCACTTGTTTTGCTTCCTGCAAATAAAAATCACATAGGAAGCATGACCTTTTCTTATCCCTACAAGCTATCAGAATATAACGACTGATGCAAGTACTTAAAATGCAAGTTCATATATTGTGCACTCATGATACAATAGAACATAAGAGATTATTACATAAGGAGCTAGATAATGGATATTACACTTATTCCGATATCACTCATCGATGAAGATAAAGATCAACCGAGATATCAATTTAGTCAAGAAGCACTTGCAGAATTAGCTAATAGCATATCAGAAATTGGTTTGCTTTCTCCAATAAAAGTACGCACTGTAGAAAATGGTCGTTACATGATCATTTATGGTAACCGCCGTTATAAAGCTTCACTAATGGTCGGACTTGAGAAAATACCTTGCATCGTATCAACAGCAACAGATGAGATGGATATTTATTTCGAACAAATTGCCGAAAACTTAACCCGTGAAGACTTCTCCCCAATTGAAGAAGCCGAAGCCTTCCATAAATTAATGAATGACGCTCGCTTCCATAGTTCCATGAAGCTATTATCCAGTAAGCTAGGTAAGCCAGAAAGTTACATTAAAAACAAATGTGAATTATTGAAATTTGGCAATGCGGTTAAAAAACTTATTGTCGGTGGTACACAAATACGTAAAGATTGTTTGACAGAAGATCAATTAATGCCGTTAAAAGACTTGCCATTTGAATATCGTGATACACTAGCACTTACGGCTGCAAGAGATGAATTGCCTGTTAGCGATGTTAAAAAAATTGCTAAATTGTTCAAGGATCAGAACATCTCAGATGCAACGAAAGAAAAGCTATTACTGAAAAATGGTGGCGGATTAATAGAAACCTGGTCAGTATTCGAGCAGAATCGCAAAGAAAAACTAGCTCGTGAAAAAGAACGTCAAGCAAAAGCGGAACAAGAAGAGTTACGTAAAGTTGAACAAGAAGAACTTCTTAAAGTTGAAATGGCCCAGCAACAGTTGTCCACCTATGAAGAGGGTACGCGGGAAGTATCCACAACAACTGTGCCTAACACATATGATGTAGATGAAACTAGCCAACATAGTCATAGCGCTCAATATGCTACTTCTACTCTTGTAGCTCCAAGCGTTGTAGTACAACTAGAACAGACGAGTTATACGGACTCACTAGATGGATTATTACTGCAAGCGGAGCATCTACTTACTCAGATTACTTCTGGTGATATGAAGCAGTTAGAAGCCACTTCACAGCTTTCTAACGTCATGCTAACGAAACTCCAGCTGCTAACCCAGCAATGGAAGCTAATTCAAAAAAGCAGCAATGAGTAGCGAAGTAGCTTCAAAAAGCGTGCTCCACCTGCTCGACTTCGAAAGCCCATTTTTTGAACCGTCATCGTAAACGGTAAACGAACATATATAACAAAAGAAATGCCTTGTTTTGTGATTCGACAGTCTCTTTGTCGTAACCTTAGCGGGCATTTCTTCTATTTCAATACGTATTCAGCTATATTTTTACTATGATCCCCAATACGCTCCAAGTTGCTCAAAACATCAAGAAAAATCGCACCTGCATTACCCCGGCAACGATTATCATGAAGCCGCTTGAAATGACCAGTTCGGAACTCAAGTTCCATTCGATCTAGATCTGCTTCTCTTCCTAATACATCAGCGGCTGCTGAACGATCATTTTGCTCAAGTGCATATATGACACGAGAAATAATCCACTCGGCTGCATCAAACATCGTATGCAATTGTTCTAATGCTTCCTTAGAAAATTGTAGTCGATTGCGAATGCAATAATCAGCTAATTCCACTACATTATCTGCATGATCACCAATACGTTCAATATCATTAACGATATGAAGTAATCCAGTTGCTTTCTCAGATTCTTGTGCCGTAAGTCCATGTTGATGGATTCGTACCATATAATCGGTAATTTGATGATCCAATTCATTAACAAGTGTTTCTTTCTTCAGTGCCAGATTCGCAGAACGAGAATCTTGCTCAAAAAAATAATGAGACGCATGTAGCAATGTTTCGCGGGCAATTGTGCCCATACGGATGACCTCATATTGTGCTTGTCCTAGTGCAACACTCGGTGTAGCTAGTAATCGCTTGTCTAAATATTGTGCACCAAAAATAACTTCCGCTGTAGTGTGTTGCGTCTGAATAACGCTATTTGCTAATTTAAGAAGTAATGGTGTAAATATAATAAAGATTATTCCTGTGATAAGTTGGAATATTCCATGTGCCGTAGCAAGTTGCATTTTGATTTGTAGCACTTTACCTAGCCATTCTATAATTGAATAGATCGGTTGTTGTAATAGTAGAAAAATAGTCGTGCCACATACGTAGTATATGACATGTAGAAATACTACCCGCTTTGCTTTGATAGTAGCACCAATAACTGCAATACATGCTATAACTGCCGAACCTATATTACTTCCTAATAAGATTAGAATCGCACCATCCAACTGAACTAGCCCTTCATTAGCAATCGTTTGTAATACACCTATTGCAGCATTAGAACTTGTAAAGAGTAACGTCAAAACTATCCCCATAATAATGCCAAACAAAGGGATATCGGATAAATTCAGCATAAATTCATTCGTATAATGGGAAAGCGAAAGAAATTGCAAACCATTTCTTGTTATTGATAATCCTAGAAATAATGCGCCAAAACCAAACACAACTTGCCCGATATACTGTAGTCGTTTGTAATGAACGAATAATAATAAAATAACCCCAACTGTAATGATAGGTAATGCATAATTTTCTATATCAATACCAACCATGAAAATTGTTACCGTCGTACCAATATTAGCACCGATAAGCACACTAATCGCTTGTCTTAAACTCAGTATATTGGCATTCATCAGTCCGATTATTAAAATAATTGCCCCTGTGGAACTTTGGAATAATATAGTTATTAGAATTCCGACAAGTACACCGAGTAACGGATGAAATGTATAGGTAGCAAGCCAATGACGAATATTATCACCTGCGGTTTTTTGCAAACCATCGGATAAGTACTTAATTCCGAATAAGAAAATTGCAATACCACCTACAATGTGAAAGATCGTATCTTGTATACTCACAATAGCTCCTCCAAAATAAATATCATTTACAATTTAAAAATGATCTAGCATTAATTTGTAACATGAATGAAATATTTCATTCATCTTGCCTTAATATTAATTGGCTATACTTCTAAGTGACCCCCTTTTTAATAATATAAACTTTCGACCCACAGCCCGTTGCTGTGGGTCCCTTTTTTGTTAAGACATATTTTGCTCGTACCAATCCCAGAATAATCCCACTTGTTCAGGCTTATGGGCATCAGATCCATACACACATTCAATGCCTAATTCTGTCGCTTGCTTAATAAACCAACTAGGAACATAAGCTTGTTCACATGTTGCTACTCTGAATCCAGCAACATTAATATCTACTCCTACGCCACTCTCTTGTAACAGCGGTAGTAATTGTTCCAAACGTGACCTCATTAGTGATTCAGATATAGGAGGTAACTTATGAGCAAATTTGGTAATAAGATTCAAGTGACCAATTCGTTTCCGCATATTAAGCCCACTAGCATGCTCGATAGCAAGTTCCACATGATCGAAATAAATATCAATCAATGTTTCCATTGAACCATAATATTGTAAAAGATTATGTGTGAAATCTTCGGCTGTGAAGTCAACACAATACATTGCATCTTGTCCAGGTAAGTAATGTACGGAATAGACAACATCCTCAAGTAAGTGTCCCCATTTACTAATAAGTTCATCAGTATAATCTGTCCGACCGTGTAAATAGTCCAATTCTAATCCAATTGTTACTTCTATTCTGTCTGCATACTTTTCCTTTACTTGCTGTACGTAGGTAAAATATTGTTCTAATTCCTCTTCTGGCATCGCTAATTCTTGAAACAATGACTCGTTATTAATCCACCCTGCTGGAATTGGAGGATGTTCAGTTACAGAATAACGAGTGAAACCTAATTCTATCGCCTGCTCTACATATTTCTCTAATGGAGCATCATTACCATGATAGCAAAATTGTGTATGTGTATGGCCGTCCCATTTCATCATAACTAGCACCTCGAAATATCTTTATTTTTATATTTTTGTCGTAAGTCCATTCTACCCTATATAACTATTGAAAGTGAATAATTTAAGGTTATTATATTTAGTTTCACTTTTATTATATGAAACGCTTAATGAAATCAGTGAAATTATTATTAAGTGCAACCTTTATATAGTCGTATGCGTCTCTAGTTGTGACATATATGTAAAAAGGAGCCTAACTAAACATGAAACAGAAGAAACATATTTGGAAATCGACAGCTACATTACTTATCGCTCTAACTATTGTACTTAGTGGATGTGGGAGCAATACTAATAACAGCGTGCCTGTTCCTACACCTACCCCAGAAAACATGACTGCTGAAAATGATACAGTAGATGAAGGTTCAGATACTGGACAAGTCGAAGAAGACATCACAACAGACGAGGAAACTCAACCATCTTCCGAACCAACTACGACACCTGATGCTACAGCGACAGCTACACCAACACTAGCTCCGACTGAAAAGCCTAGTACATCTATTAAACCTGAAGCATCAGCCAAACCAACTGCAACTGTAAAACCAACAGCTAAACCGACTGCTAAGCCAACGGCTAAGCCGACTGCTAAACCTACAGCTAAACCGACTGCTAAACCATCTGCAACACCTAAACCAACGGCTAAACCGACTGCTAAGCCTGAGGTTCCTGCTAGTGTTGATGTAAGTGCAATTAGTGCTCAAATCATTAAAGATTTACAATTTTCTGCCATGATGGAAATGACTGGAGAGTCAATCTCTGATGTATTCTATATTGATAGTGGTAAATATGTTGAAGAAGGTATATTCCAAGTAGCAATGATGAATGTTAAAGCAGCTGACCTTGCTATTATTAAGCTTAAAAATGAATCTGACTACGACACAGTGAAAGCGGCATTAACGAAGCGTGCTGAAGATGTTCAGGCTTCATTCGAAAAGTATTTACAAGATCAATATGAATACGCAAAAAATTATCAAATCGTTCGTCAAGGAAAATATGTGCTTTACTCCATCTCACATGACCAAGAGAAAGTACTTGAAGTTTTCAATAGCTATGTAAAATAGGATATTCCTATTCATTACACTCTAATATTATAATAGCCATCGCCAATGTCATTCATTGCGATGGCTATTATTGTTTTATTACATGTCTACGTTAATATGCGTAAAGTCACTTACTTTGAACAACCCTTGATCCGTAAGCTTCAGCTCCGGAATAACTGGCAATGCAAGAAATGATAACGTAAGGAATGGATTGAAATTTTGCTTGAAACCAATATCACTTAGTGCTTTGTTCAGGTTATCTAGCTGCTCATATACATATTCGAATTTTTGATTAGACATTAACCCTGCAATTGGCAAGGAGACTGAAGCGAGTACTTTTCCATCATCTACGATGACAATACCACCCTTTAATTGCTCTATAACATCTATGCCCAGCAAAATATCTTCATCATTTACTCCTACCGCTACGATATTATGAGAATCATGTGCGATCGTTGCAATGATTGCTCCCGAAGTAATTCCTAAACCTTTCAATATCGCTACGCCAACCGTTCCTAATGCCTTATGTCGTTCAGCTACGACCATTTTCAGTTGATCTTTCTCTATAGATGGTTGGAAGAGTAACGAATCATCCAGATCAACTTGTTCAATAAGATGTTTCGTTTCGATACTATTAGGAATAATACCAATAATATTGGCTTGTTTTGTGGCATTAATAATGGAGAGCTCCAAGCTTTTTTTCGTGATTGGTTTAATATTAATACTAGACATCATCTTCTTTATTGGGTCTGTTGCATGCACAACAGGTCCAACATATTTGCTATCATGAGCTACTAATAGACCTGATTTATAAACATGTGAAATAGATATTTCTTTGATACTATCCAGTAGCAAGATATCCGCAATATAACCAGGAGCAATGGCACCACGATCTTTAAGTCCAAAACATTCCGCAGCATTCAATGTCGCCATCTGAATAGCTAGTATCGGATCGACTCCTTCTTCTATAGCAAGACGCACATTATAATCAATGCTACCTTCATTTACTAAATCATC
This sequence comes from Candidatus Pristimantibacillus lignocellulolyticus, assembly GCA_023639215.1. Taxonomy (NCBI): domain Bacteria; kingdom Bacillati; phylum Bacillota; class Bacilli; order Caryophanales; family Paenibacillaceae; genus Pristimantibacillus (SeqCode); species Pristimantibacillus lignocellulolyticus (SeqCode). The sequence goes on from CP097899.1 coordinate 727,337, forward strand.
TAAATGTTTATCGTCCGTTACAAACAAACATCTTCTAGCGTTTTTAGCGTTCACTGCTTTAATAATTTCGCGTAAATTTCTAGCAGCTGATCCTTCACGTAACATGACATACATTCCGCGTTGTAGTCTGTCTCGTACTTCTTGTGGAGTTGTACACTCATGATCTGTACGAATTCCTGCTGTCATATAGACATTTATAGCTTCTTTATTAAGCCCTGCAGCATGTCCATCAATATGTTTATTGTGAGCAGAAGCTGATTGTAATTTATCCATTACAGCTGGGTCACCAGAAATAACTCCTGGTGCATTCATCACTTCGCCCAAACCAATAACTCTTTGGTGCTTATAATAGGGTTCAAGTTGCTCAGCAGTCAATGTAGCACCAGCATTCTCGAATGAAACCGCTGGAACACATGATGGCAACATATAATATACATCTAACGCTATATCTTCAGAAGATGAAATCATATAATCTAGTCCATCTTCTCCACTTACATTAGCAATTTCATGTGGATCTGCAATAACTGTTGTAACACCATGAGGTAGAACAACATGAGAATATTCCACTGGAGTAAGCATTGATGATTCTATATGAACATGCCCATCAATAAACCCTGGAGCTATATACTTATTGCGAGCATCTATTACAATTTTACCTTCATAATCCCCAATTCCAACAATCATTCCTGCAGTAATGGCAACATCGCCCTCTAATAATTCCTGATTAAAAACATCAACAATTTTACCGTTTTTAATAACAATATCGGCTAACTCTCTTTTCGCAGAAGAGGCTATATTTCTTAACAGATTACTATTATCTCTACTCAAAACATTACTTCCTTCCTTATGATTATCATGTTAGTAATTTTGTACATTATAACTCATCTTATGTAGAATGCGAACCATTCGAATAAAGGTTAAAAAACTACAAAGGGTTGCTTCATTGTAGTTATGTCTACAACAAAGCAACCCTTCTCTAATGTTTCTTATTCCAATCTAATGCCTATTCCGAATGGATCAACAACATACATAAAGCCTTCATTTCTAAGAACGGTATAACCAGCTTCGTCTAAACGACCAGCGATTAGTTCACGATCTCCATCACTAGGAAGCTTGATTGTGAAATATTCCAATCCAGTCGCATTATGTGGTAATGGTCTTGCTCCACGGCCATTCCATACATTAAGTCCTATATGATGATGGTAACCGCCAGCACCTACAAATAATGCTCCATTAGCTGACCAATCTGATTCAAGAGTAAAACCTAGAATACCATTGTAGAACTCATCGGCTTTCTTCAAATCTGCGACATGTAAGTGTATATGACCCATGACCGTTTCCGTATCAATTCCATAAAAAACTTCATTTTCACTTTCTTTTAATAAACCTTCCCAATCAATGGGGTCTGAAGCCATCTTCACCATGTTATTACTATCATATTTCCATTCAGAGCGCGGTCGATCTCGATAAATCTCAATACCGTTATTATCTGGATCTGATAAATACAATGCTTCACTTACCAAATGGTCTGCTTGTCCGAGTTGAACTCCATGTTCAATTAGATGACGTAAAATGCTACCTAATGCCTTACGATTGGGCAATAACAATGCATAGTGATATAAACCACTATGTCCTCGATGTGACCCCTTATATACATCATCAATTTCGGTAAGCTCAATTAAAATCGTCGATCCATTTGCCGTTAGTTGTGCTGATTTATCGGTTACATTTATCGATTTTAGTCCTATTATGCTTTCATAAAACGTAATTGATCGTGCTAAATTTTCTACCTTTAACTTCACAAGACCAAGAGACGTATTTTCATTTATTATAAATGTCATAAGAACAACCTCCATTTACTATAGTTACTTACTTTTTATAAGTTAATTATATTATTATCACCGTTGTGTGTCAATCTTACAATTCAACTATTGCATTGATTGTTTATTTTGCATAACAGATTATAAGCTGAATGCATTGCTACAGTGTTTTTATTTTTCATTATACTCTTATTATTTACGATATCTGACTATTTATGTGGCGAGCGATTAGATAATCCATCTACTTCCTTATTATATCTACAAAGAGTTAAGAGAACGTAGAATATTTACTCATAAAAATTCGACATCCCTTTCGTATAGTACATAGTTGTAACTTTACTATTCGTAAATCTATTAGTAAGTAGTTAAAAGTACGATGGCATCTACTATATAAATCTATAAAAATATTAAATTTGAAAAGGTAGGATATACACACATACGCATGTACCACCTTCTTCATATGATAAAGGAGTACTAAGGGAGGTGGTTTTTTTGGATACATTGTCCAATAATAAACAAATTGATAAGCTTCAACCAATGAAATACAAATCTAAAGAAGTAACGATTAGTGGTATTCATCCTACACCTGGTCGCCGTGGACCAACAGGTCCTCCTGGTCCTCGAGGTCCTCGAGGTTATCCAGGGTGTCCGGGTCCACAAGGACCTACAGGTGCAACTGGACCATTTGGTGTTGGACCTACCGGTCCTACTGGCGCTACTGGTGTAACTGGACCTACTGGTCCTTCTGGTGGTCCTCCTGGCGCTACTGGCGCTACTGGCGCTGCTGGCGCTACTGGCGCTGCTGGCGCTACTGGCGCTGCTGGCGCTACTGGCGCTGCTGGCGCTACTGGCGCTACTGGCGCTGCTGGCGCTACTGGCGCTGCTGGCGCTACTGGCGCTGCTGGCGCTACTGGCGCTGCTGGCGCTACTGGCGCTACTGGCGCTACTGGCGCTACTGGCGCTGCTGGCGCTACTGGCGCTGCTGGCGCTACTGGCGCTGCTGGCGCTACTGGCGCTACTGGCGCTACTGGCGCTACTGGCGCTACTGGCGCTACTGGCGCTACTGGCGCTACTGGCGCTACTGGCGCTACTGGCGCTACTGGCTTGGCAGGAGCTACTGGCGCTACTGGCTTGGCAGGAGCAAGTGCCATAATTCCTTACGCTTCAGGGTTACCGGTTACACTTACGACAGTTTTAGGCGGTGTCCTTAATAGTAAATCACTTATTGGATTTGGCAATTCCGCTGTAGGCGTAACACTCGTAGGTGCTAATATCGATCTGACTGGAGCCACAGGATTGTTGTTAAACATGGCATTCTCAGTTCCGAGAGATGGTACTATTACAAGTATGTCCGCATATTTCAGCACAACAGCTGCAATTTCACTTATCGGTTCAACACTTACTTTAACTGCTCAAGTATTTAGTTCAACTACACCTAATAATATCTTCAGCCCTATTCCTGGTGCTGTTGTAACATTATCTCCTTCACTAAATGGAATCATTGCAATAGGTGCTACTAGCAGTGGAAACACGACCGGCTTAAACATCCCCGTCACTCAAGGTACTCGTCTATTATTAGTGTTCTCTTCGAACGTTACTAGCGGATTAGATGTAGCTACAGTAGTTGCAGGATACGGAAGCGCAGGTTTATCTATTAACTAATATGATATAAATATAAGGACTGCCACGCTGTATAAACTACAGCATGGCAGTCCTTTTCAATTAATAAACTATCTATAAATTTCATAGTCTACTATACTATTAGGCTATTATTTTGTGAAAAGGTAGGATATTCACACATACGCATCTACTGCCTTCCGCGTATGATACAGAAGTTCTTAGGGAGGTGTTTTTTTGGATACAAAGTTCAATAACAAACGAAGTGATAAGTTTCAACCAAAGAAATACAAGTCTAAAGATGTAATGATTAGTGGAATTCATCCCACGCCTGGTCGCCGTGGACCAACAGGTCCTCCTGGACCTCCAGGACCTCCTGGGCCTCCAGGACGCCCAGGACCAGAAGGTCCTCCGGGAATTGGACTTACTGACATCGTACCATTTGATCCGAGATTTGCTCCTTTTTACCAAGTGGGGCAAGTTGTTTCTTACGACGGCGTACTCTATGTGGTAACAAATGCTCCTCCTCAAGGTATTCCAGGTGAAGGTTCACCTGACTACCAAATCATCTCTGTTGCTGGGCCTGCTGGACCTACTGGGGTTACTGGCGCTACTGGTGCGGATGGAGCTACTGGCGCTGTTGGGGCTACTGGTGCTACTGGTATTGCTGGACCTACTGGCGCTACTGGAGCTACTGGTGCGGATGGAGCAACCGGACCTTCGGGTGGACCTCCAGGACCTACTGGGCCTACTGGGCCTACTGGAGAATTTGACACTAGTCAAATATTATTTACAGTTGAAGGTCCTACTGGAGATACAGCAACAGTGCTATTAGGACAGACTTTGTCATTTGAGTCTACAACATTAGATATTAATGTTACTCAAGGCTCGGCTATTGTAAGTATCGAGTTGCCTACAATTCCAGTAGGTCCTACTGGTGCGACCGGTGCTACTGGGGCGGCTGGCGCGACTGGCGCTGATGGCGCGACTGGGGCTACTGGGGCGGCTGGCGCTGATGGAGCTACTGGAGCTACTGGCGCTACTGGCGCTGATGGAGCGACTGGCGCTACTGGGGCTGATGGCGCTACTGGCGCTACTGGGGCTACTGGTGCAGCTGGCGCTGATGGCGCTACTGGCGCTGATGGAGCTACTGGCGCTACTGGCGCTACTGGCGCTACTGGTGCTACTGGGGCGGCTGGCGCTGATGGCGCTACTGGCGCTACTGGGGCTACTGGTGCAGCTGGCGCTACTGGAGCGACTGGTTCTACTGGCGCTGATGGAGCTACTGGCGCTACTGGTTCTACTGGCGCTGATGGCGCTACTGGGGCTACTGGTGCAGCTGGCGCTACTGGCGCTACTGGCGCTACTGGCGTTACTGGCGTTACTGGTGCAGCTGGCGCTGATGGAGCTACTGGAGCGACTGGGGCTACTGGCGCTGATGGCGCTACTGGGGCTACTGGTGCAGCTGGCGCTACTGGCGCTACTGGTGCAGCTGGCGCTGATGGAGCTACTGGAGCGACTGGGGCTACTGGCGCTGATGGCGCTACTGGGGCTACTGGTGCAGCTGGCGCTACTGGCGCTACTGGTGCAGCTGGCGCTGATGGAGCTACTGGGGCTACTGGCGCTACTGGCGCTGATGGTGCTGATGGAGCTACTGGCGCTACTGGCGCTGATGGCGCTACTGGGGCGACTGGGGCTACCGGTGCTGATGGTGCTGATGGTGCTACTGGTGCAACCGGTGCTACTGGGGCTGCTGGCTCCGATGGAGTAACTGGGGCGACTGGGGCTACCGGAGCTGATGGGGCTACTGGTGCTACTGGTGCTACTGGTGCGGCTGGCACTGATGGAGCTACTGGTGCGACTGGCGCTGCTGGCGCTACTGGTGCTACCGGAGCTACTGGGGCTACTGGCGCTACTGGGGCTGATGGGGCTACTGGGGCTACCGGAGCTGATGGTGCGACTGGCGCTGATGGGGCTACTGGCGCTGATGGGGCTACTGGCGCTGATGGGGCTACTGGTGCTACTGGCGCTGATGGGGCTACTGGGGCTACCGGAGCTACTGGCGCTGATGGGGCTACTGGTGCTACCGGAGCTACTGGGGCTACTGGGGCTACTGGGGCTACTGGCGCTGATGGGGCTACTGGGGCTACCGGAGCTACTGGCGCTGATGGGGCTGATGGGGCTACTGGTGCGACTGGCACTGATGGTGCTACCGGAGCTACTGGCGCTGATGGGGCTACTGGTGCTACCGGAGCTACTGGGGCTACTGGTGCTACCGGAGCTACTGGGGCTACTGGGGCTACTGGCGCTACCGGTGCTGATGGGGCTACTGGTGCGACTGGCACTGATGGTGCTACCGGAGCTACTGGTGCTGATGGGGCTACTGGTGCTACCGGAGCTACTGGGGCTACTGGCGCTACTGGGGCTGATGGGGCTACTGGGGCTACCGGAGCTGATGGTGCGACTGGCGCTGATGGGGCTACTGGCGCTGATGGGGCTACTGGTGCTACTGGCGCTGATGGGGCTACTGGGGCTACCGGAGCTACTGGCGCTGATGGGGCTACTGGGGCTACCGGAGCTACTGGGGCTACTGGGGCTACTGGGGCTACTGGGGCTACTGGGGCGACTGGGGCTACTGGCGCTGATGGGGCTACTGGGGCTACCGGAGCTACTGGCGCTGATGGGGCTACTGGGGCTACCGGAGCTACTGGGGCTACTGGGGCTACCGGAGCTGATGGGGCTACTGGCGCTAATGGGGCTACTGGGGCTACCGGAGCTGATGGTGCTACTGGCGCTGATGGGGCTACTGGCGCTACTGGCGCTGATGGGGCTACCGGAGCTACTGGCGCTAATGGGGCTACTGGTGCTACTGGCGCTGATGGGGCTACTGGGGCTACTGGCGCTGATGGGGCTACTGGGGCTACTGGGGCTACTGGGACTACTGGCGCTACTGGCGCTACTGGCGAAGAAGGCGAAGAAGGTGCTACTGGCGCTACCGGCGCTACTGGGGCTACTGGCGCTACTGGCGCTACCGGCGCTACTGGCGCTACTGGCGCTACTGGCGCTACTGGCGCTACTGGCGCTACTGGCGCTACTGGCGCTACTGGGGCTACTGGCGCTACTGGGGCTACTGGCGCTACTGGGGCTACTGGGGCTACTGGCGCTACTGGGGCTACTGGAGCTACTGGGGCGACTGGAGCTACTGGGGCGACTGGGGCGACTGGCACTACAGTGACAACTACAAATGCGTTTGCAGACAACCAAGCCGGATCAGTTATAGCAGTTGTTTTAGGTGGAACAGATATACCACTACCAAACTCACAAGTTCTAAATAGTGTAACCGTCAATGGAGCTAATACTGTATTTACGATTACTCAAACAGGCACTTATTTCTTAAGTTATGACATTAATATTACAGCAGCTTTATTAGTATCATCTAGACTATTGCTTAACGGTTCACCTTTACTACCATCTGTCATTAGCCCAGTTGCAAATCTAAGTAAGTTCTCAGCTTCTTTAATTACTACACTTACAGCTGGTGATACTTTGGAACTTCAGTTGTTCGGTTTACTAGGAGCTGCAACACTTCAAGCTGGTGTAGGTGCTTCACTTACAATTATTCGCATAGTGTAACGATTACAGTTTGATTAATTTTCTTTAAAATAAATCAGCCTTCTTACGGAGTGTTTTACTACTCTGTAAGAAGGCTTTTTATTATGTCTTTCAATTATGCGCTATGGAAGTTAGTTCCGTCCGTTGTAGCGTTAATGTATCCTGTACGAATTACAAAATCACCGAAGTTTTCGTTTGTTTGACGATCTTTAGCATAATGCTCAATAATTGGCGTCAATGTCGAGATAATCTCTTCTTCGCCTATATTCTCTTTATACATTTTATTCAAACGCTCACCAGCAAATGAAGCACCCATATACATATTGTATTTCCCCGCTGCCTTACCGATAAAGGAAATTTCTCCAAGTGCAGGGCGTGCGCATCCATTCGGGCAACCCGTCATACGAATATTTACCTCTTGATCTCTCAAACCATTTTTTTCAAAAATCGGATCAAGTTTATCAAGTAGAGATGGTAGATAACGTTCTGCTTCAGCCATAGCTAATCCACATGTAGGTAAAGATACGCATGACAATGCATTACGACGAATGCCAGTCAGCTCCTCACCAATAGATATACGATATTGCTTCAACAGTTTCGTAATAGCTGCCTTTTGCTTGGCGGGCACATTACCGATCATAATATTCTGGTTAGCCGTTAATCTGAAATCACCCTTTAATACTTTGGCAATTTCACGAAGACCAGTCATTAGATCAGAATCTTCCGTGTCCGCAATACGACCGCTACGAACAAAAAGTGTTACATTCCATGTCCCATTATAGTTTTTCGCCCAACCATATCGGTCTCCACTGTTATCGAAATGGAATTCACGTGCTGGCTCAAGAGTCCAACCAAGACGCTCTTGTAATTCTTCAACAAACCAATCCAAACCATGACGATCAATTGTATATTTGAAACGAGCATTTTTACGAACTGAACGATTACCGTAATCACGCTGGATCGTTACAACCTTCTCAGCGATATCAAGCACTTGTTCACGCTTAACAAAGCCAATAACTTTACCTAGTTGTGGATACGTATTGCTATCCCCATGAGTCATACCCATACCGCCGCCCACAGTTACATTAAAACCAATAAGTTTTCCTTTTTCTACGATAGCAATGTAACCCAAATCTTGAGAGTATACATCAATATCGTTAGATGGAGGAACGGCAATACCTATTTTGAACTTACGCGGTAAATACACATGTCCATAGATTGGTTCTACAGGATCTACTGGCTCACTATAAGGCTTATAAGGATTTTCAAGTTTTTCACCATCTAACCAGATCTCATGATAAGCGGGTGTACGGGGCGCAAGATGTTTTGTCAATTCTTCTGACATTGTAAAAATTTCCTCATGTACTTCTGATTGATGAGGATTAGGATTACACATCACGTTACGACTTACATCACCGCATGCCGCTAATGTTGTAAGTAGCGCATCATTAATCTCTTTAATGGTAGATTTTAAATTCCATTTCAATACACCATGCATTTGGAATGCTTGACGAGTCGTAACTCGCATCGTATGATTGCCATATTTTTGTGCAAGTTCATCCATGACTAGCCATTGTTCCGGAGTAGCTACACCGCCCGGTGTAACAACGCGGAGCATGAACTGAAAAGCAGGTTCTAACTTTTGCTTTTCACGCTCATTGCGTAGATCACGATCATCTTGCATATAACTTCCGTGGAATTTCAAAAGACGATTATCTAACTCTGTTAAACCACCTGTTACACGATTTTGTAATTGTTCTGATAATGAACCACGCAAATATTTACTCTCTACTTTTAAGTCCTCTACATCACTCGGTTTACCGCCAATTGGTTCTACCTTTTTTTTACTTGTCATTGCGAGAGTCCTCCCCCATAGCTTATGCCGATCATACTTAATCACTTAAATCATTTATTTACATTAATATACATCACGAAGATAACGTCCGTCTTCCTGTAATTGTGCAATATATGCTTTAGCAGCTTCTTCACTAACATTACGCTGTTGTTTAACGATATTAACTAAAGCGGTATGCACATCATGCGCCATATATTTTTCATCCCCGCAAATATATACGTAAGCTCCCTCTTCTAGCCATGTATATAGTTCTGCAGCATGTTCTAGTAGTCGATGCTGTACATATACTTTCTCTTTCGTATCACGAGAGAATGCAACTTCTAGCTTTGTAAGTACACCATCAGCTAGCATCCGTTGCCAATCTGTCTGATATAGGAAATCTGTAACATAATGACGGTCACCATAGAACAACCATGTTTTACCGCCAATTCCAGTCTCTTCTCTTTCTTCTAAGAAAGAACGGAATGGCGCAACCCCTGTACCTGGTCCAATCATAATGACCGGTGCTTCAACATTAGTTGGTAGCTTGAAGTTTGGATTAGATTGCACGAATACCGAAACTTTATCTCCTACTTCTAATCGTTCAGATACATAGACAGAACAAACCCCATCACGAGCGCGGCCATGAGCTTCATATTGTACTTTACGAATCGTTAGATGTACTTCTTCAGGATGAGATTTAAGACTACTTGCGATTGAGTATAGTCTTGCAGGTATTTTACGTAATACCGCGGGCACATCACTTGGTTGCAATGATAATGGACCATAATCACGTACCAGATCGAGTAGATCACGACCTTTAACGTATTCTTTCACCGCTTTTGTATCTGCTAATAAACTAGTAAATTCACTAGTTGTCGCAAAAGGAGCAAGCTTCTCAAGTAATGTTTTGGAAAGCACTGTAATCTCAAATTGCGTAGTTAGCGCTTCTTCTATCGTTGATGTAATACCGTCTTTATTTGTAATGGAATCATTACTAGACCAACTTAATGCTGCAATTAGATCTTGCACAAGTGTTGGATTATTATGAGGTACTATGCCAACAGCATCGCCTGGTTCATACGTAATTCCAGATCCTTCTAATGATATTTCAAGATGGCGTGTTTCTCGATCAGAACCACGACCATTCAAATTAATACTTTCTAGTAGTTCTGCTTGGAATGGACGATTACGAGTGTATTCAGATTGTTCTGAAGCAGAAGAAGCTACAGAACCTGTATTTGCAGTATTTGCTGTCACCGCTGATACAGCTTGAATATTGTTAACTACAGCATCAATCCAACTACTAGCAGATTCTTCAAAATCAACATCACAATCGACACGGTCAGCAAGTCTCTCTGCACCTAATTCTTGTAATTTGGTATCGAAATCTTGACCTGTTTTACAGAAAAATTCATAGGATGTATCGCCGAGTGAAAGAACCGAATATTTCAAACCATCAAGTTTTGGAGCTCGCTTGCTATTTAAGAAATCATAGAACGAGATGGCGTTATCGGGTGGATCGCCTTCTCCATGAGTACTAACTAGTACAAACAAATTAGTAGCCTTTTTCAAATCATTGGGCTTAAACTTATTCATCGCGGACAACGTCACTTCAAAGCCAATACTTTTCAACTTCTCAGAAAGTCTGCCTGCTAGACGTTGTGAATTACCAGTTTGAGAACCAAAAACAATAGTCGCTTCTTTCAAGGCAACAATTGCTGGTTGGACAGTAGGTAACTCTTGAATTGAAGTTACAGCAGTTGAATTAAGATTAATTGGAGCTTCACTATTTCCCATACGATAAAATGCTAAATAACCACTTAACCATTGAATTTGCGCTTCACTTAAAGTTGGAAGTACTGCATTCAATTGCTGAAGCTGGGCCTCTGAAAACGGACTGTTCGTTACTAATAGTTGCAATCTATACACCTCGCATCGATACTATGAATTAATTCCTATCATATTACTATGAATTATTCTCTCATTAAAAAGTACCACAGAGTGAAACTAGGGTCAATGAATACAGCCACATTCATCTTATAAGAAATATTGAACCTATTTCTACAGTTTCCTTATAGATCATTAATGACACTAATTTATAATATGAATGCAAAAAAAAAAGACCTTCATGTCCGCTGATAAATGAACAGCACACATAAAGGTCTAATTTTATATTTTTTAACCAAAATCAATACCAAGTTCAAGTATGCAGTCTGGAGATTCATATTGGTCGTCATACACAGCATTCGTAACAGGATAAGATCTTAACATATAACTTTCCAAATGCGGCAAATGCATCTGCAATAGATCATAGTTACGTGCTTTTGGATTGAGCCATGCTTCAACTCCCTCTTCATCTAATACAATTGGCAAACTAGGTTGCCACTCCGCCATTTTCCCTGTAGTTTCAGAAGTTAAAATCGTGAAGACTCGTGTCTCTTCTCCTTGAGCATTACGAAAGCGATCAAAAATTCCCGCTACACCGAATAAAGGTTTTCCTGGGAGTACAATATGCATTGCTCTAGGATCTCTTTCTGCTCCAACTTGCTTCGCACCATAAAAACCTGTGCAAGGCACAACACAACGATTACGCGTCACTAGTTCATTTAGAAAAGACTTTCCGCGGACAGCTTGTTTCGTTGTATTTACTGCATCACTTGCCCAATATGGGAATAGCCCCCATCTTGCATCTTGAAGAACACGCTGCTCATGACGATCATTCATAACAATCGTCACATGTTGAGTAGGCGTTACATTGTAACGTTGTGCATGAGTTTGCATGACTTTCGTCGCTTTAAATTGTTCCAATACATCATATATTTCTGCTTGTAGTGAAAATCTTTGAACCATAAAAAAACCTCCTAAACTTTGCACACTTCGCTACACCATTCGAATAAACCGAATAGTCTCAGAAGTGTAAAAGTTGTACAATTCTGGTGATGTAGAGAGTATCTGTAGTAAGGAGGTAAATTATTCATTTTTTATAGGTAGTTCAAAACATCCACTCGTGATCACGATGATTATGCTTACGTAGCATATTCGACATCGAATATGCTACGTAAGCCTGCGTGTGCTCGTGTACCAATAACGTACACTGTGCTACTCGTTTACACTGTGGGGTATCTTCTTGGTGCTGACAAGCGAATGTTTTGAACCTTCATTTTTAGAGGATAGTTCAAAAAGTGGGCTTTGATAACTATGAATACACTAATGCGTAAACTTCTTACGATATCTCAACGGTGACAAACCCACTTGATTAGCAAATAATCTTGAGAAATGAGCAGTTTGCTTAAATCCTGATTCGATTGCTATTTGCGCAATTGACCAGTCCGTCTTAATAAGTAGTAACTTGGCTTGGTCGATTCGATAATATAGTAAATATTGCTGTGGCGTACAATCGAATACATCGCTCATACTACGAGTGATATAGTTAATATGTAACGCTAACGCTTCACTTAATGTTTGATTACTAATCGATTGACGATAATGTCGCTTCAAATATGCAGCTGCTTTTTCCGCCACAACAACGGATGCTTTAGCGGTATCACTTCTCCAACCTTCATCAAGCATCTGCAATAAATGCAAGAAGCGTTGTTGACGATCCCAAAATGCAGCATGAGAACTATTTCTAGCAGCTTCATGCAAAGCCTCTAACATCGTGCGCATCTCTGTCGTAGCTTGTAGCTTAACATGTTTAGGTACGCGTAGTGCATACGTATAGTAATCTCCGCGCAAGGTACCTTGCTCGTAGTTTTCTACTTCTTCCCAAGGTCCAGCTGTTTGGAAGTGCAGCCAATCAAATGTTGTACGAGATGTACATGGTTGATAAGAATAATGCCAGGCATCTGGCCGAAGAATTAATACTTCTCCAGCATGTAATTCCCATTTATGATCGCCCTCTGCAATATACATGCAACCCTCTCGAACGTATAACATATCAAATATACCAATATTTGTACGATTAGGATGTTCTTCTCCTACCTCGTAAGTATGAGAATTAGATTCAATAAAATATGGAAATGGTGGTGACTTAAATGTGAGTAATAACGATGATTCCAGACTAATCTCTCCTCTTGCATGTGCCTTACATAATGGTTTGCTTTACAAATGTTACTGCATGACTAGTTATTTGTCTACTGACTTTGATCCCTATATAATTACTTCATTAATAACAACTCATAATCTACTTTTCAATCTTTTTTTCACCATGAAAACAGACTTAATTTAAGCTTAATAACAATTTCTCTTCCAACATTAGTGAGACTTGAGATAGTTACTAGGGAATCAGCTTTATCATAGATCGGTATGGAAATTGTTTCTAGCCATGAAGTAGGCAATGAGATATCCTTAATAGATAGCGATTGTGGTGACAATTTCAACTTAGATCCATCCCAATCCACCTTATATGTTGCAAGAATTTCAGCGTCTACTTTATTATATAGTGTCACATTTAATATGGCATAAAGAATATCATTCTCAACATAAAACTTAGCACCATTAATATAAGTAAATGAATTAAGTTGTCTATCCATATTTTGTTTGATCAATGAATCAATATCTTGCTCAGTTAATATCACTTCACTTTTGAGATTAGTAACCATATTCATTACCTTTTCTTCAATATCAATTGCTGTATAATCCATAGTAAGCTGTTGACTTGGACTAATATATTGCTTCAAAGCAAAAGCAGCACCTACAATAATTACAATGAAACAAATAAACGTTACTAAAATTTTCTTTTTCAACTTTTCCACTCCTCTGTACTGTGGTATGCATAATGCTATAATAATATAATCATATACATTCGAATAAATTAATTTAACATAAAAGGTAGGTTTTCATAGATGAACACATGGGATGATTCCAACGTAAAAATACAACTAGAAGAAATCGTTCAAGCTCATATGCACTTGAAAGATGTTATCACTCACACGCCACTTCAATATAACCGTGTATTATCACAGCGCTATAACTGCGAGGTTTACTTAAAACGTGAAGATTTACAAATTATTCGTTCATTCAAAATCCGTGGAGCCTATCATCTTATTCGTTCCTTATCAGAACAAGAAGGGCTAGTTGGAGTGATCTGTGCTAGCGCTGGTAATCATGCGCAAGGTGTTGCTTATTCTTGTCATACGCTAGGAATTAAAGGGAAAATCTATATGCCTAGCACTACTCCTAATCAAAAAGTAAAACAAGTACAATTTTTTGGCGGTAATAATGTAGAAATTATACTAAAAGGTGACACATTTGACGATGCTTATAATGAAGCAATGATTGAATGTGAACGTAGTGGATACGCCTTTGTTCATCCTTTCGATGATCGTATGATTATTGCAGGTAATGGTACCGTTGGTCAAGAAATACTGAATGACATCGAGCATAGCCCCGATTTTGTTTTCGTAACAGTCGGTGGTGGCGGTCTTGCAGCAGGGGTGAGCTCATATGTGAAGAGCATCTCCCCTTCTACGAAAATGATCGGTGTTGAACCCGAAGGTGCAGCATCCTTGCAACTAGCATTATCTCAGAATGAAGTCGTGACCTTACCACAAGTTGATAAATTCGTCGATGGCGCTGCTGTAAAACGTGTAGGTGATCATACTTTTGCAATCTGTAGGGAACTACTCGATGATGTTATTTCAGTTAATGAAGGTAAAGTGTGTACAACCATTATAGATCTATACAACGAAAATGCGATTGTTGCAGAACCTGCAGGTGCGCTTACGATTGCTTCTTTAGAGCAATATAGTGAGCATATTAAAGGTAAAACCGTTGTTTGTGTCGTCAGTGGTGGAAATAATGATATAGATCGAATGCAAGAAATTAAAGAACGATCCCTTATATATGAAGGCTATAAACACTATTTCATGCTCAACTTCCCACAACGAGCAGGAGCGCTTAGAGAATTTTTAGATCAAGTACTTGGACCTAATGATGATATTACAAGATTTGAATATACGAAAAAATCTAATAAAGATAACGGCCCTGCACTTGTTGGTATAGAATTGAAATACCGTGAAGATTATATTTCATTAATCGAGCGAATGCAGACTAAGGGCTATCATTTTGTTGAACTCAACAAAGATCCTGGCTTATTCAATATACTTATTTGACTTTAATTCTAATTGTATGTGAGAACGGAGAAACTCATCATGACCTTAGAGCAAATCGAACAATTTTTAGAAAGTCTTTCTAACCTAGGTCCTTTACCAGGAATTCTAGTTCCTTTCTTTGAAGCATTTTTGCCTTTTCTGCCGTTAATCGTAATTATTGCAGCTAATGTCAATATCTATGGCTTTGGTTTCGGAATGTTGTTCTCTTGGCTCGGTATTATGGGAGGCGCAATTTCAATTTTTCTAATTTGTCGTAAGTATGGCAATAAACTCGGCGATCGTTTGAAGCGTCGATATCCTTCTTCACGGAAAATTTTCGGATGGGTAGAACATAAAGGTTTCACACCGTTATTTCTATTGTCATGTTTTCCATTTACGCCATCAGTTTTAATAACGATCGTTGCAGGGCTTAGTAAATTACCTTTCCATACGTTTCTCGTCTCATTTGCATTAGGCAAAGCTATGATGATATTATTTATCGGATTAATCAGCTTTGATATCTCTAATCTCTTCGAAGCACCTTGGCGTATCGTTGCCTCTGTTATTGGAATAATCGTTCTTTGGTTTGGTGGTAAAAAACTAGAAAAACGCTATAACTCAAAAACGTAATAGCAATGTATTTCATCCGTAAACGATAACAGTCAGTAGCAGACTGTTATCGTTTACGGATTTTTGCTCGAAATTAACTTCTAGATAGCCAATGTATCTAGGTATTCTTATGATCTCTCACTCTTTCATTTGAAAGCGCATTACAACGTAAATCTAGTTAAAATTTATTAATAAGCCGTTATATTGCTATAAAAATATTGAAAAATAAGAGTATCAATGCTAGATTGAGGACATACTAATAAAATATTTTGTTACTGTGAGAAAGCACTTTATGTCCCGTCCTGTGGATGCAATATCAATAGACTTAAATATATTGAAGTACATAAAAGTTAGATTCTTGCTTTCGATGTAACTTTTTATTTGCAAGAAGCATCATTACTAGATATAAAAAGTTTTAGGAGGATTTATTATGAAGATTTTACAAGAGTTCAGGGAATTTGCGGTAAAGGGGAATGTTATTGATCTAGCAGTCGGTGTTATTATTGGTGGAGCGTTCGGTAAAATTGTTACGTCACTCGTTAATGATATTATTATGCCTCCAGTAGGTGCTCTTCTAGGCAATATGGATTTCAAGGAGTTAAAGCTTCCTATCGGTAAAGCGGTTGATGGGGAAACAGGTACACAAGTATATATGAATTATGGATCTTTTATTAATACTTTAATTGACTTTATAATCGTTGCACTTTGTATATTCTTTATGGTTAAAGGTATTAATCATTTGCGTAAAATAACAGAAAAAGAAAAAGTAGCAGAAGTAGCTACTCCAACAGAAAAAGAATGTCCACATTGCCTATCACAAGTTCCAATTAAAGCGACTCGTTGCAAACACTGCACATCTCACCTTGTAAATTCTACGATTAATGAGTAGTACGGAATGGTTTGATATTTATGATGAACAGTTGAGATCGCTGGGACGTGCTACACGAAGCGAGACGCATACCAATGGTTATTGGCATCGAACGTTTCATTGTTGGATCTATGAGCAACGTGATAATGAAATCTATATTGCATTTCAACAACGCCAAGTAGGAAAAGATACGAATCCTCTATGCTACGACATTACTGTAGCAGGACATTTAACAGCAGGGGAACAACTTCAAGATGCTGTTCGTGAAATAGCAGAAGAAGTTGGACTTCTCGTCAAGTTTAAAGATCTACATCATATGATGCAAGTTAGAGAAGAAGCAGCTGGTGAGGTTCACGGTAAACAGTATATCGATCGAGAAATTAGTGATGTATTTGCTCTACAATCTCCAAGACCTCTGTCAACTTGGAAGTTTCAAGTTGAAGAAGTACTAGCCGTTTACGAAGCTCCGCTTACAGGGTTACGCCGATTATTTCTTGGACAAATTGAGCAGTTAGAAGTATCAGGCTACATACAGTCACAAACGTCGGTGCTTCCATCATTACAAGCACATACAACTGTAATTATGAAAGATCAATTTGTTCCACGTCCACACCAATATTATTTGCAAGTGTTCGATACGATTGAAGCAATCAAATAAACCGAAATAGCTGGAGGTCAAGCACTTCCAGCTGTTTCTCGTATAGTGAAGGTTTAAAAGGTGGGATTTCGCAAATCGAGAAGATGCACTCCAGCGGAAACGAGTAGCACAGCGTACGTTTTATGTACGTGAGCACACGCAGGCTTTCGATGGAGGGCATATTCGACGCCGATTAAGCTACGTTAGCACACTCATCGTTATCAAAGCCCGCTTTTTGAACTACCTATTCCAATGAAGGTTCAAAAGGCGGGATTTCAGAACCAAGAAGATGGAGCGCTACTTGCGGAAGGAGGAAACGCAAGTGTACGTAGTTGGTACACGCGTACCGGACTTCCCAAGTTCGCTTCATATTCGACGCCGAATAAGCTACGTTAGCATACTCATCGTTATCAAAGCCCACTTTTTGAACTACATCTCAAGGAAGGAGGAGAAATCATGCAATGGATCGCCATGCTCACCATGCTCATCGACCATATCGGAGCAGTCTTTTTCCCTAATGAGCTAATGCTTAGAATAATAGGTCGTCTTTCTTTTCCTATTTACACTTACCTCATGGTTGTCGGCTATCACCGAACGAGTAACTTTTCAAAGTATGTATTACGATTAGGCTTACTCGCGATTATTTCTCAACTTCCATATACACTTACATTTGATGTATTACGTTTTAATGTAATCGCTACTTTATTAGTCTGTCTCCTTACGTTGAAAATACTAGATATGAAGAAAATTCATCTAGCTATTAGAGTTTTCTTAGCAGTCGGTAGTCTCGTTCTACTAGAAATTGTTTCTTTTGATTATGGTGCCTATGCATTAGTTCTAATGTTAATCTATCGTTATTTCACATCTTCGGTAATGTTCATTGTTCAATTTATCGCTGAGATCATATTTATGGTATATCATTCATGGTTAATACAATTTATCAGTATGATCGTCACCTATACAATAGCTTTCCATCCTAATATAATTCAAAAATTAAGCCATTGGCGTGCTCCAAATTGGATATGGAGAAGCTTTTATCCTCTTCATCTCACCATTATCGCAATGATAAATTTGTACATTACTTTGTTAGATTAGTATTAGAATAATAAACAAATTTTAAACGCTATATTCATGTCCTCTTAAATCTATTTACATATACTATAAACATAAAGATCTAGGAGGCTTTTCGTAATATGGTAAAAATCATCACTTATAAAAATCGTTCCGTGCCTGTTTTCTGTACTGTTGAAAAATCTCATAATTACCAGAAACTTAACAATAAATTACATGAACTTGAATTTGATTTTGCTTTCCGCAAAAAGTGGAAATCGATTCAATCAGTAGAAATGGTACGTGATGTAGCTATTCTACAATATAATGATGGTACTAAGCTTTATTTAGAAGTTTCATAGATTAATAAAAAAGATCCGTCAGAAGTGAACAAAACCTTCTTACGGATCTTTTTTATGAGAGTAGTTTTATTCATTAAGATGTAGGGGAATACTTGTAACCAAATCCCCATACTGTTTTGATAAGCTTTGGTTCTCTTGGATTTTGTTCTATCTTCTTTCGTAAATTAACAATATGTACATCGATAGAACGATCCGTTACAAATGAATCAAAACCCCTTAACGTACTTATTAATTCTTCTCTACTAAACACTTTATTAGGTGTAGACAAAAACAGTCTCATAATTTCATATTCAGAGAATGTTGTTTCGACAGGCTCTTCACGCACAATAAGGAGACGACGCTCATGATCAAGTCGGATAGCATTGGTATCTCCATCGACAGCTACTTCCATTCGACTACTATTAACTAGTTGATCGATTGTTTGAATCGAGCGACGGATAAGTGCTTCCACTCGTGCTGTTAATTCGTGCATACTGAACGGCTTACATAAATAATCATCTGCCCCAGCTTTTAAAGCTAGAACTCGTTCAGAAACTTCACTTTTCATGGATAGTATCATAATCGGCACGTTAGAAGTCAATCGTATTTCTGAACAGATTGCAATACCATTAATATCCGGCAAAATAAGGTCTAATAAAATAATATGTGGACTAAAGTGAGATGCCGTATGCAAACCTGTTGTCCCATTGAAAGCTTGTTGTACTTCATAACCTTCTTCGGTTAAGTACATAGACAACATGTTATTCATCATAACGTCATCTTCAATAATAAGAACCTTATACATTGACGTCACCCTCACAATTTGTTGCACAATATAAAACATTAATTAGGCTAATTAATTATAATAATACAACATCCTTTGCTAGTCCTCAATGATTTGTTAGAATTTTGTGAGTAAATTGTTAAATATTATTAAGAATACTTAACACTTTTCTCACTTGTTTCTCGAAAAGTAACATTTCATAGTCTATCATTTCAATGCAACCTGGTAGTTTACTATAAGCTTTCTCTTTTAATAATGTTTCACCTACTACAGCAAGCTTATTTATTTCTTGTGCTTCCAAATAACTAGATGAACCTTTTAATGTATGCAGTGCTCTACTTATTTCTTCATATTGTTCTAACTCTAGGAAGTTTCTCATACGCAAAGCAAAGTCTAAATAATCTTCAATAAATTGTTCTAACATATGAATATATATATTCACTTTACCATTCAATCGCTCTATGGCTATATCAGCTTTTACCACAGTGAGTAACAGTAATTGTTGCATGATATGATTCTGTTCAAAAGACGCCTGTTCAGTTTCACTAGTTACGGCTACTAGAGAAGAGGATGGAGTATAGCTATAAATAATTTGTTTTAGTTGCTCCATTGAAATCGGTTTGGTAACAACCGCATTCATTCCCATCTGCAAATACTGTTCATGATCAGAAACTAAAACATTAGCAGTAAGTGCAATAATAGGTAGTTCGTTATATTTAGCGTTATTTCTTATTTGTCTTACAGCCTCCATACCATCCATTTCAGGCATATGAATATCCATAAGTACAAGATCAAAATCTTCTTCTAGCAAGCTTGCAATCGCCTCTATCCCGTTATTCGCAACTGTCACATTACAATGACAATATTTCAGCATTTCTACTGCAACTAATTGATTCA